>NZ_JBFUAI010000005.1:0-213168 GCF_056406355.1 Cellulomonas sp. P1_C4 | reverse complement strand
GCTCGATGCGGGTGTCCGACTGCCCGAGCCAGCCCCGCTTCCCGACGAGACTCTGCCGACCGCCCACGCACCCTCCCCCGCAGACTCGCGTCCGTTCGGAATCGTCCTGCACACCGGAGACCACGAATACATCGCCCTGGGACGCCAGGCGATGATCGACTTCAGTCGGGAGGAATCCTTGCTCGAGATCGACAGCGTGGGGGAGCTTCGCCTTCACGACGGCGCCTGGGCCGAGGATCGCATCCTCAACGGAGACGAACGACTGATGATCCTCGGCCCACACGGAGTGTCGGCCGTGAAGATCACGGTCTGTGCAGGTCAGAGGCGCAGGGATTATGGAGGGGGCGGGAATCGAAAGCGTTGAGAGCCGTCTGAAACGGTAGCGCTGGGGCCGCTACCTGCGGGTTTGCTCGCGAGCGAGTAGAGCGCATCTCGTCGGTTCGGGCCCGGACGGCCGTTCGTGTCGACGAGCTGGAACTTGATGACGGCGCCGGTTCCGGTCGTGAGCATGACGGCCTCGGCATCGCGTGCGTCTCGCGGGTCCTTCGACCACTGCACGCCCAGGAACGGCTTGGCAACGTCCGCGTCGACGGCGGCGGACCAGAGCGTCGGCACGCTCGCGGCGGCGGCCGATCACCATCAGGTCGACATCTTCGCTCAGTCGAGCATCGGGCAGCCATGTACGCGACAGAGCGGTGCCGCCGTAGAAGATGAAGCGGTCCTGGGCTCGTCGCGATATCGACCCAAGAACGTGCGAGATCACGTGGTCACGCCGTACCTGTTCCAAGTCGACGCCGAAACGGTCGGCGACGTCGTAGATCGCCGACTCGGTCATTGCTGGACCTCACGCCGAACGCGCGCGAGCACCGGCTCCGCCACGGTTCGTCCCCGCTGCTTCGCTGCCAGCGCCGCGACCCGGTCCCAGTCGACGTTCCGCGCGAGCGCCAGCATCGCTGCGTGCTGGTCGGCCTTGTTGAGCGTGCGGTCGCGCGCGAGATCGACGAGGGTCTGCTCCGGCGTCGTGATCAGCGCGACCCCGAGCTCCGTCGCGACAGGCTGGGTGTCGACGGCGTCCATGTCACGGCGGACAAAATGGATGACCGCGTCGCGCCGGTCGGTAAGCGGCACATCGCGGTGGCGCCGTGGCGCGGCAACCGTGGCATGGCCACGCGCACGGGGTGCGGCCCCGAGAAGTCGGGCAGCGGTCATTCCCATCAGAACCGCGACGCGGTCGCCGAAGATTGCCGTGGCCACCGCGGCAGCCGCAGCCTCCAGCCCTGGCCGCCACCTCGTTTGGTCGTGCGCATCGTCTGGCACAGCGACGTACGTGCCGTAGGCAATCTTGTGGACCTCACCCTTCGCGGCACGGTCGCGCAGGACGGCCCGTGGATTGACGTAGTGCTGCTCGAGATCGGCCGGTCTGACAGTCCGCATCGGGCGCACAGCGAGGCGGGTCTTGTCGTGTCGGMCGTCCTCCCGCCTATCCACCTGAACCATGCTCAAAGTGTAGCCCGCGTCAATACACTCTGAACGAAATTGACCATACAGTCCGCGGCTCTTCGTTGCCGCGAACCCGACGGCTGGGGGTGGTCTTGGCCGTCACGACCTTCAGAACACGCTGTATCCGCCGTCGATGGTGAGCACAGAGCCTGTCATGAAGCTCGACGCGTCGCTCGCCAGGAAGACGATGGCCGGCCCGAGCTCGTCCGGCTCGCCGGCGCGCTGCTGAGGCGCGTCCTCGATCCAGTACCGCCGGAACTGCGGCTGGTCCACCGGCGCCATGTCGGTGTGCATGTAGCCCGGGGCGATCGCGTTGACGCGCACGTTCGCCGGCGCCCACTCGGCTGCCAGGCTGCGCGTGAGGTGGTGCACCGCCGCCTTCGACGCGTTGTAGGCGGGCTGCCATTGGGGCCGGTTGACGATCGACGCCGACATCGAGCCCACGTTGACGATCGAACCGCCGCCGGACTCGATCATGTGGCGCCCGAAGACCTGGCTAGCGATCCACAGCCCGTCGAGGTTGACGCTCATCACCTCGCGCCACTCCTCGTCGGAGACGTCGAGGGCGGGCTTGTGGATGCACGTCCCAGCGTTGTTGATGAGCACGTCGACCCGCCCGAAGGCCTCGACGGTGCGGTCGAGCACCCGCTCCACGTCCGTCCGGACCGTGACGTCGCCGAGGACGGTGACGGAGCGGCCGCCGACGGCCGCCAGCTCCCGCTCCACCTCGGCTGCCGCGGCACCGTCGCGCCCGACGATCGCGACGTTCGCGCCCGCCTCGGCCAGCGCCCGGGCGAACGCCCTCCCCAGGCCGCGAGTGGAGCCTGTCACCACCGCCGTCCGGCCCTCCAGGCTGAAGCGGTCCATCACGGTCATCGCGCTCCTCCTCCGGCGTCGGGCCTGCGAACGGTGCGGATGCACGCTCTGCTGCCGCGGCCGACTCTGCCGGACACCGCTCACGAACGCCAGGAGAGACCCGCCCAGCGCTCGCCCGACGCCGGTGGCAGCCGCGGGCCTGCTGGCGCGCCGCGCAGGGCGCAGGGGGTGCAAGCCCGTCGAGCGACTGTTCCCCGACGTCTGGAGAACACCAGCTCGCCAACCGAGTCGCACTTGGGCGTTACGTCGGCATAGTCCAGCCCTTGGAGTTCGTATCGCCTGGCCGTCCGCGACGTCGGCATCACAGTCGCTCTAGTCCACCATGCAGCGCGAGCTCCTGGACCGGCGCTCCTGGGCCAACCGCGAGGAGCTCGCCTCGGCGATCTTCGAATGGATCGAAGGCTTCTACAACCCGCTCCGACGCCACTCCGGCCTCGGCTACCGGTCCCCGAACGAGTTCGAGGACCTACACACCGCCGCGACCGCGGCGGCATGATCACCACACCGCAACTGGCCGGGAAACCGGGTCAGGCTCCCGGTACAGCACTGGGCAAGTCCACACCGAAGCAGCAAAGATGTGCACGAGATGCACAGGCGAAGGGTCCACCGATGACCGCTTACGGCAGAGCACACGGGTACTACGTGTACGAGCATGAGGCCGGAGACGAGAGCTACTACTACATGGGCACCGATCCACCGAAGGACCAGTACCTCCTTGTCAACGGAGCATGGGAGCCGCTGACCGACGGCTGGTACCTGATGGACATGATCATCGGAGGAAACGTCAACCTCAGCAGCCCGAGCCCCACCCGCAAGACGGCGTCCCGCCCGTGACCGGCGAACCGCGGACCGCAGCTACCGAGTTGAACGGGTTGCTCGAGCCGGCTGTGCCGGCCACGCCACCGCCGGAAGACACTCCGTCCGCGGATGCACCATCCCCGCGACCGTCTGGCGACGCACTGTGGGATCTGGCTCTGGCGACATTGGCGGAGTCCGACACCCACCCCTTCCTGTCCCCGGAGTACATGAGACTCGGCGGCGACGCCCGAGAGCTGCTCGTGAAAGCACACCGGGCACTGGAAGCAACTAACCCGCAGAAAGCCGCACTGGCGGAGAAGTACGCAGCCGACATCGACCTGTTCTTGTCCCAGCCGTGGCCGGAGAACCCCGACGAGGTGGAGACCGACCTGAACAGCCCTGACGCACCATCGGGGGTCATTCCGGTGCTGCGGGCCGAAAGCGCTGCAGAGCAAATGGAGCGGCCGAGAACCTGGGGCGCTTCACTTCGAGGAGGCAACGTGACCGGCAACTGGTGGGCCAGATGGCCCAACCCGCTCGACATCGATGCGTATTACGCCGGCCCGTTCGACACCGAAGCCGAAGCGTGGGCCGCCATGCCTACATGGGCGACAGACCCGACCGACAAAGCCGGCTGGGGCAAGACCGGGATGACCTTCCAGGAGGAGGAGGGGTACGACCCATACGCACACTAGCCAGCCGCGAAACCTCCCGGCCGGACCGGGACGAGCTAACGCCGTACGCACGGGCGTCTACGTCGGGCTCGCAGGCGATCTCGGTGTCCGGCACGACGTGACACATCTGGACCAGGTGTGAATCGTCGACCCTCGCGAGTTGGCTCTGCACCGGCGGACCCCAATCGAAGCCGCGAACTCCTTACCGGCGCCGATGATCCTGCCGTTCGGGCCGCGGGCGTCCTACGCCACCGAGCGCGCCCAACGAAAAGGCGAGGCAGCCTCCGCCAGCCGCACAAAGCACCTCGGCTCGATCCCCTTGTTCGACGCCAGCGCACGACGAGTGGGCGCCGTTGGGACCGACGCCCGGCACCAATCACACATATGCAGGAGCGCATTTTCGGGGACTCGGCTGGCCCCGTAGACACCCAACCCAGCGGTTGGGCACCCAATCGGCTATACGTAGAAAGCATCCGGTAACGCGAACCTGACGAGGGCGTCGTCACGCTCAAGGATGACCCCGTCGACTTTGGGGTCGATGCGTTCCGCGATGAGTGCGAGTTGGTCAAGTGGCCCGTCGATGCTACTAATGTTGCCGCTGGGGGACGCGCCGCCGCTGCTGATTTTGTTCAGCCCATTGGGGTCCTCGCTGACCAGTCGCTCAACGACCTTGGATCCCCGTTCCCACCCCACTTCCTCGGGGAACTGCCCCCCATAGCCCTCACGCCACTCCCCAGCGTCGAACGGGTCGTCACGGGACGGCACCGGATTGTCGCCCGAGACGCAGTCTTCGACGTAGCCCTCCCAATCGCCATTCCATTCTCCCGCCGCAACATATTCGCCCAGGGTGGTCGCGTTCACGATCGCACCGTACTTCGCGGCCAATTCGGCATCTAGCACCACACCGAATATGTCGCCCTCTTGCACCGTCCCGTACACGAGCCTCAATGGCTCGAACGCTGACTCCGTCATCAAACCCCCACCTGTCTACAATCGGTCGCTTGCTTCCAGACTTGAGACTTGAAACTACTCCCTTCAGGTCGAACGGGGCCGATGGCACCGACCCATTGGTCGGGGTCGACCGAGGCTTGCACGTCGCGCCAGTGCGCTGCGGCGACGTTTCGACGGATTGCGTGTCCGGCGAAGCGGTTCGCGCGGCCCTCGCGCTGCTCGAAGTCGACCGAGCTCCGGGGAAGGGAAGATTCCAATGGACGACCGCGTGGCACCACCAGCGGAAGTCGATGCCCTCTCGGCCGACGCTCGTCGAGACCAGGACGAACGGAGCGAAGGGGCTGTTGAACGCCGCCCTGACGGCGCTGTCGCGAATGTCAGCGTTGTCACCGAAGCGAGCGCCCTAGCGCAGAGCGAAGCGCGCCGGGACGGGGATCGGAAAGCGTTACGAGCCATCGGAGACCGTTGGGCCGGCGCTGCCACCTGCGGGTTTGCCCTTGACCGCGTCGGTCGACTCTCGTCGATTCGGGCGCTGCTCCGGTCCTGCGCATGCTCGGCCGGTGGGACCGACACGCCTATGAGGCAGTGGCCGGGCTCTCGACGCCGCAGCTCGACGAGCCGATGCGGCTCGTGGCCCAGGTGGCCAACCACTCGAAGCGGATTGCGCCGGAGATGTATGAATTGAACATCCGACCGAATCCGGTGGCACGAGCGGTGAGCGGTGCTGACCTCTCGGCACACCTACGGGGAGGTCATGACTCGGCAGTCCCAGTGCTGACCTCTCGGCAGACCTGCCGGGAGGTCATGACTCGGCAGTCCGGCCTCGCTCGGCCGCCCGGACTCAGGACTTCGCGCGCAGGAACAGCTCGGCAGGCTTGCCTCGGGCGCCGCGCCGGAACTCCCCCACCGCCCGTAGGTGCGGGAGCATCGTCCTGCGGAACGTGTCGGCGACGAGCCGCTCCCCCAGGACCTGCTCGTGCATCAACCGCAGATCGCGGACAGTGAAGGGGCCGTCCGGGAGCAAGCGGGCGGGGTCCGGCCATCGTCGGTAGTCGAACCTCAGCGCTGCCACGGCTGATCGGATGATCTCGTCGTGGTCGTACTTGAGTGGCGGGAGCTCGTCGACGGGGACGAGCGCGGCCTGGTCTCGCAGGGGGATCCGGTCTGCCCGCACGGCGTCGAGGTGGGCGACGGAGACCACCCAGCCACGGTCGTCCCGGTCAGGTGCGTCGAAGACGCGCAGCTGCCGCGGGTTCAGCCCGACCACGCCGACCTTGAACTCGAGCGAGCGCAGCACGGCCAGAGCGAGCGTCTCGCCGGGGTGGACGAACGTTCCCGGCAGGCGCCACGCATCGGCATCGCCGCGTGGGTCGATCGTCCGAGTCAGGAGGACGCAGAGTCGCCCGTCGTTAGCGACGGTGATCACCGCCGTGTCCACCGCGAGCGACGGCCGCGGGTAGTCCTCGAGGGTCAGGCCCTGACTGTCGCGGTAGGGGCCCGGTCGGATCGACATGACGCCACTTTAGACGGAACTTGCGTCAATGTCGGTGGCAGGGTCCATACTGGGCTCAGGACGATAAAGGCGACTCTTGCGCAAAAGACAGGAGCCGTACAGACCAGATGGAGGTAGGGACGCATGACCCACCACGACTCAGCCAAGAACCAGGACCCGACCCTGTACTGCGTATACGTCGGCGGCCCCCGGGACGGTCTCAAGACGGGCGACCTGCCGGCGCTCATGTCCGGCAAGAAGCTGACCGGCGCGGTATCGAGGGTCCCGCTGAGCCAGCCTGCCCAGTTCAGCCTGTACGCCGTGTACGTCTGCACGGGCGACGCCCAGGTGAACGGCTTCTGGGAGTTCGGCTACGTCGGCCTGGAGGGTCCGAACGGCGAGCAGCTCGTCGCGGCCGTCCAGCCTGGTTCGGGTGCGTCGGCGTCCGCACTCTCCGCCCCGACGGCAGGAGCCCTCGCGTGAAGAAGATCGTCTACCTCGACATGGACGGCACGCTCGTCGACTTCGGGAGCGCCTTTCCCCGACTCGACCCGGGTGTGTACGAGGCGTTCACCGACAAGGACGACATCCCGGGGATCTTCGCGCTGATGGACCCGATGCCGGGCGCGATCGAGGCGGTTCACCAGCTGGCGGTGCTGTTCGACGTGTACGTGCTGTCGACGGCGCCGTGGGACAACCCGTCGGCATGGCACGACAAGGTGGCGTGGATCCGGGACCAGTTCGGGGCCGGGCAGGACAGCCCCTTGTACAAACGGGTGATTTTGTCCCACCACAAGGACCTGAACCGTGGGGACTTCCTGGTGGACGACCGTCCGTACAAGCGCGGTGCTGATCGATTCGAGGGTGAGGTCCTCCACTTCGGCTCTGACGCTTACCCGACGTGGCCCGATGTGGTCGCCTACCTGAAGGAGCGCGCGTGACCGAGATCAACCTCACCCGCTGGAGCGACGGTCCGATCGCCGAGCTGTCGACCGAGGGACGGGTCGACCAGGTCGCCCGGGCGCAAGCGATCGCCGTGATCGCGCACCACGGCCAGGTCGACAAGCTCGGCGTCGCGTACATCGGTCACCCCGCGGCTGTCGCAGCGCGGTTCGATCCGATGGAGCAGACGTTGGAGTGCTGCGCTGCGTGGCTCCACGACGTGATCGAAGACAGCGCCATCGACGCCGGCCTGCTCGCGCGTGCGGGAGTCCACGCGGAGGTGATCGAGGTCGTGGCGCTCCTGACCCGTCGAGCGGGCGACGGCGACGACTACTACCACCGCATCGCAGCGCACCCCGCGGCAAAGGCGGTGAAGATCTCCGACATCCGCCACAACACTGACCCCGACCGGACCAGGCAGCTCAGCGTCGAGTCGCGGGAGCGGCTGGCGGTGAAGTACGGGCATGCGCTCGACCTGCTGGGCGAGCCGCGATCCACGGGCTCTCCGGACGCATAAGGGCGGCCGGACACTCGATCGCGGTCTGGCACCTGTCGTGAGACCTCGACCGATCCGCTGACCTGCGCAACGACACCTGACCACCGATCTGAGGAGACACCTATGAACCTTTCGACCGGGCAGCTCGATCGTGCTGTCGGCGCTGTCCTGGCTTCCGCGGCCGGCGACGCGCTCGGGTCCCAGTACGAGTTCGGCCCTGCGCTGGACGACCAGCGGCCGGTGGAGTTCGGTGTCGGCGTCTTCGGGCACGCCGTTGGTGAGTGGACGGACGACACGTCGATGGCGATCCCGCTGCTGCAGGCGCTGGCCCGGGGTGAGTCGCTGGAGGACGCCGCTGTGCTCGGCCGGGTCGTCGACGAGTGGCTCAACTGGTCGAGGACGTCCCGCGACGTCGGCGTGCAGACGTCACGCGTCCTGCACGATCTGCAGGGCGTGATCTCGGAAGATGCCGCGCGCACCGCGGCGCGCTCGGAGCACGAGCGCACTGGTCGCACCTCCGGGAACGGCTCGCTGATGCGCACCGGACCGGTCGCGCTCGGCTTCCTGGGCGACGGACAGGAGCCGGCCCTTGTCGAGGCCGCGGCCCGGGTCGCGCAGCTGACGCACTGGGACGACGACAACGCCGATGCGTGCGCGATCTGGTGCCTCGCCATTCGGCACGCGATCCTGACCGGCGAGCTCGACGTCCGCGGACAGGTTCAATTCATCCCCGCGGCACGACGGGCACGGTGGGCGGCCCTGATCGACGAGGCGCTCGCACGTGACGTCCGGCCCCACGACTTCGCCGCCAAGAACGGCTGGGTCGTCAAGGCGTTCCAGGCCGCGCTCTCGGCTGTCGCCGGCAACTCGTCCGTCACCGGTGCGCTACAGCTGGCGATCCGCGCCGGAGGGGACACGGACACCGTCGCCGCGATCGCCGGCTCACTCGCCGGTGCGGTCCACGGCGGGACCAGCGTGCCCCTGCCGTGGCATCTGGTGCTGCACGGGTGGCCCGGCCTGCGTGCCGACGATCTGACGCGGCTCGCCGTGCTGGCCGCTCGCGGCGGAGCGGTCGACAGTCATGGCTGGCCGCTGTCGCCGCGTGAGCCGGTCTTCCCGCACAGCGATGTCCTTGAACGCCACCCGCACGACGACGGTGTGTGGATCGGTTCGATTGCCGCCCTCGACCGGTTGCGGACCGACGCTCCCGACGTCGATGCCGTCGTGTCGCTGTGCCGCGTCGGAGCCGAGCAGGTCCCCGACGAGATGCTCAGCGTTCAGGTGTGGCTGATCGACCAGCCCGGCAAGAACCTCGATGTCCAGGGAACGGTCGGCGGTGCTGCGCGCACGATCGCGGACCTGCGCGCGTCGGGCCGGACGGTCTTCGTGCACTGCGCCGAGGCGCGTTCCCGAACGGCGGCGGTTGCGGCGCTGTACGGCGCCGCCCACCGCGGCGTGCCCCTTGGGCGCGCGTGGGCTGACATCGAGGCGACCGTGCCCGGGTTCGACCCCCAGCCGTTTCTTCGCGCTGCGGTCGACGAGCTGCTGTCGAGTCGCACGTAGGCGTCTCAGCTCTCGGGCGCCTGTCGACGGGTCCGGGCCGGAATCCGCTCTCGATCCACGACGACCGCCTCGACGTCACAGACCTTGCAGCGAAACCTGTGAATGCTCCATCGGTACGGCCGGAAGATTCGCTCAGCCTTCTCGTAGGCGATGTCGATGTGCGCGCACTGCGTCACTGCGGCCTGCTCCGTCCGTCGCGGATCACTGAGGCGACGGTAGGGCCGACCACCGACACGATCTCCGGCGCTGCGATCGTGTTAGGCGCGGCGCCCACGGTTGTCGACGTCGTAGACCCGCGGTGGAGGCCCGAGAAGCTCGAGGACGTCCGCCCGGTGAGGGAACGCGTCTCGCACCTTGCGTCGGACCCGGGTGAGTGTCGTCGCGACCGACGCGGCGTCCGCGAGCCCGAAGTCGCGCGCGAGGTCCGCGTGCGAGGCCCCGTCGACATGGGCGAGCAGCAACTCCCGATCGCGGACGGAGAGCGTCGCCACGAGCTTCCGCTCGACCGAGTCCCAGATGCCGACGGCACTGGGGCCGACGTCGCGCATCCCCACCGGTGGCGCGGACGTCCCGTCGTCGGCCAGCCCCCTCGCGTCCCAGCCCGCCCGGACGACGTCGATCGACCGGTTGCGTGCCGCGCGGTTCACCCAGGCTCGCCAGTTCTCCAGGGAGTCGACGTCCTGGCGCAAGAAGGCGATCATCACGTCCTGCGCGACGTCGTCCGGCGTGACTGCCTCCCCGCGCCGATCGGTCATCAGGTAGCGCCGAGCGACCCCGGCGGCGATCGTCGCGGCCTCGCGCAGCATTGCGTCGTCGGGGCTGGTCATGGCGGCAGACTCCCCTCCCCTGGTCGTGTCAGTGGTAGCCGGTAGAACTGTTATCGGCCCGACCATCACAGCACTTTCGCAACGGTGTTCATGGTTCGGCCTCCGGCCACGTCGAACTCATTGTGAGCGACCGAACGGTCGCCTACGAGAGGAGAACGACATGACCGACACCGCGCTGTACGCCCCGTCTTGGGTGGACAAGAGCCTGCTGCCGACCGAGCTCGTGACGATGATCGCCCCGGGTCTCTACCAGGGCGGCACCGCCGACGACGCCTGGATCGACACGGCGACGGAGCTGCGCAGCCGCGCCGACACGAGCGGTTTCGACGCCGTAGTCACGCTGTTCGCTTGGGCTCTGCCGTGCAGCTGGGGAGTCGAGGAGCTGCGGTACGGCTTCCCCGACGCCCACCCGGACCTGGCCGACATGACCCGGGTCGTCGCCGCGGCCCGATGGGCACACGAGCGCTGGTCGTCGGGCGACCGCGTCCTGATTCGGTGCCAGGCCGGCCTCAACCGCTCCGGGCTGGTCACGGTCCTCGTCCTGATGCTCTCCGGCCGCACTGCGCAAGACGCGATCCGCCTGGTCCGCGAGCACCGCTCGGTGTACGCGCTGTTCAACCCTGACTTCGTCGACTGGCTGATCGACCGTGCGCCGGCCGCGCTCGCGTCGGACGTGGTCCCCGGGTGACGGGACCCGCCCCGCACGCCCCGCGCCACGCAGGTCATCCCCCGTCACATCGCACTCCTCAGGAGCACCCATGCATCTGTCCGCCCATCTCGATGTGGATGTCGTCGCCCTCGAGGCCGACGACACCGTCACAGTCCTGCTCGAGCTCGTCGCGCCGACCCCCACGACCGACGCCGCGCGCGCCGACCACACCGTCGTCGTCGTCCTCGACCGCTCCGGCTCCATGGGCGGCGGCCGCCTCGAGCACGCCCAGGGCGCGCTCCTGCGCCTGGTCGACCGGCTCGCCGACACCGACCGGTTCGGCCTGGTCGCGTTCGACGACCAGGCGCAGGTCGTTCTGCCGGCGGGGACCGTCAGCGCCGCCGGGCGCGACGAGATCCGCCACCGCATCGCCGCCGTCGACACCGGCGGCTCCACCGACCTGTCGTCCGGATACCTGCGCGGCCTGCAGGAAGCGCGCCGCGTCTGCACGGAGACGGGCGCCACGATCGTGCTGCTCTCCGACGGCCACGCCAACGCCGGCGTGACCGACCCTGACGCGCTCGGCGGGGTCGCCCGCAAGGCGGCCCAGCAGGCCATCACCACCTCGACCATCGGCATCGGCCTGGGCTACGACCAGACCCTGCTCGCCGCCGTCGCCCGCGGCGGATCGGGCAACCACGCCTTCGCCGAGCACGCCGACTCCGCGGCCGCCGCCGTCGCAGCCGAGATCGACGGCCTGCTGTCCAAGACCGCCCAGGCGGCGAGCCTGCACGTCGCGCCCACCGCCGACGTCCGGTCCGTCACCGTGCTCAACGACCTGCCCTCGACCGCGGTCGAGGACGGCGTCCTGGTCGAGCTCGGCGACTTCTACGCCTCCGAGACCCGCCGAATCGTCCTGACCTTCGCAGTTCCAGCTATGGCGGCGCTCGGCCTCGCGCAGGTCGCCACCGTGACGCTGACGTGGGTGGAGATCCCGACGCTCGAGGAGCACACGGTCACCATCCCGATCTCGGTGAACGTCGTTCCTGGGGATGTTGCCAAGGGACGCGTGCCCGCCCCGGTCGTCGAGCGCGAGAAGCTGTTCCTGGCTACGCAGCGCGCCAAGAAGGACGCTGAGGGAGCCCTTCACCGTGGTGACGTGGCTGGCGCGCGGGCCTATCTCGACGACGCGATGGGTGCACTCTCCGCGGCGCCGCCCGAGTCCCTGTCGAGCCGCGAGGCGGACGAGCTGACCTGGCTCGGCAACACCCGCGACATGCTCGACGGCCGGGGCGCCCAGTACACCGGGAAGCGACTCAACGCCGACCACGCCCACAAGTCTCGGTACGCAGGGCGGAAGCAGGGCGGCGAGATCGATCCGTCGTCTCACGAGCAGCGCTGACGAGAGCCCGATCGGGCTGTCCCAATCGCGGAGGCGGTCGACGAATCGGACGCCGCTTTGGCGCTCAGGTGTGCGCGGCGCACCTGAGCACCAGAGGGTGCCCCAACCCTCCTGGATTGACCGCGGCGCCAGCGAACAGGGCCGCTCACAGTTGTCGCGAACGACACCGCTGCGAATTCGGCGTCCCTCCGTAAGGCGACTCCGGCCTTCAGCTCGGCCGCTGAGCACAAGCCCGGCCGGTTCGGACGCGCCCCGAGTGCGCCGTGGGCGTGTGGAAGGACCACCGGCTCGTCAGCTCGCTGCCGACGCCGACGCGATGTCAGACCCTCGCGAGATCATGGGGTTCGTGGGCAGGACGGCGCGCGGCGCTGACCAGGGAAGGACGGCATGACAGAACTTGGCGAACGGTACTACTGGGTCGACGATGACGGAGCGGTCTGCGTCTATATCGGTCCCGACGGGGTGCAGGGCTACGCGCGGTCGCGGGGGCGGTGGATCGACTGGAGCGATGATGCCGGCGAGCGAGTGACCGACAGCTGGATTCGGGGCGGGGACTGGTCCGGGCCTTCGAAGGGGCCGGCCGTTGGGATTCCGCCAGCACCCCGGGCCGGAGCGCCGATGACTCGGCACGCCGCGACCCACGAAGGCGTGACTTACGAATGGAGCGGCGCCCTGCGACTGACCACCGAGATAGTCGTCGGCGGTGCGCGCACGACGGTCGGTGACTTCCTCGCGGCTCACGACGGAGCGGACCTTCCCGTCGTCGACGCCATCGAGGTGGCGGCGCGGGCCGACGTGCTGGCGTCGGGGCGCACGGACTTCGCGTGCCTGGAGGCCTTCGGTTCGACCTTCGCGAGGCGGCTCGCCGCTGGCTACGGCTGGCTCGACGGAGAGCTGGTGCCGCTGCCGCGCCTGGACGCCCACGCCCCGTTCCGCCCGCACGGCACGCGCCCGCCGGCGTTCGACGCTGCCGCCGAGGCCCTGCACTTAGCCGACCTCTACCCGATGTCCTCCCCCGAGTACCGGCGGGGCGTGCAGCGGGGCTACCAGCTCCTGACGCAAGCGAGCGCCGAGACGGACGACCCGGACCTGCAGTGCCAGTACCAGGACATCGCACGCGACCTCGCCATGTCACTCGCGATCGACTGGACTGAGGTCGAGCTCGTCGAGGTCCGGTACGCCGACGGAACGACCGCGACGCTCGACATCGGGGGCGATCCGGCGGCGACCGAGCAGATGCGCGGTGCCGTGGCCTTCCGAATAGTGCCCCCGCTCGACTGACCGGGCTGCTCGTTCCGGGACTTGATGGCATACCCGCGTTCCGATCGTCCATCGGGTACCGACGAGAGCCGAGTAACCACGTAATGGGATCCGGCCACCAGTCTCATCGCAGATCCTGGGGGTGGCGTGGCGCTACGGATTCGCAGGTGAAGAGGTAGCAGCCATCGATGAACTCAGGCCCACGTCCCGTTCCATGGATCCTTCGGGGTGGAGGAAGAGCAGCACAGCTTTCACGGGTGTGCCCGTGGCGTCATGAACACACCGCGCGTAGGCCTCGAGCTGCGGCCGGTAGTAGGCGACGCGGCTGTCGACCGCCCCTGTCGGTATCGCGTCCGTCTTGTAATCAACGATGACTAGCGTCCCGTCGTCGTCCCGGAAGATGAGATCGACGTAGCCCTCCAGGACCATCCCGTCGTCGAGCAGCGTGCCCACGTAGGTTTCCCGCCAGCTCTCCCGGCTGGCTGCTCGGCGCACCAGGTCGCTGGCGATCGCCGACCGCGCCAGGTCCTCGACGAGCTGCACCTGTCCCGTCACACCTTCAGCCACCGCCTGCGCCGAGGCGGCCTCGGACAACCCGTCGCCGGTCGCCAGGTCGACCGTCTGCAGGACCGCGTGCACCGCCCGACCGACGGCCGAGCCGTAGCGACCCTTCGACCACGGCGGCAGCTCGAGATCGCGCGGACCCTTGTACAGCCCCGGATCGCCGTCCTTGGGGACCGCCAGGACGACCTCCGGTTCGGTTCCCTCCAGGCCGGAAGCGACGATCGAGGAGTCCTTCGCTGCGGCGGATCGAGCCGCGACGATCCCGCGCTGCCAGTCCTCGAGCTCGGGAACCGGCGGCGCAGGCCTCGGCGGGGCGACCCGGTGTACCGGGTCGACCGCGGGTGGAACGAAGGGGGTCCCGGCAGCTGCGGCCCCCGCACCTGCCAGCGTCGCGGCCGAGGTGGTCGCCTTGGAGCCTGCGGCACGGTGCAGCGAGACGGCGAGGTGATCACGCGCTCGGGTAGCGGCGACGTAGAGCAGTCGGAGCCGTTCCATGTCGTCCATCTGCTCGTCGACGGGTGCCGCGTCGTCGAAGTCGCCGGTCTGCACACCCTGCGCAACCCTCACTGAGTAGCCGCCGCTCGCCGGCCAGAGCAGCCGGACGCCGGAGGCGTTCCGGGGGCGGGCGGTCATGCCCGACAAAATGACGATCGGGAACTCGAGTCCCTTCGCCGCGTGGATGGTCATCACGCGCACGGCGTCGACGTCCGTCTCGGGCAGCACCGACTCGGCGACGCGAGACGCCTCCTGCCCCTGGAACGCGGCCCACGCGAGGTACGCCCGCAGGCCGCCGTGCGACACCTCGGACCAGGCCCGAGCCTGGTCGACGACGAAGCGCAGGCGGCGCCAGCCGTCCCGGGCGCGCGGTCCCGTGGCGGCGACCTCGAGCATGCGACGGTCGTCGATGATCGCGCTGAGCAGCTCGCTCGGCGCGTCCCACCGTGCCGCCGCGGAGAGCCGTCGGATGGCCCTGAGGGCGTCCGCGACTGGGCCTGTGAGGTTCTCCTCCTGACGCGACCACGGAACGAAGCGGCCGCCCTCGTGCCGCCAGCGCCACAGGTCGTCGTCGCCGCACCCGAACAGTGGCGAGCGCAACGCGGTGACGAGCGAGAGTTCGTCGGTCGGGTCCGCGATGGCACGCGCGCACGCGAGCAGGTCACGGACCTCCGCGGCCTCGTACACCAACGAGCTCGCCTCGGCCCGGTACGGCACCTCCGCGGCCTCGAACGCGTCCTCGAGGAACGGCAACGACGTCCGCGCGGGCACGAGGACCGCGATGTCGCCCAACCGGGCGGGTCGCCAGGCCTTCGACGATTCGTCGTAGACCTGCCACCCGTCGGCGAGCGCCTGGCGGACGACGGCCGCGACGTCCGCAGCCTCGCGCTCCCGCAGGATCGCCGCTGAGGCGCTGGGCAGGTCGGCGTGCGCGTCCGAGCCGAGCACGACCACCGCCGGTCCGTGCCCGACCTCGTCGCGGAAGTGGTCCAGCGGCTCGTAGTCGGGCTGCGCGCCCGGCACCGGCGTGATGAGCTGTGAGAAGACGGTGTTGACCCAGTCGAGCACGGGTGCCACCGTCCGGAAGTTCGTCGTGAGGCTCACAGGCTCACCGACGTGGTGCTGGGCGTCGAGGTAGGTGGCGATGCTGGCCCGGCGGAACTTGTAGATCGACTGTTTGGCGTCACCGACGACGAACAAGCGCCCCGGGGGCACGACGACGTCGATCCACTCGTCCTGGACGGCTCCGGCGCCGCCCGCGATCCGGATGGCGATCTCGATCTGAAGCGGGTCCGTGTCCTGGAACTCGTCCAGCAGCAGCCGCTGGTACGTGAGGTGCAGGTCGGCTCTCGCGTCGGCGTCCCGCACGAGCAGTTCGCGGGCGAGAACGAGCAGGTCGTGGAACTCGAGCCGGCCGTCTCGGCGGCGGGCCTCGGCCGACTCGAGCACCCGCTCCGCGGTCCACCGCGTCATGCGTCGCAGGCACGCGTCGAGCAACGACGCGACGACCGCGCCAGCCTCGTCGGCGAGCTGCTGAGCCCGCGCCTTGACGACGTCGATGGGCTCGCGCCACGCGGTCTTCTTGCCGTAGGAGAACTTGAGTGCGCTCATCGCGGTCAGCGCAGCAACGCGCGCGGCATCGTCGACCGCGTTCTCCAGTGCGTCGAGAGGCCCTGCCACCGCGAGGATCTTCGGCAGGAGCTTGTCGTCAGGGTCTGTGCATGTCGCGGCGCTGGCGACGACGTCACGACCTAGACGCCGGAGCGACGTCAAGTCGGGTAGCCGGACCGGCACGGACTCGCCGACGAGCACCCGGTCGGCGATCAGGTCCCAGTTGGCGCCGAGCGCCCTCGCCAGCGAGCGCACGTGCTCCAGCTTCAGGCCCGCGGCGAGGCCGAGCAGCAGCGGCTCCTCCATCGCGTCGTCGTCCAGTAACGCGGTCTGCAGGACCGCCCACCGTTCCGCGAACGCTACGGAGGACCCGACCTCGTCGAGCACCTCCAGCACCGGGGGGAGCCGGGCGGCGATCGCGTGCTGGGCGAGGATCCGCTGGGCGAAGGCGTGCAACGTGCCGATGGCCGCACCGTCGAGATCGTCGAGCGCCTGCGCAGCCTGTTCCTTGCGCTCGTCGTCGGCGCGCCACACCGTCTCGAGCTCAGCCCGCAGGCGGTCGCGCAGCTCGGCGCCGGCCTTCTCGGTGAACGTGACCGCGGCGATCGAGTCGAGCCGGATGTCGTCGACCAGAACCAGTGTGAGGATCCGCCCGACGAGTGCCGTTGTCTTACCCGAACCGGCGCCGGCGTTCACGAACAGGGTCGACGCCGTGTCCGTCCTGATCCGGTCGCGTGCGCCCTGATCGACCGGGGCGGTCATCCCAGGGCCTCCGGTTCGATCAGCTCGACCAGCTCGCGCAAGCCGTCGTCGTGCCTCTTGCGCTCCCACCGTTCCCGGTTGGTGCCGTGCCCGATCCCGTCGGGGTTGCAGTACCAGCACTGCACCCAGGCGAAGTCCGCCCCCTCCGGTGCCCGCAGCGGGAACCGTCCCGCCGCGATCGACCGCACGACCACACCGAGTGCGTGCGCAAGCTCCCCCTCGACCGCAGGCGTGAGGTCGATGTCCAGCCGGCCGGGCTCCTTGCGCACGAACCAATAGCCTGCCCGGACGGCGGAGGATGCCGTGCCGTACCGCTCGCGTGCCGCCAGGGCGTAGACGGGCAGCTGGAACTTCGCGGCGCCGGCGAGCGGGTCGTCCTGCGTGATCTCCTTGAACGACCGCCGGCTGCCGGTCTTGAGGTCGGTGACGAAGATGGTCCCGCTCGACCCGACGTCGACCTTGTCCGCGCTCCCCCGCAGGTGCACGGTTCCGCCGTCGACAGCGACCCCGACGGCAGGCAGGCCATCCGTACCGAACCGCATCTCGCTCGCGACGACGCTCGCCCCGACGGATGCGCGCCACTCGTCGTCGTGGTCGAGCATCTTCTGCAGGTCGGCCTCGATCCGGTCCCGCTCCAGGTTCCAGAGCCGCGGGTGCCCGGTCAGACCCTTGGCCTCGACATCGGCGGACAGCTCCCGCGCTATCTCGACCAGGCGCGCCCGCTGCTCCCCCGACCACGGCGCGCCCGGCCCCGGCAAGTCGTCCGCGAACTCGCGCACCAGTCGGTCGAGGCCCTCGTGCATCAGTGTCCCGACGTCCGCCGAGCTGATGGTCACCAGGTCCTCCGGCGCCTCGAGCGGTGCGACCCCCAGAAGCCGGTTCACGAAGAAGCCGTGCGGGCAGGAGACGTAGCTCTCGAGGGCGGTCGGGGACACGGTCAGTGCCCCGTCCGCGTAGTTCGGGAGGCCCGGCAGGTCGCCGAGGTTGCCGTCGAACCGTGAGAACGAGGCGGCAGCCCGGGCGTGCAGCATTTCCTCCGCGACCGCGACGACAGCATCCGTGAGTCCGCCCTCGCGGGCTCGGCGAGTCCGCCACTCCTGCTCGGTCGCGACGTGCGGTGTCGTCAGGAGCGCGCTCGCGTACGAGCTGATGGCGACCAACGACCCGTCGGCGTACGTCGCCTCCTCCCACTTCGTTGCCTCGAGTCGCTTGTTGTCGCTGAGTGCCCGCAGTGAGCCCAGTAGCCAGCGGCTCGGGAGCCGTCGACTGGAGCGGCGCAGGTCCCCGCGCGGGAAGGACGCCACGACCTCGGGAGCCGACGAGAACGCGGCCAGCAGGTGTCGGTGCGCGCGGTTCCGCAGGTCGCGGGATGTCCGTAGGCTTCCGTGCGCGGCTGCGCGCACCGGGTCGGGCAGGAGCGCGTCGACCCGGAGTCGCCCTGGGTACTGGTCCTCGCTGAGCCCGACGACGTGCACGACGTCCAGGTCCAGGCCCACCGCCTCGGACAACGGGGCCACCAGCACCCCATCGCCGACGCGGCCCACCCTAGGCAGCGCATCGTCCAGCTCCAGCTCGAGGGTCTCGCGCAGGGCCGTCAGCGAGGCGGCGTCGTCGATGCCATCCAGAACGTCCAGCCCGCACAGGACCGATGTGAGGACCGCGAGTGCGTTGCGCTCCTCCGGCGGCAGTCCGGTCAGGTCGTCGCCCTCGCCGATCAGGGTGCCGACCAGCTCCAGGCACCACGTCGACAGCTCGGCCCACGATGTCATCTGCTCCGCGCCGGCGAGCTCGTTGCGCAGGCGGCCCACGAACGCCCCGAGCTCGGCGGCCGTCTCGGCCCGTCGCCGTGCCCGTACGTCCGCCCCCGGGCGTGCGTCGTCAGGTCCGGCCTCCGCCTTTGCGACCTCCCTGGCCACAAAGGCCGACAGTCGCCCGTCCCAGTCGTCGCCGCCCACGATGCCCGCCTCGCGTGAGGTCCGCTCCCAGCGCGACACGGGGACCCGGCGGCCGGCGAAGTCGCGCACGGGCGCGTCCGCGAGCGCCCGGAACAGGTCCGCGCGCGGCACGTCGTCCTCGCTGAGCCGCAGGATGCCGAGCACCGCCCGGGCGACAGCCCGTTCCACGACGGGTCGAGTTCCTGGGCCCTGCACACGGATCTGCGCCGCGCCCAACTGCTCGTGCAGCAGCCGTCCGTACGGATCGGCCTTGGCGTAGAGGACCGCGATCCGCTCCGCGCGCGTCGACTTCAAGGCCTCGACGACCTCTCGGACGACCGCCCGGACCTCGTCGTCGGAGTCGGAGGTGTTGAGCACTCGCGTGGCGGTCGCGACCTCGGCCTTCGCGATGCCGTCGCCCAGCAGCCACCGGACCGTTTCGTCGGCTCGCTCGACGTGCGTGACTCCCACCAGCACGTGGACGTCGCCGACCCTAGCGAGCGCCCGGACGAATCGTTTGTGCGCGGCGCTCAGGTCCTGGGGCAGGTGGACGACGACGGGCGCCGTCCCTGTTGCGCGTTCGGCCGCCCCGTCGAGCAGATCGCGGACGTCGTACCAGTCACGCGCCAGGGTCCGCGCGACGTCCCGGTGCAACCGCACGGTGTCCCGCGCCGTGCTCGACGCCGCCGCCACCGCGTCCAGCTCCTGCTCCGACAGGTCTCGCAGCTCGCGGTGCGCTCGCGCTAGCGCCCGCACCGTTGCGGGATGGTCAGCGACCGCGTCGAAGACGCCGGGGTCCGCGCGCAACGCCCGGCGCCAAGCCGCTGCGACGACGGGCCTCGTGGCGGGCCGTCGGGGCGCGAGGCTTTGCACCACGAGCCGCTCTGCAAGCCGGTCGAGGGTCGTCACTTCGATCCCCGCGATCCCGGGGGCGGCTGCACCCCCCGGATTTACTCCGTGCCGCGCGAGATGGCGTCGAGCAACGGTCCCCGCCAGCTGGCTCGGAGCGACGACAATGACCGAAGCCATCGGGTCGTCGCGCTTCAAACGGGAGACAACGGTCTGCAGCGCCGCCAGCGCAGGCGCCCCATACGGCGTCGTCGTCACGTCGAACATGGCCACCTTCCGCCAGAGCCTTACGCGGCACCGCGCCTTGCCATCCCAGCACAGTTCGTCGTGCCGAGGGCCGGATGCGGTCGACTTGCGCCGCGTGCTTCCTCGACAGGTGCCTGGCCGCTTTCGCTATCGTGCCAAGTACCGCGGCCAATCCCGCCCGCGCCGGTCGTTCACATGGAGATCAAATGGCCGAGCCATTCACGGACGATCCATGGCCCACGCTCGGAGTCGCGCATGCGCGCTATCTCGCCACAGTCTCCCCGTACTACGACGACGTCCTTCGGGACGTCGCGAGCACGATCAACGACCGTGGCGACATCGGCAAGACGGAGATCGGCGCACTCCTTTTCTGGAAGCGACTCCGCGCCAATACGCCGTGGGTCGGGAAGCTCCACGCCATCCCCGACGCCGAAGTGCGCGCGATTACCGCTCGCGCCGTCGAAGCGGTTAATGACTTGAGTCTGTCGCTCGCTGAGGCGGCAGCACGAGGCCGCGGCCACCTTGATGTACTCCCCGGATTCCGGACTGGCAACGCGCTAGCCTCCGCGTTGCTTACCGCGGCCGCTCCAACCCGGATGGCCGTGTACGACCGTCGTGCGAAGCTCGGGTTGCTGCAGCTGGGGGTGGCACTCCCTGACCGCAAGCAATACCGAACCTACATAGCGCATCTGAGCCATCTGCTCGGCACCGCGCCACCTGAGTTCGCCAACTGGGTACCCCGCGACCTGGACCTCGCGCTGTACACACTCGGCGGAAGGAACGGCGCCGAGTAGGCCCGATGCGCCTCCGCTTGGGAGCCAAGACCGTCGGCCGGGCCACCGACGTCTTCCGCGCGGCGGACGCCGACGGTGACGGGGTCCCGCACCCCCCGGGCGAGGGCCGCCGCCGAGGATGCGGCACGAGCCGTTCGCGGTGCTGCGGCTGACGTGCTCGGCGCGCGGTTCAAGCGCAAGAGCGAGCATGGCGATGCTCGTGCTGATGACCCCGAAACGTTGGGGCGGGAGCCCTGAGCCGTAACGCCGCAGGACCAGGGCGTTCTCACAGTCCGCCACGCGTGATCTCCTGGCTCCTTGTTTCGGGGCCGGCACTGCATCGGGCCGAACGGATCGCCGACGCGCATGCCGGTGGCGTGGTGTCGAGCCCGTGCAGCTTCCGAAACCCCGCACCTACTCAAGAATTGCTCTCCGTTGGACGACGATGAGTATGAAGGAGGTAGGCGCGGTCGCGGTGTCCCGAACGGGACCAGCGTGCGAATCTGATGCCGGCGCCTGAGGCATGCCACTACCGAGAACCGCCGCGATGGCGATTCGGATCCTCCTGCGCGAGCGTGCCCATGACCTCACTCAGCTGCGACAGGCGATGGCCGCACGGGGTTGGGGCGACCACCCAGAGGACGAGTACGCGCAAGTCATCGCCGGCATGCCTGACGTCTCTCGGGCCCCGACAGGATTCATCGTTCTCAAGGAGCGACCCGAGCGAGGCGCTAGTCGAACTGCGGTGCCGACAGCCGTGTCCCCTCGAATCTCCGCGCGCACCGACCAGAAGGCACCACGCGCGACTCCAGCGGCACGGATTCAGCTTCAAAGGCCGTCAGAGAAACCGCCACTGGTCACTGCTTCACCACCACCGGCCCGAGAGCCCCGTCGCGTCGACGAGCGGTCGCTCGCCGAGCAGCTGTCCGACCGCTCGATCACCTCGCGTGTTGCAGCACTGCTCGCGCTTGAGGCGCTCGACGGCCTGCTCTGTGGGCGGTGCGACGGTCGGTATCGCCAGGGCAGGTGCCTATGCGGGACCTGAGCCTCCGCGGTGACCTTGCCGATATGCGTCAAGCACTCGACGATGAGGTCGCCGCGGTCGCGACCCAGCGGCGCCGCTTCACCCTGGTCGGCGGCGTTGATCGCAATCGGAGCGCCGCGCATTCCGTCGTCGAATTCCCGTCGGCCGACGTCGAAGGTGTCGAGGAAGGGCAAGAAGCCGAACTCACCGTGGGCTCCAAGGCCCACCAGGCAGAGATACTCGAACTCCGGCGGACGTCGATCGTCCTCCTCGTGCGCGCGTCGATCTCTGTCGTTGGAGAATCGTGCCGGCTCGCCGTTGACAACGCGGCGCTCGTCCGCCAGCTCCGGCGACGCTTGGACGCCGTCGACGACGACAAGTGGTTCGATGCCGACCGAGCCGACGGCCTTCTCCGTAACCCGTCCAGGACTCAGGATCCGCGTTCGATTGACGGGCTCAACGAGCGACAAGCCCAGGCTGTCGCGACAGCGCTCACCCCGGGCAGCACCTACTTGTGGGGTCCGCCAGGTACCGGCAAGACGACGACCGTCGCTCGCGCAGTTGCGGAACTCGTGAAGGCCGGATTGAACGTTCTCGTTGTCAGCCACACCAACGCGGCCGTTGACCTCGCCCTGGTTCGGGCGGCTGACGCAATGAGCTCGGAAGGGCTCATGACCCCGGGCGTCATCGTTCGGTCGGGCGCGTACTCGTCCGCCATCACAGACGCCCACGCCGGCCTTCTCACGGTGTCCGGCACGCTTACCGCGCAGGGAGCGAACCATACGAGCGATCTCGTCCGCATTCGCCAGGCGATCGAACAGTGCCGCGAGAAGCGGGCCCTGCTTGACGCTCATCGCCAACGAGACGACGTGAAGTTATGGGACCAACGACTCGTCGAGCTCGAGGACGTCGCGCAGTCGCTTCAAGAGTCCATCCGTCACCTCGAGGCCGCCGTCATTCGGGAAGCAGCCGTCGTCGGAACGACCGCCCATCGTGCGGCGTGCGGGCGTCTCGAACGACAATTCGACGCCGTCGTGATCGACGAAGCCTCCATGGTGTCCGTCCCGTCGGCGTGGCTCTGCTTGGGGCTCGCACGCACGCACGCACTCATCGCCGGCGACTTTCGGCAACTTCCGCCAATCGTCGTCTCTGAGACTGCCCGCGCTCGGAGGTACCTAGGTCGGAGCCTGTTCGAACACGCCGGCACGGCGAGGGTCGCAGCCTCAAAGTCCGCCCCAGGGTTGATCGCTCTGACGGTGCAACACCGCATGACCCAGGACGTGGCGAAACTCGTCGACGCCTCTTTCTATCCCGAGATTCAGCTGCAGACAGCCCCCGGAGTGTTGGCTCGCGTGCGCGAGCCATTCTTTTCGGAGGTTCCCGTCGTCGCGGCCCTGAACATCTCCTTCGCCCGGTCCTTCCGAGCCAAGCAGGGAAGCCAGTTCAACCCGGTCAGCGCGCAGCTCTTCGCGGGGCTCGTGCTGGCCTGCGGTGACGCCACCGCAGTCACACGCAAGTCGCTCCTGGCGGTCAGCCCGTATCGGGCGCAATCCGCATTGCTGCAGAAGGTCGCACAAGATCTGGCAGGGTCGACGGCACGGGAGCCGATCGGCTCGACCGTGCATCGCGCGCAGGGGGACGAAGCCAGCTCTGTCTACTTCGACATCACGGAGGCACGGCCCGAGCAGCAAGTCGGACGGTGGTTTCGTGGGACGGAGGTCGACGGTGACACCAGCCGGCTCATGAATGTGGCGTTCAGCCGGGCCAAAGACCAGCTCGTTGTCGCCGGCGCCGTTCGCGACTTCATCAGAAAGATGCCGGCCGGAACCCCGAAGGAAGCACTCGCGAGAGTGGCAGGCACCTCCTCGGACAACTTCGTCGACTACGTCGGGAAGGTCGATGACCCCCGGTTCCATCTCCTCTCGTCAGGGATCGCCGACCGCGTCCTGGCCGATCTCGCACAGTCTTCGACGTCGGTTGCGTTCTACCTCAGTCATCTCGACGACGAGGTCGTCAATGAAGTGCGCGCACTACGGCACGACATCGGCGATGGGGTTCTTCGGCGGGTTACGGCAGGCATCTCGCGGAATCAGTCGTGGCGCGACTGGTCGCTGCAAGCCGAGGAGCTGCGGCTCGTCGGTTACGAAGTCGACCTACGGCTCCCCATGGAGCTCGATGCTGTCGTCGTGGACGAAACGGTGCTCTGGACGCTGGACCGTGTTCCTCTTGCTCGCGCGGGCCGCGGGATTCGGACGGCTTTGCGGTTGCTCGCTTCAGAGTCGGTCTCGCTCTTGCGAACCAAACCGCCGAGCGCTGTGGGGCCTGGCAGGCAGTCGGACGAATGCCGTCAGTGCGGCCGAACCCGCGCACTCGTCGACACGTTCTTCCGCGGCGTGCCCGACGTACGCATCTTCTGCCTCGTCTGTGATCGGGCGATGGAGCGCTATTTCGCGTGAATAGCCTCGGTCCCCTGTTCCTAGGAGTTCGGGTCGTGACCTGACGGCCGCGTCGATCACACACCCCTCTTCCCCGCGGCGCGCCGCTGACGTGCCAACCTCATGCGGGGTGCACGCCGGATCGGACAGCCCAACGCGCCCCTGAGGTGCACAATCACCCCATGCCCTCCGCCTTCGGCTGGCTCGACACCGACGCCGAGCAACGCCGCAAGATGCTGGAAGTCGTCGACCTCTTCAAGGAGGAAGGGACCGTCGACGAGCTCGGGATCGGCTCCATTCGCGATGCCCTCGCCAACTCGATGTTCCCCGGGACTTCGGTGCTTCACACCCGCCTCCGCTACGTCCTCTTCGTCCCGTGGCTCCTCGAACGGGCTGCACGCAAGGCCACGCCATCCGAGATGGCTGCAGAGTTCCGCGCCCTGGAGTACCGATTGATCTCGAGCCTGCTCGACGGCGGCGAACTGCAGGGCGTCATCGGGAACCACGCGAAGAACAATCTCAAGCGACTTCCGAGCGGCATGTACTGGTCAGCGCTCGGGGCGTGGGGCATACGCCTCGACGACTTCTCGAGCGAAGGGTTCTTCCGACGGCAGTACGACGTCGGCATGCTCGCCCGACGCACCGCCGCGACGGACGACCCCGAGGCCCGCGAAGCCATGCCCCGCAGCGGCCTCGACCCGCACCTCCCTTCGGCACCCGACAGCCTGCTCAAGTCGATCGACTTCGGCCTGACTACGGAGGAGGAGCAGTACCTCTCCGACGTCATCGCCGGCTCCACGGCGGGTTCGATGCTGTCGTGGCTCGTCTACCACGTCCCCACTGATCTCCCCGGCTATGTGTGGGAGGTCCCCAACCTCGGGGATGCGCCCGCACAGCTCGCCGAGACCGCCGACCACGCGCGCAGGTTCCACACGGCAATCCACGGCGCGGCCCTCGTCTACAACCTCCTGCTCGCCCGCAAGAGCCGGCGCGACGACGCCGTCGCCGACTTCGAGGCGCAGATCGACGAGTGGCGGGATGAGCTCGTCAGCACCGAGGCGCTCGTCGGCTGGAGCCGCGCTGACTGGTGGGCGACGATCCGACGCCAGAACCCGCGTCTCCGGCCGGTCACACGACAGTTCGTCGACTCGTGGGTCGACCTCGCAGCCGCCGACGACGACGTCGCGCACAGCGCGGCCGCGGAACGTCTGGTCTCCACACGAGAGCGACAGATCAAGGGCGGGCGGGCGCGCCTCGTCAACCAGTCCGCGCTCGACCGGTGGTCCGGCTCCAGCGGTGTCGGACGGCATGACTTCCGCTGGCGGACCGCACGTGCCCACCTCGCCGACCTCTACGCGGCCCGGGAGCCGGCATGACGCTCACGCCCGAGACGCGGGTGCTGCTCACGGACGCGCTCCGCCCGCCGGCAGGGCACCGGGTCGAGATCGCCGTCGGCACGACGTACTCCCTCAACCTCACGGCGCTGCTCTTGGCGCCCATGTCGTTCGCTCTGTTCGACGAGACCACGCCCGACAACGTTGCCGCGGTGGACCCGATCCGCCTGCTCGAAGCCGTGCGACGCCACGCCGAGCACACGACGGTGTTCTGTCAGGCGGGCGGTATCCACGTCCCGACGAACTACCGCAGCATCCTCACGTTCGTCGAGGACAGCGTGCTCGAGGTGATGCCGCCTCGAGAGCGCGCTATCTTCCACCCCAAGCTGTGGGCGCTGCGGTTTGTCGACCAAGACGGTCTGCACCGGCACCGCGTCGTCGTCCTCAGCCGCAACATGACACTCGACCGGTCGTGGGACACGGCGCTCGTGCTCGACGAGGATCCGGAGGGGACGATTGCCGCGGCACCCGCCGCGGAATTTCTCAGTCGGCTGCCAGGCCTCGCCACGGCCGGCGTCACCCCCAAGCGGTCGCTCCAGATCGACGACCTCGTACGGACGCTCGCCGCAGCCACGCTCGCTGCGCCCGCGCCCTTCACCGAGGGCGCACTCCTTCCGATCGGGCTGGGAGACGACCACGTCTGGCCATTCCCGAAGGAGGCCCGGCGCGTCCTGGCGATCAGCCCATTCCTGACCAACGCGGGCGTAGCCGCTCTCGCCCGCCTGACGTCCGACCGGACGATCGTCTCCCGACCCGAGTCGCTGGACCTGCTCGGCGCCGACGCGCTCGCCGGGTGGAAGGTCAATGCCCTGCAGCGACTCGCCGAGGTCGATCCGGCCGACGACGTCAGCGTGGCGTCCCACGCTCTGACCGAGTTCCAGGCGGGCAACGAGGGACTGCACGCCAAGACCTTCGTCGTCGACCTCGTTGACCGCGGCGCACAGTCGATGACCGTGACCGGGAGCGCCAACCTCACGACCGACGTCTGGGGAGGCAACGTGGAGTTCGACGCGATGCTCATCGGCCCGACGTCGGCGTGCGGGGTCCGCGCCGTTCTCGACGGATCGACGGACGTGCCCGGCCTCGGCCAGATCCTCGAGGAGTACGCCCCCGTCGGCGCCGGCGGCCTGACCGACCCTGCCATCGCGACGTCGTACGCGATCGAGTGGTTCCACCAGCAGCTCGCGTCGAGCCTCCCCCAGCTCCACGTGACGGCGCTCGACGACGACCGGGTCGAAGCGCGCCTGACGCTCGTCGTCACTGGCGACGCACCGGGCCGAACCTCGGTCTGGCCCGTGTCCCTGCCGAAGGATGTGCACGAGCTCGCGCTCGCTGAGTCGCTCGCATGGACACTCGCGCCCGTCAATGTCACGCCGTTCATCGCGGTCGAGACCGTCGCCGGGGATGGGGACGCCAGGGTCACGCGCAGATGCGTCCTCAAGGCGACGCTGTCCGGCGCGATCGACGCCCGTCGGCACGAGGCTGTCTTCTCGATCCTGCGGAGCAAGGACGACGTCCTGCGCTATCTCGTCTTCCTCCTGGGCGACCCCTCTTACGACGCGCTGTTCGCCCAGCTCGCCGGCGTTGACGGCGATCGCTTCTCACCTGAGGCTACGGGCGKGAGCAGCCTAGACGTCGCGCTTCTAGAACCCCTGGTGCGTGCGACGGGCCGGGACGAGGACGCACTCGCGAGGGTCGCCAGCCTGGTCGAGGAGCTGCGGGCCCTGCCGAACGGCGCCGACCTCGTCCCCGACGGCTTCGACACCCTCTGGGATGTCGTGTGGCAGGTTCACTCGGCGGAGCTCCGGTGAGGCCGGATGCGACGGCGGCGCTCGCCGGCCTCAAAGACTTCCAGCGGGCGACCGTCGACCACGCGTTTCGTCGGCTGTGGCTCGACGACGACCAGGAGAAGCGGTTCCTCGTCGCGGACGAAGTCGGCCTGGGCAAGACCATGGTCGCCAAGGGAGTGATCGCCAAGACCGTCGAGCACCTGTGGGACACGGACAAGCGCATCGACGTCGTCTACATCTGCTCGAACGCGCAGATCGCTCGGCAAAACCTCAGCCGCCTCAACGTCGTCGGTGGCGCGGAGGTCAAGCACGCCGACCGGCTCACACTGCTGCCCAAGGTCATCCGGAACTTGCGCGACCAGCGCATCAACTTCGTCTCGTTCACCCCCGGGACCTCGTTCCAGGTGGGCCAGTCGGGCGGCGCCGCGGCTGAAAGGGTGCTCCTGTACTGGATGCTGGCCGCCTGCTGGGGACACCAGGCGGTCAGGCCGACGCGGTGGCAACGCTTCTTCGAGGGTCGCGTCCGTCGCGACACGTTCGTCAACCAGCTCGCGTGGTTCGACAGATCCATGCTCGACGACGAGCTCTGCCGCTCGTTCGGTGAAGCGGTCGACACCGCCACCGGCCCCGGCGGCGGACCGCTGCGCGCGGAGCTCGAGGCGTGCGTGCAGGACTTCAACTACCTGCGCGGGAAGCCCAGCGACGCCTTGAGCGACCGGCGCTTCCGGCTCATCGGCGCCCTGCGTCACCTGGTCGCCCGCGCGGCGGTCGAGCACCTCGAGCCCGACCTCGTGATCCTGGACGAGTTCCAGCGCTTCAAGGACCTGCTCGACGCCGACGACGAGGGTGCGCGGCTCGCGAACGCGATCTTCGATCATCCCGACGCGAAGGTGCTCCTGCTCTCCGCGACGCCGTACAAGATGTACACGCTCCCCGACGAGCCGGAGGGCGACGACCACTACCGCGACTTCACGCGAACCGTCCGCTTCCTCGCCGGCGACGAGCGAGCACTCGTCGTCGAACGCGAGCTGCGGACCATGCGAGAGGCACTCGTCGGCGGCGGTGACCTGACCCGGGCTCGGCAGGCGCGAGACCGTGCCGAGCACGAGCTGCGGCGTGTCATGAGCCGGACCGAGCGGCTCGCGTCGACACCGGATCGCGACGGCATGCTCGTGGAGCGCGCCTTTCCGGGTGTCGAACTGGCGGCGTCGGACCTCCGGGCATGGCGGACGTTCGACGACGTGGCGCGCACGATCGACCGTCACGACGTCTTCGAGTACTGGCGCTCGACCCCCTATCCGCTCAACCTTATGGAACGAAACAGCTACCAGATCCGCACGAAGTTCCAGGCGGCGGCGGAGCGCCAGGACCCCGGCGTCGCAGCGGCGCTCGCGGCCCCCCACGGACTCCTCAACTGGGACGAGATCCGCACGTACACCCAGATCGACGCGGGCAACGCGAAGATGCGGGGCCTGAGCCGTGACGTGCTCGACCGTGGCGCGTGGCGCTTGGCGTGGCTCCCGCCCGGGCTGCCGTACTACGAGCTAGCCGGCGCCTACGCCGAGCCCGAGCTTCGGACCTTCACCAAACGTCTGATCTTCTCGGCGTGGGCCGTCGTCCCCAAGGCGGTCGCGGTGATGCTCAGCTACGAGGCGGAGAGGCTCTCGGTCGAGTCAGGGCGATATCGCGGACGCGCTTACGACGAGCGAGCGATCACCCAACCGCTGCAGTTCCGGCTCGCCGGCGACCGACCGGCGGGAATGCCGGCGCTCGCACTGCTCTTTCCCTCGCTCGCGCTTGCGCGCGCCGGAGACTCTCTCGAGGTCGCGCGCACGATCGGCACCCTCCCCGTGAGTCGGGACGCGTTGCTCGGTCTCGTCCGGAGCCGCGTGAGCACCCTGCTCGCGGCCTTGCCGACGGGCCCGCCGGACGGTGGCGCTGCGGACCAGCGGTGGTACTGGGCCGCGCCGTTCCTCCTCGACCGAGCACTGGATGACGAGGATGCGCCGCTCCGCTCACGGATGCTCGGGTGGGGCACCGACGACGAGACCGACGGCCAGGAGTCCGGGCTCGCGGCGCACCTGCGGCTGGCCGGCGCGGTCGACGAGCTTGCCTTGGGCCAGCAGCCCGACGACCTCGTCGAAGTGCTCACGACGCTCGCCGTCGCTGGACCGGGGGTGTGCGCGCTCCGTGCCCTGTCTCGTGTCACGGGTGGGCCGACGGCAATGGCCGACCCGACGATCCGCGAGTGCGCCTTCCGGGTCGCGCAGGGTCTGCGCTCGCTGTTCAACAAGCCCGAGATCGTCGCGCTGCTCAGGACCGGCGACGACGACGAGTCGTACTGGCGGGCCGTCCTCGACCACTCGCTTGATGGTGGCCTGCAGGCGGTCCTCGACGAATACGTCCATGTCCTCGTCGAGTCCGAGGGCCTGCAGGACGCCAAGCCGCACGAGCGGGCGACGACGATCACGGCAACGATGGTCGAGGCCCTGGCTACGCGCACGGCGACGAACGCCGTCGAGGACGTGCGCATGGTCGATGGCGAGATCCGGCTCGAGGAGCGCCGGATGAGCAGCCACTTCGCCGCCCGTTTCGGCCGCGCCCAGTCCGACGACAAGGCCGCGATGCGCGAGACGACGGTACGAACGGCGTACAACTCCCCGTTCCGCCCGTTCGTCCTCGCGTCGACGTCGGTGGGTCAGGAGGGGCTCGACTTCCACACCTACAGCCACGCGATCGTGCACTGGAACCTGCCCGGCAACCCGGTTGATCTGGAGCAGCGCGAGGGTCGGGTGCACCGGTACAAGGGCCACGCCGTCCGCAAGAACATCGCCGACCAGCACGGGGCCGCGGCGCTCGACACGGCCACGGACGACCCGTGGGCGGCGATGTTCTCGGCCGCCGTCAAGGAGCGGGCCGACGACGCATCCGACATCACGCCGTTCTGGATCTTCACCCGTTCCGGCGGTGCGGCCATCGAGCGCTACGTCCCGGCGCTGCCGCTGAGCCGAGAGGTCCAGCAATACCGGCGACTTCTGCGCACAGTGGGGGCGTACCGCCTCGTCATCGGCCAGCCACGCCAGGACGACCTCATCCGGTATCTGGGTGACGACATCTCGTGGCTTCGGATCGACCTCACCCCGCATCCGCTGGGCGCGACGCCTATGACCTGACCGAGCTCGTCGCGGTCTCGCGGACGCAAGCTGGCAGTCCTGTAGACAGTGACCGGCCACCGTTACGTCCGCTGGTCCGGGTCGTTCCAGCGTGTGCTCAGCTCGGCCCGCAACGCTCGGACCTCTGACGTCAGTGCGTCAACGTGTGCCCGTGTCGCGGCCTGCTCCTCTTCCTTGGCCCCCGCTACGCGTTCGACCAGCCACGAAGCAAGGGTTGCCGTGACGACACCCAGCAAGGCAATACCGCCGATCATCAGCGCGACGGCGACGAAGCGGCCCGTCGTGGAGACCGGGAACCGGTCGCCGTACCCGACGGTCGTCACCGTCGATGCCGCCCACCACAGCCCGTCGCCGAACTCCGTGATGTTCGCGTCGGGGTGGCCGCGCTCAGCGTCAGTGATCGCCAAGGCACCGCACACGATGAGCAGCACGGTACTCACGGTGACGTACACGACGACCCGACCGCGCAGACCGCCCGACCCGGCCCGATGCAGGATCCCGAGCAGCGCGACAAGCCGCAGCAAGCGCAGCGGCCGCAGGACCGGCAGCGCGAGCACCGCGAGGTCCAGCAGGTTGCGTCGTACGAACCGCCGGCGATCGTCCGCCAACGCGAGTCTGACGATGTAGTCGACGCCGAAGGCGATCCACGTCACGGTGAGAACGATGGAGCAGGCCTCCCGTGCTGCTGGCGAGATCGTGGGGTCCACGATGGGGATCGCATACGCGATGAGGAATGCCAGCCCCGCAACGACCAGCGGCCATTCGACGGCGTGTTCCCAACGCTCCGCCCTCGTCATGCCGCCATGCTGGCACCCACCGAGGGCGGGCGCCTCGCAGACGCGCCTGCGATATGCGCGCCCGTTGGCCCCGAAATGAGCGGCAAGCGAGACCGCGCTCGTCCGCCCGGCCCCCAGGTGTCAGGACGTTCCAGACTCCGCGTCACACTGCCTGAGCAACCGCGCAAGCACCGTAGCGAAGTCGAAAGACCGTGCTGATGTGCCGGGAATCAAAGGCGATACGGCGAGCACGGCCGAACGGCCCGAACGGCCCGAACGGCCCGAACGCCAGATCTGCACGTCCGCGATCCGGCATCCATCGAATCTGCCGGTCGTTAAGCCACTCCGTTGAGGGTCAACGAGCCTGGACGCCTCGCCTCGAGCGTGGCGTCGCCCAGGAGCTCGTTCAACTGGTCCTCACGACAGGAGCCCTCCATCCGGAACGGACGGAGGGCTCCTTGCGATATGAGTGCGTCAGGCCGCGTCCGGCTCGATCGACCCCTCAAGCTCTGCGAATTTGGCCTGCATCGTCGGGTTGCTCTTGGTGAGCTTCTTGATGGTGAGGCCCGACGCCTTGTCGTTGGCCAGGCGGAGGTTATTCCCGGAGCCGAGCAGACCCTCTTTGACCTTCTGGAGGCGGTCGATCGCCCGGTCGATGTCCTCGATCGCGGTGTCGAACTTCCGACTCGCGAGGTCATAGTTCCGGCCGAACGCGGTCTTGAATTCGTCGAGCTCGGACTCGAAGTTCGTAACGTCGACGTTCTGCCTCTTCGCCTGCTCCAACTCAGCCTTGACCAGGATGGTCCCTTGGGCGCCGTTACGCAGCAGCGAGATGATGGCGAGGAAGAACTGCGGCCGGACGACAAACATCTTTGGGAACTCGTGCGAGACGTCCGTGATGCCCGTGTACAGCTCAGAGTCTTCCTCGAGCATCGAGACGAGCACGGCGTACTCGCAGCCCTTGTCCCGCCGGTCCTTGTCCAGTTTGGCGAAGAAGTCGCTGTTCTTCTTCCTGGTCGCGGAAGCGTCCGCTTCATTCTTCATCTCGAACATGATCGAGATGTACTCCACGTCGTCGTCGCTGAAGTCGCGGAAGACGTAGTCGCCCTTGGTGCCGCCCGAGGCGTCGTTGTCCTTGCCAAACTCGGCGTAGGGGAAGGCGAGCGAGCGCACGCGGTTGAACTCCGTCTCGCAGTGCTGCTCCAGCGTCTCGCCGAGCAGCTTGACCGAGAGCTTGGCTTTCATGTCCTTGTAGCGCTCGATGAGGTCGTCCTTGAGGGCGAGCTCCTTGGAGTGGGACTCCTTGAGCGTGGCCTCCTTGACCTTCTCCTCGGCCTCCTGCAACGCCAGCTTGTTGCTCACCTCGGCGAGCCTCTGCTGCGCGAGGGATTCAGCCCTGGCGATTGCGAGCTCCTGCGCAGTCGCGGCGTTCTTGAGGTCGGCCTCGAGTCGCTGGATCTCCGAGTCCTTCTGGGCGCCGGCCTTCTGCGACTCCTCGGCTGCCTTGGCGATGGCGAGCGCCTGGGCGGTGTCGGCGCCCTCGAGCTCGGCCTTCAGGCGCTGAATTTCAGCGTCCTTTTGCGCGGCAGCCTCTTGCGCCTGCTGGGCGACCTTTGCCTCCGCGAGCTCGATCTCGGTGTGCTTGGCCTTTTCGGCGTCGGCGAGGCGTGCGTGGAGCTCGGTCTCGAACTCCGACGTGCGCACCTGCTGCACCAGGTTGGCGTACTCCGTCTCGTCGACGCTAAACACGCTCCCGCAGTGCGGGCACTTGATCTCGTTCACTGGCTTCGCTCTTCCATCAGAAGGAAAGGTCTTGGAAACATTCTCCGCGAACCGCAAGGACCGATCCAGGGACGATCGTCCCCGGGCCGAACGTCCCAGAACCGGAACCGGCGAACCCACCGGATACCCCGCGCATGATGGCCGGACCAAACCGAGCATCGTTAGCAACGGCTCCGCGGCCCAACCCTCCGCGCCCGCGCGAGGCGGCTCGCAGGGCTATGCGCCTTCTCTGCTACCGTGCTCGAATGGTCGACTCGACGGTCCGCGCGGAACTTGCCGAGTTTGTCGCAGAGCGCGACTGGGCGCAATTCCACAGCCAGGAAAACTTGGCGAAGAGCATCGCCATCGAAGCGGGAGAGCTACTGGAATGTTTCCAGTGGAGCGCTGGCGCAAGCCCCGAGAGAGTCCGTTCCGAACTTGCGGACGTGTTTACCTACTGCCTACTACTGGCCCAGCAGTTGGGCGTCGACCCCGATCGCATTGTTCTCGACAAGCTCGTCGAGACCCGGAAGAAGTACCCCGCCGACAAAGCTAGAGGACGAAGCGCAAGGTATGACGAGCTCTGACCTCGAGCGCATCGAATTCACGACGCACGCCGTCGAGACCTGGGCCGCCGCCGATCCGCGACGCGTCAACTGGCCCGTGGTCTACGTCATCGATGGTCGTCCAACGTTCGACCGATCAACCTCGTCCGTGTACGTCGGCGAGACGCTGAATGTGCGCTCTCGAATCCGGCAGCACATCGACTCCGGGGCGAAGTCAGGGATGAGCAACGTCCGGGTCGTGGTGGACGACGAGTTCAACAAGTCGGTGTGCCTAGACCTGGAGTCTCATCTGATCCGCTGGTTCTCCGGTGACGGCAAGTTCGCGGTCCTCAACCTCAACGGCGGAATCACCGACGCGGACTACTTCCGTCGCGAGTCGTACCGAGCGCGCTTCAAGGACATCTTCGAGCGGCTGCGAGCCGACGGCCTCTTCTCGAGCACGATCGGCGAGATCGAGAACAGCGACCTCTTCAAGCTCTCTCCGTTCAAGGCACTGACGGAGGACCAGGCGGTCGCAGTCGACGATATCCTCGAGGGCCTCTTTGCAGACCTCGGGGCCAACATACCCAGCACGATGGTGATCCAAGGCCAACCAGGTACCGGCAAAACGATCGTGGCCATCTACCTCATGAAGCTGCTCACCGATATCTCCAAGACGGCGCCCGACGATGTACTCGACCGCGACTGGATGTTCTCGGATTTCTTCACCGACGGATATCGGGAGCTGCTCACCGACTTTCGCATCGGCCTCGTCGTTCCGCAACAATCGCTTCGCACGTCTATTCAACGAGTGTTCCAGCGGACTCCAGGACTTGACAGGAGCATGGTGCTGTCACCCTTTCAGGTCGGAGATGGAGATAAGTTCGACCTGTTGATCGTCGACGAAACGCACCGGCTGAATCAACGGGCGAACCAGGCATCAGCCGTGCAGAACAAGAAATTTGCCGCTATCAACGAGCAATTGTTTGGTGTGGATGATCATGCGCGGACGCAGTTGGACTGGATCCGGGCTCGGAGCGACCATCAAATCTTCCTTGTCGATGCCGAGCAGCGCGTTCGCCCGGCGGACCTGCCAAATGAGCTCCTCGGCGGCCTCACCGCAGAGGCGCGACGCACGAGCCGCCTCTATCCGCTGACTACGCAGATGCGGGTGCAGGCAGGTGCCGATTACGTCGACTTTGTTCGCCAGCTCCTTCATCCAGCGCCTGGGCGGGAGTCGCTGGACCGCCTCGCCCACGCGGGTTACGACCTGCGCGTCTTCGACGACCTCGGCGAGATGCAGCGCGCGATCGTCGCGAGAGACCGCGAGGTCGGCTTGTCACGACTCGTCGCGGGATACGCGTGGGAGTGGAAGAGCAAGAACGACGGCGCGGCGTTCGACATCGAGCTCGACGGATGTCGGTTGCGCTGGAACAGCACCGATCGAGACTGGATCAACTCGCCGGGCTCGCTCGACGAGGTCGGATCGATCCATACCGTCCAGGGCTACGACCTGAACTATGCCGGCGTCATCATCGGTCCGGAGCTCACGTACGACACGACGAGCGAGCGGCTCGTGATATGTCGCGACCACTACCGCGATCGGAAGGGGAAGGAGAACAACCCACGGCTCGGTCGGGTCTACTCCGACGACGACCTGCTCGAGTTCATCGGAAACATCTATCGAGTGCTACTCACGAGGGGCATGCAAGGCACCTACGTGTACGCGTGCGACCCGGCATTGCGCGCGTACCTGCATCGGTCCATCGCTTCCGCCTGACCGTCACGCAGACTACGCACGTGCAGATCAACTGGTCCCGTGAGGAGCTGATCCTTGCTTGCGATCTCGTCCGTCAAAACGACTGGTGGGAGCTGCGCGCAGCGGACCCACGGGTGGCCCAGCTGTCGCGCAGGCTGCAGGTTCCTTTCGCTCACCCACTCTTGGGGCGGCCAGCCAGCTTCCGGAGTCTCAATAGCGTCTCGCGCAAGACGTCGGACATCATGACGCAGCTCCCTCACTATCAAGGCAAGCCGACCAAGGGTGGTCGCCTCGATCTCGTTGTCCTGGAGGAGTTCCTGGCAGACCCCGTCGCCATGGCAGACACGGCGGCTGCACTGATCAGCAGGATCGACAGCGGCGAGTGGGGCCCGATGCCGGACGCTACGCCTTCGAGCGCACAGCGCACACCGCGCGCCCCTAACCGCACGCCGAGCCGCCCTATCCATCTGCCGACGCCCAGTGCTGCACCCCGCGCGACGCCCCCTATCCAGCTTCGTGTGGTTGATCCCAGCGGGCCGGAGGCGGCACTGGCCTCTGCCCTACTGGCGAGCGAGGCGTTCCGTGAGCAGCACGCTCGATCCGGTCGTCACGCACTACGAATCGACCTCGTCCACGCGGTCGTTGCCCAGCTGGCGGCCGGCCAAGGACGAGCGTCTGCGCGTGAACTCGCTGCTGCCGCAGGACTCGAGGGCCGCTCATTCGATCCGACCTTCGCCGCGATGCGGCGACTCCTGAACGTCGAGGGCTACAACGTCTTGACCCGGGACGCTGACCACTCCACGGTGCGCCTCGACGTGTCGCTCTTGCGCGACCAGTTCGAAGTCGGCGCTACCTAAGCCATCAAGGCAGGACAATCGACGACCGGACGACATCGAGCGCGCCCCGCCGATCGACGAATCGTTCGGCGAGCGTCGCACGCGCGAGCTCAACAGGCAGCGCAGCTGAGAATTTCAAGCCCTCGACAGCTTCGGGGCTGATCACCGGCAATGCCGTCGAGATATCCGCCGATCGAATCTCCGCTGGGCCGATCCCCGCCGGCAGGTCGATGTACGGGTTGTTCGACGCTGCGTCGGCCGCAATGCCCAGAGCACCGACGATCGTTTCGTTGGCCCGCCGACCCGCCCACGTCCACAGCCTCGAACGCGCTCCACGCGGCTCCAGCACGAGCCCGCCACGGTCAACTGTGCGGCTCTCCTCGTCTCGGAGCCGAGCCAGCCGCTCCACTGCTCTCTTCGAGAGTGTGACGCTGGGATCCGATCCAAGAAGAACGTCGCGCTGTGCCCTGCTCAGTGCGAACGACTCGGAGATCGCCCCGCTCGACCACAGCGAGACACCCTTCTCGGGCTCGGGCCGCACGAAGACCGTGCGCTTCTCCCAGTCGACGTGCTCGATGAACCATGCGTACCCCGCCAGCAGCAACCGGGATTCGCCGCCCGGGTTGTGGCTGCCGACAGAGAGCGGCGAGACGAAACCGATCTCTTTCGTGCCGGCGAGAACCCGGAGCTCCAGGTCGGCGGTGAATGTCGCGAGCAAGTCCATGAAGTGTCGCCGGCCGAACTCCTTCTCGGCGCGTGGCCCGATGAAGCAGATGCCTTCGTCCTCGACGAGGAACTCTTCGGCGCGCAGGTAGTCGAGCACGACGTCGCCGTCGGCCATGACGTCGCTGTCTCCCCACCACCGGCGCCAGGTACTGGGCCCGAACCTTCCCTCCTGCAGCGCGAGCGCCAGGAACTGCTGCGCTGCCAGATGCCTAGGAGAAGGAGGTGGCTCGACTGGCTCGACGTACCCGCGGCCCCACAGAAGGAGGAGCCCCGCCGCGCGCAGGAGGGCGTCACTGCTGGTCGCCACCACCAGCATGTTGCGCACCGACCCGGGCCGGCGCCCCGTACGTCCCAGCCGCTGCAGGAGCGACGCCACGGTCCGCGGCGCGTCGATCTGGATGACTCGATCGAGGTCGCCGATGTCGATGCCGAGCTCCAGCGTGGAGGTCGCGACGATCACGCAGTCCTGCGCCTCGGCGAAGGCCCGCTCGCTCTGCCGGCGCTCGTCGACCGAGAGCGACGAGTGCGAGACGTATGTGGTCACTCCGCGCGCGCGCAGGTCGAAGGCGAGCTCTTCCGCTTGTGCGCGGGCCTCGCAGAAGACGAGTCGCTTCTCGCCCCGGTACATCTGCGAGAGCAGCACCGCAGCGTTGGTCAACGAGCCGACGTAGTCGAGCGTCATCGCGGCGGCCGGCGCGTCGGCGGCTGGTGGGATGTCGACGACGACCCCCGGTGGTCGAGACGCGGACGACTCGGTGCTCCCCCGGAGCCAGGTGATCATCTCGTTCGGGTTGCCGACTGTGGCGGAGAGTCCCACTCGCTGCAGCGGGGCATCGGCGATGCGCTGGATCCTCTCCAGCACCGCCAACAGATGCCACCCTCGGTCTGCGCCCGCGAACGCGTGGAGCTCGTCGACCACCACCGCGCGGACGCTCGCGAACATCACGCGATGGTCGGTGCGGCGGGAGACGAGCATCGCCTCGAGCGACTCCGGCGTGGTCAGGAGGATGTCGGGGCGTTCCGAGCGGATCTTTCGTCGAGCGGCGTCTCCGATGTCACCGTGCCACAGTCCGACCGTCCGTCCAAGCCACCCGGCGTACGCCTCTAGGCGTGGGTGCAGGTTGTTCAGGAGCGCTCGCAGGGGCGTCACGTAGATCACCGACGTGCCGGTCCACTCCTCCGCCACCATGCGGCTGAGCAGCGGAAAGATCGCTGCCTCAGTCTTGCCACCCGCTGTCGGAGCCACGAGAAGCGCGTCCGCGCCGGACCGCACTGACCCGACAGCGGCGCGCTGCAACGGGCGCAGCGCAGGCCACCCCAGGGTGTTGACGACGTGATACTCGAGCGCCGAGTCGAGGCCCGTCTCGCTCATGCGGAACTCACAGATCGAGGTCGATGTCGTCGACGCTGGATGGCGCGACGCGAGCGGCCGCGCGAGCGTCGCCGAGATGGCTGGCCTCGAGCTCCGTCTCGGTCAGCTCGGAGCCGGAGATAGTGAGCTTGTAATGCTGGCGCGGGTCAAAATCGGCGAACTGATCCACGCGGTCGAGCACGTCGCCCACGAGCTTCTTCAGGAAGAGCCTGGGCGCAACGCCGACGCGACCGCCGAGCTCGCCTGCGACCGCTCCCGCGAGAAGCTCGATGTAGCGGTCGTCGACCACCGACTGGACACGCTCCGGTGAGACCGCACCGGCGGCGTAGATGTCGCGCACCCGCATGCCGAGCGATCTCAGCGAGTCCGGGGTGAAGCCGGGCAGTCGAATCTGCACCGCGCGAGGGTTATCGAAGCGCGCGTCGGTGTCGAAGTCCACGGCGAGCCGTTGCGCAAGCGGAGCGAGCCGTTGCACGCCCTGCTGGCCGTCGAAGAACGCGGGCGTTCCGGTCATCACGAGATAGAGGCCAGGGAATCGCCCTCCGTCGACCTCGTCGATGAGCTGTCGGAGGGCATTGAGCGACTTCTCGCGGACGTCGGACCGGACGCGCTGCAGCGTCTCCACCTCGTCCAGCACGACAACCAGGCCTCGGTAGTCGGAGTCCCGCAGGACGGTGAGCAGACCCTGCAGAAAGCCGAGCGCGCCGAAGTGGTCGAGCTCCCCTCGCACTCCAGCGGCCCGTCGCACGGACGCCGCGACATGAGGCTGCCCTGCCAGCCACGCGAGCAGACCCTCTGCCTGCACCGCGTCGCCCTGGGCACGGGCGCGGCGGTATCCCCGCAGRACGGTGGCGAACGCGGGTGCGGTACGGCTCACCTCCGCGAGGCGCAGCTCCATCAGGTCGTTCGTGGCACGCTCCAGCGCTTGTGCGTCCATCGGGTCGGCCTGCCCGCGGCGATGACGTCCTCGGTCAGCACGTGGAACCAGCCGTCGACCACGTCGCGGAGCGCGCTGGGGGGCGCTTCCGCGGTCGACAGGCTCTCGACGAGSCKGCGRTAGACSGTCTCGAGCTTGTGGAGGGGCGTCTCCGTCTCAGAGATCTGGATCTCGGCCGCCGCAAAGCGCTCGCGCTTCGCCCGTTCGACGAGCCATCGCGTGAAGAAGGTCTTGCCGGAGCCGTACTCGCCGCGGACAGCCTTGAACTGCCCGCCGCCGTTCGCCACGGTCGTGAGCTCACCGTCGATCGCCGTCTCGAACTTCTCGAGACCGACGGCCAGCACGTCCAGACCTTGCTGAGGGACGGTGCCTCGACGGAGTGCGTCGATGACTTCGGAACGGCGACGAGGGCTGATGACTACCACGGCGTCAGGATCCCAGGCCGAACTGCTGACGCAGGAGTGCCACGTCGAGCACAAGAGTGACTCCGTCTTCGTCGTCGCGAATGACGGGGTACATGTCCACGTTCAGGAGACGGCGCAGGATGACGACGGTCCCCGCAACGAGTGGAGTGGCGACGCCCGCCTCGGCTGCCAGCGTGTCGCGGTGCGCGCGCCCGCCCCGACGCAACGCACCGAGCACGAAGGCGCGGACAACGGCATCGTCGAGTGGGTGACGGCCGCTGTGGAGGCGCTGCTCACGGTAGGTCGCCGATCCGAGTAGAGCGTCGACCAGTGCCGCATCGGGATCCAGCGACTCGATCGGCGACTCCTCCGCCAGGTCGAAGCCGAGCATCCCCTGCCCGGCGTCCTGGGCCCGCTGGCGCGACTTGCTCGACCGCGGCGCCTGGGTCTCGCGGGCGGCGGTCTCGCCGCTGGCTGGAGCCGTTCGGAGCGCTCGTCGGCCGCCCCCGGAGGGATCCGGCCTTGCGACGACAGGGTCGTTCCACCAGCTCGGCATCTGCGGCGGGCCCGCGCGCCACCCTGCGATCTCGGCGTCCGGCTGCGGCGCCAGGACGATGATGGGCACGGTGATCTCGGCGAGGCTCGCCCCGCCGTGGTACCCGGCGGACCGCTTTCCGAAGCGGATGTCTTCGTCCCACGCCAAGACTGCGCGGCCCTCGGGTGCCAGGACGCGTCGGCCCGTCACCAGCACCTCGCCCTCTGCTGCGGTCGGCTCCGCACCGCGCCAGCGCGCATCGGAGCCTGGGTAGCTGCGCAGCTGTCCGCCTCGCTCGATCACGTGCCCGTGGTCGGAGGTCAGGATGACGGTGCGGCCCGCCATGTAACCCGCATTCAGGAGTGGCGCCAGGTAGCGGACCGTCTCGTCGGTCCAGGCCGTCCCACCGGGGTCCGCGCTCTTGAGCGCGTCGTCCACGGTGTTGAGGACGACACCGATCACCGCATCCGGTCCTTCGAGCGCGTCGACCAAGGTGGCCGGGAGCATGGCGCCGGCCCCGGTCTGCAGTTGCTCCTTGTGGTAGATCGCGGCGCCGAGGTCGTCGCGCCACCGCTTTTTCTCGGCGTCCTGAGTCCCTGCCTGGAGCGACCCGGCGAAGAGCGACGTCCGCGAGTACGTGGTCATGCTCGGCAGCACAGCGAGACCGACGGCGCGACGAACGGAGTCCGCAGGGAGCAGCTCCGTCCACGTTCGGGCAAGTCCGGAGTCGACGATCTCGTACGAGACCGCCGCGCTCATCCCATCGACGACGACAACGAGCGTGCGGGTGGCCTTCGCCATTGGAACGATTACGCGCTGACGCAGCTCTTCCAGGGCGATGATGTCGCCGAAGGGATGGTCGTCAGCCGTTGCACCTGCGAGAAGCGCCGCTGCCGCCCGGTCTCGCTCGCGACGGCACACCCGTACTGCCGCGACCAGCTCGCCGTACACGAGCGCGACCTCGGGGAACGCCGACCCGGTGTGCACCGCGGCCAGCGCGCGATCCACCCACGCTCCGTCGTCGACCTGGGTGTGGAGAGCCTCCGTCAGCGAAGAGGCCTCCGCGCGGCCAGCGCCGTCCGGTGCACCGAGCCAGCGCACAAGCCTGACGGCCATCCGCGCCGCGACGATCTCGCGCGCATTCCGGCGCGCCAGTCGGTGCTCGAGCAGCTCGGCCAGCTGGCTCTCGGGGCCTGACCCCACCGGCTTCGCGAGCGAGGCGCGGACATGCTCGGTCAGGTGGCCGAGACGGGCGCGGAGTCCCGTCGCGAGCCAGTCACTTCGCTCCGCACCGACGGCCCACTGCAGGTCGTCGAGGACAGCCTCTGCGGCGTCGAGCGCGACACCGAGCGCCGCATCGCCAGAGTCTTCATGCCTGGCCGCGATCAGCCGCGACGCATCAGCGAGCGCTCGCGAGCGGGTGGCGCTTGCGGCAGGGTGCACCTTCGACTCCGCGCGGATCCGCGCCGCCTTCTGCTCCTCGGTGACGGTGGCGTGGTCCTCGGACCGCGGCCAGACCACGTCCAGGGCGAGCCCGACGCCGCACACCGACACCTGCTTGGTCGAGGCGATGCGCATGGCGAGCTCCGCCGCAGCGCCTAGGCCGTCACCCGCCCACGCCGTGAGCCCATCGCGAAGGGACGCAGGCGTCGATTGCCAGGCCAGTCGGCCCTCGGGCGTATCGAGCCGCAGGAGCAGGCTCACTTCGTCGAGACTCGACGGCACCCGCATTCCCAGGACCTGGGAGAGCAGGTTGCTCAGGGCGTGCGACTCGGTGACCGTGCCCGCCGGCGCGGCAGGCCAACCTCCAGCCGGACGCTGGGCTAGCAGCGCCGCCGGCACCCACGAACCGCGGGCGCGCAGGTCTCGGTCGGCCGTCCGTGCACCGAACAGCTCCGGAACTGCCGACCACGGATCGATGACGTGCGGCCGGTGGCCACGCGCGCGCAGCAGGATCGTGTCGCCGAGGTCGTGCGCGTCGCGGTCGGTCAGGACGACCAGGTAGTCATCGGGAGACAGCTGCTCGTAAGCATCGAGCACGGCCAGCGCCGACACGCACGGCCGGACGCGGACCGTGGCGCCCCCTTCGACGAAGGCGTCGGGCCCATCCCACACCGGCGCGGCCCGCAGGATCTCCACGCGCTCTGCAGCACGCTCAACAAGTGCCGCTGCGCGTTGCCGGACATACCCCGCCTCTGCGGGGCGCACTCGATGACCCGCCGCGACGCTCATTCCACGACGCTCCACGTGACCCGAATCTGCTTCCCCGGGTGGCTCCGCGCGAGGGCTGCGACGCCTCGCTTTACTCCCTCGAGGTCCACACGCGCTGAGTCGTCGATGACCAGGTCGACGTGATCGGGATCGTCGATGATCGGAGGCAACGGAGTCGACCCCCCGAGCCCTAGCTGTCGACGCCGCTCCTCGTCCTCCCGCTGGAGCCGCTCCAGCTCGAGGCGCTCTCGCTCGAGGCGATCCCGCTCCTCGCGCTCGACCCGCTCTCGTTCCTCCCGCTCGCGACGCAAATGCTCGAGCTCCGCGAGAACCAGCCGGTCCGCGTCGGCCGCGGCCGCCGCCAGCGCTTGGGCGAGCGGTGCATGCAGTTCCTCCGCGCGCGCAGCGGCATGAATCCGCGTTCGGATCTCGGCGCCGCCGTCGAGCTTGGTGGCCTCGCCCACCTGGTCCCACCGAATGCGCGACACAGCCGCGGCCACGTCCGCCGCCGACGCCATGGACTTGGCCAGCGGATGGACCTCCGTTGGTAAGTCCGCACGGGCCAGCTCGACGAGCAGGTCGGTGTCGTCGCCCCGCGAGCTCAAGGCGACGAGAAGATCGCGACCGCGTTCTGCCGTCATCAAACGAGCGTTAGTTCCGGCGGCGTCGATGCCCAGCTGGGAGCCGTGCCGGAGCAGGGAGTCGACAAGCTGCTGATTCGGCGACGAAGCACTCCGTGCAAGCTCGCGCACCTTGCCAGCAAGCCGCTGGACCGCCGGCGCCGAGCGTCGATGCTCGCCAGAGATCCCAAACAGGTAGGCGGCGCGCGCGACGGCCGCCGCCCACTCCCCCTCGTCCGGAAGCGTAGGTGCGGACATCTCGACGTCGTCGGGCAGTGCCCCGATGGCTGGCTCGGGCAGCCGACCTCCGTGCCGCCGGAACTCTCGGTCGTCGAGGGCCGCCCACGTCAGGATCAAGAGGTCCTCGATGTCGCGCGACATCCCGTGGCCCGCCAACCTCGAGCGGATGTCACCCACCCGTACCGCGCCGTTCGCGGCCGCCGCGCTCGCCACCCACTGCGTGATGTCGCCCCACCACCGGAACATCGCCTGGGAGATGGCGAAGACGTTCTCCTTTGCCTCTCCCAGTCCGAGGGGCCCGGTCACGCGCCGGAGGACCTGTGCGCGCGGCTTGTCGAGGCCATCGAGTCGGCCGGCCGGCGTCGAGATCGCTTGCCGGACCGCCGCGAGGACGGTGCCGACCTCGCTTCGCTTCACCTCGGAGGTGCTTGGCTCGAACTGCGGGTGCGACGGGAACTGGTCGGCGTAGGCCTCATCGAGAACCTTGGCGACGCCCTCTCGAAGAGTTGCCGCGTTCGGCTTGCTGATCTGCAGGCCCGCGCGCAACGTCGCGAAGATGCGGTGATCCGACTTCCCCGCGTCGACGTCCGCATCCCGCGGTGCGTGGATCCCATACGCCTGAAGGAGCGCTTCCTGCAGGTCAGCGCGCAGCGACTCTCGCTGTGTCTCGAGTGTGCGTCGAGCCTGCGGACGTTCGAGGACCGCGAGGTGATCCGCGTTCTGGTCGAACCGGTCGCCCGTGAGCAGGTACTCGAGAAGGACGAGCCTGCCGACCGCGTTCATCCGCTCCGCGGTGAAGAAGTACGGGATCCACGCGATCGTGTCCGACTCGAGGCCGTCGGACTTGAGTCGGTCCAGGCGTGCGAAGTCGTCGGACGGGAAGAAGTCCGCCTCGTCGAACGGGTAATCGATGACGAGCTTCCAGCGGCCCGCGCTGGCGCGCAGCTGGTCGTCTCGGACGTTCGAGTCGCGGACGTTGGCGAACATGACCTCCACATCACGCCGGGAGCCCCGCCAGACGTGCTGGTAGAGCCGATCGGTGAGGAGCCCGTCCTGCGCGGGCAGGTCGAGAGCCGTTCCGAGGATGTCGCGGATCAGGCGTCGCCGGGTCTCCGCCTTGTCCTCGGCTGCGACGCGCTCGACGACCGACTCGTAGTCGACGCCCGAAAGGGTGAGCGTGATGATCGGGTCCTGACCGATGCCGACACGGATCTCGCCGAAGTGGCTCGACCAACCCTTGACCATCTGCAGCACCTGCGCCGCCTCCTGGCCCGGGAGCATCGCGCGCACGGATCCGAAGTTCAGCGCGGCCAGGCGCCCGGCGGTCAGGTTCTTGAGCGAGGCTGCTTCCGGCGCGATCTCGGCAACGAGCAGCGTCTTGGCGAGCCGATCGTGGTTGCGGAACGGATGGGTTCGGGGCAAGTCCGCGGCGGCTTCGTCGGTCAGTCCATGCTCGGAGAGCAGGTGGGGGCGCAAACGGTCCCGATAGAACCGGCGTGCGACCTCGAACCGCTGCTCCATCTCGGCGGCCAGCGCCTTGTGCTCGAGTACGACGATGTCGAAGAGGTCCCCGACGGGAATGACGTCGGTGACGACGAGCTCGTCGCGTCCCCTCGAGAGCAGCTCGGAGAGAACCTTGAGTGCAGTGCGCTCGCGCTGCAGCAGCGAGGACAGGGCCACGAGGGCATCAACGAGAGCCGGCGAGAAGGGGTAGACGAGAGCGAAAGCGTTCTCGTCGGCGTTGGCCTCGTCCGTGAGCAACGCGGACCATGCGGCGCGATTGGCCTTGATCTGCGCGAGCGCCGAGCGAAGCTCCGACCCCGCATGCTCACTCTTCGGCTGCAGGATGCGCTGGTGCACGATCTTCGGCAGGTCTGCCGCTGCGAGCGTGATGGTGTCGAAGCGGCCCTCGAAGAATCCGAAGTTCTGTGCGATGCCCTGCTTCTCGGCGCCCACTCCGGCATCGCCGATGAAGTCCTTGAGGTCACGCTGGCGCGCTACGAACGAGATGATCGGCACGGCGAGGGACGAGGACTCCGTCTCGATGAGCTTCGAAACCTTGCCGACCTCCGTCGCGATGAAAGTCGGGTCGGCGAGTCGCTGTGCCAGCCAGAGCACCAGCTCGTCGAGAAACAGCACGAGTCCGTCGTAGCCGAGGGCGCGTGTGTGGTTCGTCATCGCCTGAAGACCCTCAGAGATCTCGAGCCACTCACCGCTGTCAATCGATGCGGTGAAGAAGGTCTCCCGCAGCCGAGACACGAGCGCGAGTCGCTGCTTGTCTGTGGGCTTGGACGCAGCAGCGACCTCGAAGGCCTCGGGAGTCCATGCACCTCCGGCGGCCACCCTCGATCCAAACCCTCCCCCCGCCGGCGCACCAGTCCCCTGGTTCAGGCGCGCGAAGAAGGCGTCGTCCCCGAAGTCCGCCCTCAGACCGCGTGCGTCTGCCAGGAGCGAGTCCGACTTATGCAGAACCGGCAGCGCCTCGTCCGGGTGCCGACGCTTGACCTCGGCGAGGTAGCCGCCGAACACAGCCTCTTCGAGGGACTTCTTGCCGAGCAGGTGGTAGTCGACCGCGAAGTAGCGCTTCGCGAGCGTGCCCTCGTGCTTGGCCACGACTTCCTGCAGCCGCGGAAGCGCACGTGCTTTCGCATTTCCGGTGAGAAGCAGGTGCAGGACCGCCATGAAGTGCGACTTGCCGGAGCCGAACGAGCCGTGCACGAACGCACCCTTTGGCGCACCAGACGAGAGGGCGCTCCCCACCAGCCCGAGCGCGGAGTCGAACGACTTGGCGATCGCATCCGTGACGATGTACTCGTCCAGCGTCCGCTCGGCGGCTTCAACGCCCGCATGCAGCTGGAGCACGAAGTCGGCCGCAGCGACGTGTTCGGGGATGTCGATAACGTCCCGGAGCGGGGTGGTCTGGCTCATGAAGCATCCTTTCGGGGGCGGCCGCGAGTCGCCGCCGGCGGTGTCCACGCCGTCACGCCCTGACGCGTGACTCCGTACTCGTGCAGTTCCCCATCAAGGAAGCCTGAGACCGCAGCAGCAGGGCTTGTGCCGAACGCAGGGTCGATCTCGTGGTGCCACTGGGCGACCCAAGGCTCGACCTCGGCCAGACCTGCGAGCAGCGGGATCACCGTTTCGTCGGTCGCGCCTGCAGCCTTCACGTCTCCGACGAGCCGGGCGAGGGCAAGGCCCTGCTCGGCGTGGTTCCAGCCGGCCCAACCAAGGACCGTCGAGCCCTCGCCCGTGCGCGTCACCCCGGGGTAGACGATGAACCGCTCCTTCGGCACGTCGAGCTTGCCGCGCGCCTTCCAGTAGGCGACCTTGAGGAAGTCGACCGGCCCATACTTCGGCGGCACCGGAATCGTTGGCCTGTTTCCAGGCCCGCCCTCGTCGATGCGGTCTTCTTCTCGCTGCATGTCCCAGACGCGCTGCCACTCGCGAAACTTCTCGGCGCCGGACGGCTTGTACCGCAACGCCGCCAGGTACGGGACGGACTCCTCGGCAACGAGCCGCTCCAGCGCCCGAACGACGTCCACGTCGGCATCCTCCGTCAGTCGCCGCAGCAGGTCGAGAAGCATCTGGTCCTCGCGCAGAAGGTCACCCAACTCTGCAACCGATCTCGTAACGGGTCCGGAAGCATCGCGCCAAAGATCGGCACGCTCAAGCCGGTCGAGAATGGCGGCGGTTACAGCGTCCTTCTCCAACGCATCCCATCCACGCGTCGCCCAACGCCGCTTGTACTCCGGCCTCTCCAGCAGGCGGACGAACGGGTCAGATGCGATAAGCGCCAAACGGCGCTCGACTAGTTCGCGATATTCGGCCGGCCAGGTGGAAGGCAACTCTGTGATCGGCACGCTGCCATGCCGCTCGAACCACGCCGACGCCTCGCTCCCAGCCTCGATCTGTCGGGCCAGATGAATCTCAAACGCCCGCTCCCCGAGCACGAGGGATATCGGGGCGTCTCCCGAATGGGTGAGGTCCTCGTCGATGAGCCCGTACGCACGATACGCAGCCCAATCGACCTCCTCCTGCGCGTAGATCATCTGCGAGCGAACGTCGTGCCACGAGTTCCTCGCGCCGTCCAGCGCGACGCCTCGTTTGAGCGCCTCGCTTGCCGAGCTAGCGCTCATGCGTTGACCCAGGCGATCTAGGCGGCGACCCCAGTCAACAAAGTCGGCAGAGACGAGCGGGAACTCCTGCAGATTGGTGCCGGTAAACTCGTAACGATCGTCCCACATCTCGGCACTAACCCGTGCGCCGTCCCCGCCGACAGGGTCGCCGCCCTTGGGGTATGACACTTGCTTTAGCCAGAAACACGCTGTACTGGTGTTGAGGATCGCGAGGAGGTTGAGGTGATCCTCCTCACTCGCCGACGCAGGCAGCTTGATCACCGGAGCCGACTGCTTGAAAACCTTCCCACCCCGATCCAACACGAAGTGATTATGCGTAGCCACAAACGCGAACGTGATTGACAATGGTGCTCGGAAGCGCACGGGGAAGAACATGCTGTGGTCGAACCACCGGAGGCCTCGCTGTTCGGGCGTGTTCCCGAAATCGACCCGCTTTCGTAGCGAGGTACGAAGTGGCCAAAGATCGTCGAGGAAGGGCCGAGCAGGGTCCGTCGGATTGCCTAGCGAGTCGTAGGGGAAGAGTGTGGTCGTCTCGTTCGAAACGAGAAAGTCGCGAACCTCGTCGCCGAGCACCACCGGGACAATCTCGGCGATTCTTTTGCGCCTACCGAATCCTTTATCGCGATAGAACGCCTCATCGAGTCCGGTGTGCGTCGACCGTCCGATTTCTACTTCCAGATCAGCCAGTGTCCGGGGGCCAGCGGTGACGACCTTCAGCAGTTCCGACGCGCCACCCCCCGAAAGGGACCACGGGTGATGGGCGAAGCTCTCGCGAGGTACATCAATGATTGTGGTGAAGATGCCATTGTAGGACTGGTCCTCGATGTGATTGGTGATCTCGGACCAAACCAGGCCGTTCGCCGGGTCGGCGGGTTGACCCGGTTCGCCGCGGATGCCGAGGGCGGCTTTGACGGTGGGGGTGCTGGGGCGCCGGCGGCGGCCGGTGATGATAACGGTCGGCGTGCCATGACCCGGGATATAGGCACCCGAAGTGTCAATGACAGCGGTTAGGTCGACGGGGTTTGAGAGGTCGGCGCCTGAGAGAAGATTTTCAATGAGCTTGGTGCCGAACTCACGTTTCATGAACGAATTCGAGGTGATCTGACCGACATAACCTGCGCCACCATCGGGCCCCTGGCGTCTCGCTAAGCGAAAGAAGAGCTCCATGAACGGGACCGATAGTGCGTACTGGCGGTGGCACGTCGCGTAAGCCCTCCGATACGCGTCCGACAGAATCCTATCTTTGACCGTGATGTACGGGGGGTTACCCACGACGACGTGGAATTGCCCCGGCGAGAGAATGTCGTTAAAGTCACCGAGATCCTCAGTCTCGTAGATGAACGATTCGCGCGTCGAAAGGAGATCGCCCTGCATTCCTTGTTCGCCAAGGAGTGAATCTCCAATCGCGAGGTGGTACCGATAGGTCGGCGCGCTGACCAACGTTCGCTCGCTGGACGCCTTGAGCGCGGCAACCGTCAAGCGAAATCGGGCAATGGCGACTGCAAATGGATTGAGATCGACACCGTGGATCGCATCGAGTGCGAGCTGCACTTGCTCACGCAGGTCGAGGGCAGGGGCCTCGTCTTTCCAGTGGGCAAGGAGACGGTCGAAAGCGCCTAGCAGGAAGTGCCCTGAACCGCAGGTCGGGTCGATCATCTTGAAGTCTTTCAGCCCGAACTCGGCGATGGCGGGTTCCAGGGTGCGGTCGAGGATGAACTCCTCGACGAATACCGGCGTCTGCAGCAGCGCAAACGTCTTCTTCGCGTACTCGGACAGGTCCTGGTAGAGGTCACCGAGGAACCGCGTGTCCAACTCGGAATCGGTGAAATCGTGCACGAGCCCTCCGGACGCGTCGGTGCGACGGAAGAACTCCAGCAAGGAACGCGCGGCATCAGGCGAGATGTCCGCGCGCCAGACGGGGTTGTGCGCGGGATCGACCAGCGACTTACCCGCCGGCAATTTCGCCAGAACGGAGAACGCCTCGCGCCACCAGTGACGATCGTTGCGCGCCGGGTGGTCGATGAAGTACCCGGTCTGATGCTCGACCGCTCGAGCGACCCGCGATCCGGTCGGCGTGTCCGTCTGCCCGGCGATCCACGGCGCGGGGATCTGCCCGTCGGCCACGGCGCCTTCGAGAAGGTCGTTGTCCTCGCAGAACCGGATGAACGTCGCGGCAATCAGCCACGCGACGGCCGCCTGGGAGATCTCGCCGTCGCGCCAGGCCGACCACGTCAAACCAGTCCGACCGGCCCGCGTCGCGTGGTCGAACTGCTCCCGAAGCTCGATCGACCACGCGACGTCCGGGTCCTCCGCCTGGCGGCGCAGGTCGGCCTCCACCAGCTTGAGCTGGCCACGCAGATCCTTCAGCAGAGCACTCGAGACGATCACGCGTGAGCTCCAGACACCACAGACTCCAGATCAACAGGGACGTCGACCGGGCGGTCGGCGMCGAGGGGGATGGCATGGCCATCGAGCATGGGGACCGCGACGGCTCTCGGGCGGGGGACCAGCAGCCAGCGGGCCGCGGGCCGTTCTGTAGACAGATCGAGCATCTCCGCCAACGCCGAGGTGAACCCGTACCTCAGCAGCGGGCCGGCGTTCGTCAGGAGGAGCGGTGAAGCGTCAGCCATCAAGCGCTCCCACACGGCCGTGATCGTCGGCTCGAGAAACACGCGCAGATCTGAGCCCAGGGGCGATGTTGGCGGCTCGACGTCCGCACCGAGAACGAAGTCCCACGACGCGCCGACGGTCTGAGCGTCTGCGCGTGCTGCGCGCACGATTTCGGCGCCGATGTCGACCGTTCGGATCTCCGGGAAGATCCGCGCGATCATCTCGGCCGTGCTGAGGTAGGCATCAGGGTGCGCGCACAGGGTGAGCGCGGACCTCGAGCGGAGCGACGACGCGAGTTGCGCCGCGACCTGGCTGGCTGGCACCTTGCCGCGGTGGACCGACGACCCCGTCGATGTCCCGGTCCTCCCCGTGCTGGACTCCACCCGAGTGAAGACATCACCCGTAGCTCGCATCCCCGGGACAGCGGATTCCACGACAGGGTCCAGCTGGGGCCGTCCTGGGACGTCGATCACGCTGGGGAATCTCGCGGTCACACGCCTCCGGATACCTGCGACATCGATCGTCCGCAACCCCTGACCTGCGAGCACCGCGCGGACCGCGACACGCCAGTCGAGCAAGCGCGAGTAGAGCTCCCCCGAGCTCGAGAGGACCGCTTCCGCCGATGCGGAGGCGGCGAGGCGCACCAGCCGTTCGTCGTTGAGTGCGCCAGAGGTCGCGATCCCGCGCAGGGTCGTGCGGGCGCGGACGTGCGGGACGGGTTCGCCAGACGCAACCAGGTCGTCCGCGGCGGCCGCGAGCCGCTCTGCCAGATCGAGCAGCGTCTCGGCGCTCACGCCCGGACGCTCCCCCTCCTCGACGTCCGTGGCCAGGAGCACGCGGTCACCCACTCGTCGCACGGCCATGCGTGGAGCTGCGCTGACGGCGTCGATCTCCACCGCTGCCCGCACGTAGCCGGCCGCGCGCCGAACTCGATCGCGCGCCGAGACGGCGGAACCGTGCGTTCGAAGCACTGCATGGGTCAGCTCGTCGAGCGTCGCGATGCCACCCGCCAGCTCCAGCAGCTCGACGACGTCGAGGTCGGGCCGCGCTGTCTTGCGGGCGGCCCACGCGGTCGCAGCCGTCGCGACCTGCTCCGCAACCTCCGATCGCGACAGTCCGACGATTTTCGCCACGTCCGCGAGCGCCGGCCACGTACCCAGTGTCTCCGCGGCTGCTTCGTTTGCCGAGTCTGGTGCGCCGACGATCAGACTGACTGCCGCGGTCATCGGCACCGATCGCCCCGCGAGCAGGCGTTGGATGATGACCTCGACGGCCGAGGCATCGACCTCGTGCACCGAGCTCCGGCTCAGCGACGTCGCATCCTCGTCCAGCAAGCGACCGCGCCAATGACGAACCCGCGCCTGAACCTCCTTGCGGAAGCGCTCGCCCAGACCAGCGATCGAGTTGACCTCGACCGGGCTGCGTCCGAGAAGGTCACGGACCGTCGACACACCAAGTCGCCGTACGCCCGACAGAGCTCGTGCCGACAGGCCGGCGTCCTCGAGAGGAGTGTCGAGCGAGGCCGCACCCGCGACCGCCTCCCGAGCCTGCGCGTCGAGCTCGTCGTCGGCACTCTCGTCGATACCGGTGAAGACCGATTGCCAGGCTCGAGCCATCTCGTCAGCGGACGCAAAGCGGGCATCTGGGTCGAGGGAAAGAGCGGAACGGAAGAACGCGAGCAGCCCGGCCGCCACCGTCGTTTCGAACGTTGACTCAGTGAAGCCGGGCAGGTCCGATGGTCCCTGGGGTCGCGCTCCTCCGCTCACCCACCACGGCATTGCGCCGGCAGCCATCTGGAAGAGCGTCACCGCCACGGCATAGAGCTCGGCGGCCCGGTCGAACTGCCTGCGGCGCCCCTTCCCGAGTCCGGGGTCAAGGTAGTCCGCGGTCCCCGACGACAGGTTGGTCAGCGGTTCGACGGCAAGCGAGAGGTCGAAGAGGTTGAGGCGCGGCCTGCGCGTCGACCTGTCCGGACCGATGGCGAGGTTGGCGGGCTTGATGTCCCGGTGGAACACCCCTCGCTCGTCAAGGTGCGCAACTGCCTCGAAGAGGTCCCGCCCGTAGTTCTCGAGCTGCTCGATCGTGGACCGACCCTCGGCCTCCAGGCGCGCAGCGAGCGTCTCCGGGCCGGCGTCGCTCAGCAGGAGCGCGCTGCGGCCCTGGACGAGGATCGGCCCGCCCAACAGCTTGACCACGCGAGGGTGATCAAGTTGTGCAAGGACTGTCGCCTCGTCGGCGAGGCGGCCGATCGACCGCTCGTCGCGTGCGACCTTGAGAATGAGCCCTTCCTGGCCCGACTCGTAGTCGACGACCTCGAGGGCGATGCCCGTACTACCTGATCCGCGCCTTCCGGTCACCTCGAACCGGTCGCCGAGAATCGCACCCTTCAGCGCGTCGACCGGGTCCATCTCGGGCCTTGGCTGCGTGGTCGGATCAGTGACGAGCTCGTAGGCGGCCGTGAGGGCGTCGAGGACCTCGTCGATGCTCGCGGTGCGGTCCGTCTCGACGGCCCGCGTCGCCTCCAGCACCACCTGCGCGAACGGTTCGGGGATGTCAGGAGCGGCGGCAGACGGATCGAGGCCTCCCGCCGACTCCAGCTTCTGCTCGAGCTCAGCGAACGTCGTCGCCGGCGCGCGGCCGGTGAGCACGAGGTACGCGAGCGCGCCGAAGCCGTACACGTCGAGCGGAACGGGTGGAAGGTCGGCCCGTCCGCTGAGCTGCTCCGGGGCCAGGTAGAGCCGTGAGGTCGTCTCAACGAGGTTGAGCACGTCCGCAGCGCCCTGCGAGTGCACGGTCAGCTGCGTCGTGCGCGAGCCCGCGACCCGCTGACCGGTCATCCAGTCCCGGATGGCGACACGAGGCTTCCCACTTGCACCTTCCGTCACCTCGATCTGCCGAGGTGTGAGCGCCCGGTGCATCAGTCGCCGCTCGTGCGCCCATCGGAGCGTCTCGCCGATGTCGCGGATGATCGCCAGTCGGCTGTCCAGGTCCAGATCGGCTCCCCGCTCTGCCATCCAGTCGTCCAAGAAGCGAGCGTTCGGGCGGTAGTCGAAGAGCAGCGCCGGGCCGCTGTCCGTGAGGTAGAACTCGCGCGGGCTGACGATGCCGTCGTGATTCAGACCATCAGTGAGCGTGAACTCGCGCTCGGCGCCGATGACGATCTCTGCTCGCTGTTGCTCTCCTGCACCGGGCGGGACGTCGAAGAGTCGCAGCCGCCGCTTGGCACCCGGCAGGTGCGGGTGGAGCGCGAGCAGGTCCTGCCACGTCGGGCCCTCGCCCAGCGGGTCGGCCTTCTCCAGCGAGTAGTCGCCGATCATCCGCGTCTTGGGCGTCGGCGTGAAACCCGCGTGCAGCATCAGCGTCTCGACCTTGCGGGCGCGCGTGCCATCGAGCATCCGACTCGAGTCATCCGCCGGCGTGCTCAGGAACATGCCGAGGGTGTGATCCCCCGCCCAGCTCACACCCGCACCGTCGAGCGCGAGGATCCGCTGACCCGCATGGTCGTCCAACTCGACGACGCTGCCCTTCCCGTGCAGGACGACGAGCGCGCCGATGAAGGGCACCGCCGCGCGCTCCTGGCTGTTCCGCGCCTTCGCCATCAGCAAGCTCTTCAGCCGCTTCGCCTTGAGCTCCGTGAGCCACAAAGGGTTGCTCTCGGTCCGCACCGTCCCCGCGCCGGACGTGATCCGCCACGACTGCTGGGTGCCGCCGATCTTGCCCGACCAGCCCTTGAGCTCGACGACGAAGACACCCACCCGCGTCACGATCACCGCGTCGAGCTCAGCCGTCCGACCGTTGAGATCGACGAACGTCACGTTCGTCCAGCCGCGCGCAACCGGCCCCGCGCACACTACCGCCCGAAGCCGTTCCAGCGCCTCGGCTTCGGCCGGGCTCGCCGGATCCCCCAGCGACTCCCACTGCGTCATTGCGCGCGTGTCCCCTGCCCGTGGTTCAAGTAGTTCTCCTGGGCATCCTGCCAGTGCGCACGCAATAGACCCAGGCCGGTCCGTCCGCTCCGGGTCAAACGTCGGAATAGTCCCCTGCGAACTCATGCCTGTCAGCCCTTAGGCCTCTCCGGGCGCGGCAGGTCGACTCGGACTTGCACACGCAGCTGCGAAGCTGACGGCGTGAAGTGGATCTCCGCAACGACCAACGCCGGCGAAGCGAGCGCCTCGATTGGTTCGATGGCCCGCCGCCTCGAAGGGCGCATGAGCGACCTCTCTGCGGTGATCCCGCCTGACGGCGGGCTACGCAAGGGCGACCTCCTAGCCGCACTCGCACCGGAAACGCTCGGTGAACCGATGTCCGCTCCGGGCAACCATGCTTTCGCCGGTGTGCTCGACCTTGTCTCGCCGTCGGGCATGGCGATCAGCGTGCAGACCGGTCGAGCCAAGACCAACAACGAGGCGATCCTCGCGGTTCTCGCCGGCGCCTCCCACCCGGGTGTCCGATGGGTCGCGCTGATTTTGCCGGAACGCTACAAGGGCTCCAGCACCGCGCCAGCAGTCGAACGCGACGTTCAAGCACTCATTGGGAGCTCGGGAGTATCGCTCGATCTCACCGGGATCCTCGTCCTTGTGTATCCCGACCCGGCCACGGGACGAGCGCCCGCGTCAGCCCGAGCCCGCGCATCCGACGGTCGCAATCAAGTCGATCAGCGCCGGTTGGTCGAGCCCATTGCCACGGCGGCGGGTCCCAGACGTACAAACGAAAGGTCGATACCCCGGCCGCTCGACCACGACGGTCCGGAATGGCGGCGCGCGTCGGCCATCCTTGAAAGCGAGCCATTCCGGCGTCAGAACGCACGAGCTGGCCGGGCGGCAATGCGGCCTGACATCGTCCATGCCGTGCTCGCCCAGCTGCTCGCGGGCGGTGGACGCGCCAACCCAGCGGACCTGTCGCTAGTACCGGGTCTCGAAGGGCGAGCGTTCGATCCGACGTTTGCCTCGCTTCGGCGCTCGCTGAACATCGACGGCTATGAGGTACTCACACTCGACCCGGACCTCACGACCGTAAGGCTCGACTATGGGCTGCTGCGTGACCAGTTCGGAGTCAATCCGTCATAGGCGACCGCTCCGGCGGGGGGCGCCCCAGGCCGGTTGCTGCCCGTCAGTCGGCGTCCGGCGAAGCACGAGAAGGTGCCGTGCCTCGTCTGGTACCAGCGACAACGGCTGTTGCCTTTGGTGCCAGAGGTGTCATGGCCTCTTCTTGCCCTCGTCGAGCGCACGTTCCGGTCAGGACGCTGACCTCGTGTGACTGCGGGTTCGCCCCTGTGATCGATCGTCTGGCGACCTCTGCGGGCGATATCTCTCCCGATCGCCGACTCATCACTCGGGTGTGGCGACCCGCTGGACCCGACGCCACGACGTCGCCGCGTGGATCGCCCTGCGAAGCCGGCGGCAACTCGCTCGCCAGGTCGACGGCCGGTGAGGTCGAGTGCGGGTTTCGAGCACGCGCTCGACGCCAGGCCTAGCACACAACGAGCTGACAACCGCGCTTGTCACGTAATGCAAGACGAGTAGGGCCGCCAAGTCGCGCAGCAGGCCGTCGGGCAGGCGCCCTGGCAAACGGTGAGCCCGGGGCTCGCTGCCTTCGGGGGGGCGGGGGTCTGAGCCCCGCTTGAGTGACCGTGCGTGTTACGCACCTTCTGGCGCACTTACTCCCAGAGCGATCGATCGGCTGAGCCGATCGCCGGGTTCGACGACGCGAAGAGGGGAGGCGCCGTGGGCAGCCAGAGCCGCGCGCGGCGGGAACGGGCGCTGGCTCGCGCGAGCACGACGGGCTCGCCCGAGCAGCGCGGAGCTGCGTTCGGTCTCGTGGCCGTCGACCGACTCCAGAGCATTCGCAACAACGATTGGCTCAACGATCTGACGGCCGAGACCTACGGCGCGGCCCACGTTCCCGACGAGCGGACCGCAGGAGCTGCAGCAGAAGCTAGCCCGATTACTGAGCTCCCAAGGCGACGCGCGTCCGGATTCGGACTCCAAAACGGACGCGCACGCGCGTACTCACCGCGGTTGCCCTACGGCCGAGCGGAACTCATCGGCCTCGTCGCGCGGCGACGTCGAGCGCGCCGAGCCCTCCAACGGATCGACTCCGCGATCGGTTTCGAGGTGGATCGAGCTCGGACATCGGGCATGAGCTGGGACGAGATCGGCGAGCTGTTGGGGATCACCCGGCAGGGAGCGCGCCAGCGGTACGGAGCTCGCGTCGTCCACAGCGATGACGGAACAAGAGCGATTTCCACAGATTGGGCCGCAGCCCGCCATTCGGCCGCTGATTGGGGCATGCCTTGAGTGATCCGAGGAGGGAGGCAGTCGCAGAGCTTCGAGTACAAGACCGTGACGCCCGAGGAGATCGCCGAGATGCTCGGGGCGTCGCCGTACTGGGTCCGCGAGCAGGCCCGACGCGGCCGCGTGCCGCACCTGCGCTTCGGAAGGGGCAGGATCCGGTTCCTTCCCGAGCACGTCGACGCGCTCGTGAAGCTGGTGACGGTGGAGGGTCGCTCACCTGACGAGGAGGCTCCAGAAGCTGCGTCAGTCGACCTAGGAGCGCTCGGCGCGACCGTGAAGTCGATTCGGGCGCACCAGCGTCGGCCGCACGTTCAGGGCGACGCCCAGCTCTACTGAGGTCCGGACGAACCGACAGTCGCCGTCGTTGGCCGTCATGCTCCAGTCGGCACATTCGCATGCGCGGACTGCCGCGTGTGCCGGCCGGGGCGCAGAACCGCCTCAACGCGGGCGAAATCCGTGATGCGCCGACCGGGCAGTGCTCGAAGCCGGTCGACCAGATTCTCGCCCTGCACGATCCCGACGCCATCGACCGTCTTGCCGCCGTTGCTCACGTCACCCCACCAGACGATCACCGGTTGCACCCACACCCTGTGCCCGCAGCGTCGCTCGATCTGCTGGCTCAAGGCGGCGGCCTCAGCCCGCGCGCGGCGGACCTTGGAGTCGATTGACATCGTGATGTCGTCGTCGTACTTGTGCCGACCAACCAGTCGTCCGTCGTCGAGCTGCTCCAGCCGGTAGCCCGACGACTTGGAGTTCAAGCAGAAGACGCCGGCCGGGCCGAGCACGACATGGTCGAAGTTGGCGGAGCCGTTGGCGAGGTCGTGGAGGACCACCCAGCCTTCACGCTCTAGGGTCTGGAGGCGTTTCGCGGTCTGCTCCTCGCCCCACGCTCCTTCCTCCCAGCTCGCGATAGAGATGGGCGGCGACTGACGAAGCGCGATCAAGGTGGCGACGAGCGCTCCGGCAAATGCGCCGGAGATCCAGGTCTGGTCGCCGGGGAACAGATCCATGACCAGGGTGAAGACGATCCACAACGCGAGGGCTACGACCGTCGCGATGATCCAGACCTTGCGGTGACGGCGCAGCCACGCGCGCCTCAGCGCGGTGTACTTTCGTCGCGCACGAGAACCGGCCCGCCGGCGGCTCCGACGAATCTCGTTCTGGCGCGCGATGAAGGTGAGCACGCAAGTTCATCGGCGCCAGTCATCGCCGACCTGAGCTTCCAGGCAGGCTCCGAGGCACCCGGATTGTCACGCGACTCGATGATCGTTCTCCGCTGGCGAGAACGACGGCTCGGCGTGCACGGCTTTCATCGGAACTGCCGGATCTGCGCCTTCTCGACTGCATCCCTGACCGCGTCGGGAAGCGGCACCACTCGCAGCTCTACGCCGAGGTCACGGATGGCATACCCCTGCCACGAGCGGCCGTCGAGGTGCGAATGAGCTCTGGGATCTGTGAGGCAGAGGATCAGCCGAGGCGCGATTGGGAGGCTCTGTGCAATCCAGTGCAGCTTGACGGCATCGTTCATGAGCTTGTACTTCTGCGCGACCTTCGCGGGGCCTTGGTGGGCCCAGCACTCGACCAGGATGGTGAGGTCGGCAGAGACCCCATCGATCTGGACGAACGCGCCGCTCGGATGCGCAATGCGCCCGGGATTGAGCTCGGCGCCCAGCTCCGCACCAAGGGCGGCGAGCATGAAGAGCTCCGCGTCTCGCTGCTCCCGCGAATCGCCTGGCAGCGGCGCGATCTCAGCGGGCGCCAAAACCTGCATTGAGCCATCAGTCGACCGGTGCGCCACGCCATCTCGCAGTGCGTTTTCGATCCGGCCGTCAGAACCCACCGTTCGCGTGATCACCCCTTCGGCGGCGAGCACCCTGCAGACCTGGTTCACCGTCTGGCGGGGCTGAATGCGTGCCCGGCGTGCAATCTCATCGTCATTCAGCGGCTGGGCAGCGTGCCTGAGCACGTCGATGACTGCCTCACGATTGCTCATCTGTGGCACTGCCCACGACTCCCCGAACTCGCCACACCCAGGAACTGGGCCGGATCGCGCCGACGGATTCAACGTAGCGCTGCCCGCATTCGTCGGTAGCCGGGACAGCGCGAATCAGCTCGCTGTGATCAATCTGTCTATCGATCCTCGTCATACTCATCGCCCTTCGCGACCCCGAGCGTGAGTCCTGAGAGCGTCCGCCCCGCAGCGGCAGCGGCTGCCGCTTGCTGATCGGGCAGCAAGTGGGAGTACGTCTCGGTGGTCGTGGTGATCGACTCGTGCCCAAGCCGACGCTGAAGCACGAACAGGTCGATGCCGGCCGCGATCATCCACGACGCGTGCGTGTGTCGGAGGTCGTGCACACGAGGTCGCTTCGTGAGCCGCGGGGCAGTGGGGTCCGGCGTCCCGTCGGCGAGCACAGGCGCGGTCGCGGCGTCGAGGGCCGGCGTCCAGGTCTGGGTCCAGAAGCGCGACGATGACAACTGCGACCCAACCGTGTTGGTGAAGACCAAGTCCCCCGGCGCCTTGTCCGCAACTAGCGGACGGAGCACGTCGACCAGTTCGTCAGGCAATGCGACCGTCCGTCGCGCGCGCCGCGTCTTCGGTGGCCCGACGTACCAGCGCCCCTGCGCGTCCCGCTTCCACGCCTTCGTCACGCGCAGCGTCGGCGGGGTCGCGATCAGGTCGAGATCGCTCACAGTGAGCGCGGTCGCCTCGCCCCATCGCAACCCCGTCGCCACCAACGTCACAACGAGCGGCTGGTAGAACGGCGACACCTTCGACAGCAGCAGCGCGAACTCGTTACGCGTCAGCACCGTCATCTCGTCGTGAGTCGCCCGAGACTTCGGCAGCTCGACGCCGGCGCACGGGTTGTCCTCGCGGTACCCGAGCCGCACAGCCGTCGTCATCGCAGCCGAGAACAGGCCGTGCACGTTCGAGATCGTCTTGGGCGCCAGTCCCTTCTCGTCCATCTCCCGCACCCACCCGGCGATGTGCCGGTACGTGAGTGCAGCGACCGGATACGGCCCAAGCGAAGGACTGATGTGCGCCTCGAGCTGCCCCCGATAGTGCTTGCGGGTATCTGGCCCGACCGACGTCAGCAGATCGATGTGCTCGGAGATCACGTCATCGACGCAAGGCCCGGTCTTGCGAATTCCCTCAGCGATCCGGGCCGCCTCGAGCGCGTGACCGCCGGCCGCCTCGATCAGCTGACGGGCAACCGTTGCGTCGCGGAGATCGTCATAAGTGAGCGAGGTCTGGCGTCCGGTATCCGGGTCGCGCCACAATACGGCGAAGGCCCTCGTGCCATCGCTGCGTCGGCGCTCACGGATGCTCGCCACAGACACGAAAATAGCCATCCGTGTCAACGAATGGCTACTTCTGGTCAACAAGACCAGCGTTTCCGCAGGTCAGTGTTGTGGAGGTGGCGGGAATCGAACCCGCGTCCGGTGACGCAGTACCAGGGATTCTCCGGGTGCAGCCTGCTGTGATTTTCTCGGCCCCCACAATCCCACAGGCAAGTTGTGGACGGGCTCAGTCAGCTAAAAGTCCCGGCAACCCCACTGACGAGGATTACCAGCAGTGGCTCTCTAGATGACGCTGGTTACTGAGTCGAGAGCGTACTCAGGCCAACGGACTTCGGGACTCGCTCAGGCGGCGAGGGCGAAGTCGGTGCGGTTTGTATTGGCACCTATGGTTTTGCACGGAGCGTTGACGAGATAACCGTGCGTCCTCGACCCGCTTCTCCTGGTTCGACGATCACCGTCGAAACCGATCACCCCCATGTTCAGTTTTCAAGCACCGGCCGAACCGAAGCACTGCCGGTCCCACCAGCCTACCTCGCAACGGCAGGCTGGTCGGCCTCATTCCCGGTCAGTCGGCGGGTCCGGCGATGAGGGTGACCGTGGCCGAGCCGGCGGAGCCGTCCGAAGAAGTCCAGGTCAGCGCCACCGAGTCGCCGGGAGCGAACTGGGCGAGTGCGGCGGACAACGAGGCGGCGGAGGAGACTGCAGCGCCGTTCACCGACGTGATCGTGTCGCCGGCCGCGAGGCCTGCGGACGCAGCCGGGGTGCCGTCGAGCACGCCCGCCACGACCGCGCCCTGGTAGCCGTCGGCCAGGGAGACCCCGAGGAACGCCGGGTAGCCGATGGTGACCGTGTCGGACGCGGCACCCGAGTCGATCTGGTGGGCGATGACCAGCGCGTCCTCGATGGTGATGGCGTACGCGACCGTCGTCACCTGGCTGTTCGAGGAGGCGGCGGTCGTCATGCCGACGACCTCGCCTTCCGAGTCGAGCAGCGGGCCGCCCGAGTCGCCGGGGACGACGGCGGCGGAGAACTCGATGAGACCGCTCAGGGTCTCGGACGAGGAGCCGTCCGACGACGCCGTCATCGACTGGTCCGTCGCCACGACCGATCCGACGGCGGCCAGCAGGTCGCCGCCGCCCTCCGCGTTGCCGACCGCAGTGACCGCGTCGCCGGTGACCACGCCGTTGTCGTTGTCGAGGGCGACCGTGTCCAGCCCGGACGCGCCCTGGAGCTGCAGGAGTGCGACGTCGTGGGTGGCGTCGGTGCCCAGCACGGTTGCCGTGTAGATCTCCCCCGTCGACTCGATCGTCACCTGGATCGCCGTCGAGCCGTCGATCACGTGGTTGTTGGTGAGCACCAGGCCGTCCGACGTGAGCACCATGCCCGTGCCGGCGGCCGCCGCGTGCTGGTAGCCGAGCGTCGTGTTGATGGTGACGACGCCGACCTGCTGGTCTGCGCTCGCCGCGGTGGCGGCGGCCTGGGTGGTGTCGGGGACGGTCTGCGTGCCCGGGTCGGTGCCGAAGGACGACGAGGGCGGGTCGATCGTCGGCGGGACGAACGAGGCGCCCTGGGCGCTCGTCGTGGTGCTGTCGTCTGTGGTCGACGCGTGGGCCGCCACGACTGCCCCGGCCGTGACCCCGCCGGCCAGGAGACCGAGGGCGAGCGCGCCGCCTGCCGCGCCGATCGCCAGGCCGCGCCGCACGGTCGGCTTGGCGGCGGTTGCGACGGAGGCGGGATGCGGGTCCGTCGGGTTGGCCGCCGGCAGGGCCGGGTGCGCGCTCGTCGATGGGAACTCGTCGCCACCCGCGGCGGTCTCGTTGCGCTGCTGCTCGTCCATGGTCCTGCCCTCCTCGGCGGCACCCGGGGTGGTGCCGACAAGGATCAGGTAACTCGGGCGAACCGGGAGATCGCTGGTATCGACCCGTGCGCGACCTGTGGAACGTCAGCCGGCGGCGAGGACGTCCGACAACGAGTACGAGACCGGCTCCTCGAGCTGCGCGTAGGTGCACGAGTCAGCAGAGCGGTCCGGGCGCCAGCGACGGAACTGCGCGGTGTGCCGGAAGCGATCGCCCTCCATGTGGTCGTACGCGACCTCGACCACCAGCGACGGCTGCAGCGGCACGAACGAGAGGTCCTTCCCCGCGGACCACCGGCTCCCCGCCGCCTCGCGAGGCGTGCGGGCGGCGGCCGAGTAGTCCCACGGGTGCCCCTCCAGCGGCACCACCAGGGGCGCCAGCTCCGTCACCAGCTCGCGCCGCCGCGCCATCGGGAACGACGCCGCGACGCCCACGGAGGCCAGCACGCCGTCGTCGTTGTACAGCCCCAGCAGCAACGACCCGACGGCGTCGTCCCCGGACTTGTGCGGGCGGTAGCCGGCGACCACGCAGTCGGCGGTGCGCTCGTGCTTGATCTTCTGCATGGTCCGCTTGCCGGGCTCATAGAGGCCCGCGGGGTCCTTCGCGACGATGCCGTCGAGACCCGCGCCCTCGAACTGCGAGAACCACTGCGTGGCGAGGTCCAACGAGTCCGTCTGCGCGGTGACCGAGATCGGGCCGCCGGGCTTCACCAACGACGAGAGCACCTCACGCCGCGAGGAGAACGGCAACCCCGTGAGGTCGTCGTCCCCCAGAGCCAGCACGTCGAAGAGCACCAGCCGCGCGGGCGTCTCGACCGACAGCAGCCGGACCCGCGATTCCGCGGGGTGCACCCGCTGCAGCAGCGCTTCGAAGTCGAGGCCGCTGTGCGACGACGACGGCACGATGATCTCGCCGTCGACGACGCACCGCTCCGGGAGAAACGACAGGACGGCGGAGACGATCTCCGGGAAGTACCGCTGCATCGGCTTGGTGTTCCGGGAGCCGATCTCCACGGAGTCCCCGTCGCGGAAGACGATGGCCCGGAAGCCGTCCCACTTCGGTTCGTACAGCTTGCCCGCGGGTATGGAAGGCACCGACTTGGCGAGCATGGGGTCCACGGGCGGCATCACCGGCAGCGTCATACGAGAAGTCTTACCAGCCCCCGCCACCACCGCCGCCGGCTCCCCCGCCAGAGAACCCGCCGGAGAAGCCGGATCCGCCGGACGAGCCGGGCGTCGGGGCGGAGATGGCCTCCGTGGCTATAGAAGAGAAGCGATCCAGCGACGACGCGAACGCGGTCGCCCAGAAGATGTTCTGGCCCGGGTAGTAGCCGCCTACGTACCAGCCGGGCTGCGCGACCGCGCGGCCCTGCGCGGCGAGCTCGGAGAACACGCGCGCCCACCGGTCGGCCAGCCCGAATACGATCGCGTAGGGCAGGTACCGGCTGAAGATGTCCTCGCCCTCCTCAAAGCGAAGCTGGTTCGCCTCGGCCGTCGCGAGGTACCGCCGGAAGCCCAGCGACTGCGCGAGCACCGCGGTGCCGTCCTCGGTGCGGGCGGGGGCGGCGTTGCCGAGCAGCGCGACCAGGGCGCCGACGACCGCGATCGCGATCGGCACCAGCGCGATCCCCGTGACGGAGACGCCGGACGCGAAGGCGAACAGCGCCAGGCCGACGCCGATCACGACGAGCACGATGCCGGCCGCGCGCCACGCGGCGCGCACCGACTTCGGGTTCGACCGGAACCAGCCCTTCTCGGTGACGTGCGTGTAGAGACCGTCCTGCACCTGCGCCATCGACGACGCGAACGTGGTCTTGAGGTCCGACAGCTTGACCGCCGTGGCCGACGTGAAGATCTCCCGCAGCAGGGTGTCCTCGAACGGCAGCAGCGAGCCGTCGCGGTTCCTCGTCTGCACGAGGGTCCAGTCGTTGGCCTTCTTCTTCGGGTTGGACCGCGGGACCTCCTCGATCCGCAGCCAGCCGCGCACCGCGAGGTCGACCAGCGTCGCGGTCACATCGACCGGGTCGGCCTTCTCGTCGACGAGCGTGCCCACCTCCCCCGGCCGCACGCCCTCCGGCGGCTGGAACTGCACGGAGACGACTTCGCGACGGTCGCGGAAGCCCGACGCGGCACCCGGCTGGTTGTCCGCGGGTCGCAGGCCGGGCGTCAGGCCGAGGTAGGCGCGGTCGCGGCCCGTCCGTCGCACCCGCACGATCGCCAGGAGGGCGCCGCCGATGAGCACGAGCAGCGCCAGGACGCCGAGCGGCGACACCGGCTGCACGGGACCGAGCGGGTCGGGCTTGTCGACGAGGATCGGCTCGACCCCCGGGAACGTCCCGGCCGGCCACCCGGTGACCGTCGAGAACTGAGAGCCGACGGGCACGAGGTCCTGCGTGAAGGTCGACGACGAACCGTCGAACGCGACCGAGGTGCACGACGAGGTGGAGCCTTCGGGACCGGCGAAGCAGACGGCGCCCTCGACGGCGGCGGGGCCGGTGACCTCGACCGACAGGTCGCCCAGCGGGATCTCCCAGCCGGCGCCGATGACGTTCCAGTACAGCTCGTCGCCGGAGTGCTGCGCGTTAGCGGGGTTGACCAGCCCGTCGACCGTGTACTCGACGTGGTACGTCTGCACGCCGGAGACGTTGTCCACGTTCGGGTCGCCGATGCGCAGGATCAGGGCCGTGTCCGACTCCTCGCGGTTCACCTGCGCGGGAGCTCCGGTCGACGACGACGCCGAGATGTCGGTGTAGCGGAACGCGCGGTCCGACGAGTCGTCGTAGTAGACCCTCGTCGGCAAGGTCAGGAAAGGTCCGTGACCCGGCTCGTCGCCGAAGTCGAAGTCGAAGTCGAGCGCGACCTTCATGACGCCGTCCGCCGTCAGCGCGGCGGTGACGTCGTACCGCGTGATCTCCCGGCCGCTCGACTGGTCGGGGGCGGCGAGAGCAGGGACTGCGGTGAACAGGACGAGAAAGAGGGCGACGACCGACGCCCGCAGGGTCCTCACAGGTCGCGCTTCTCGCGGATCGCGCGGTTCGCCTCCAGGTTGTCCTGGCGCTCGCGCAGCGCCTGCCGCTTGTCCCACTCGCGCTTGCCGCGGGCCAGCGCGATCTCGACCTTGGCGCGCCCGTCGAGGAAGTACAGGGACAGCGGGATGATCGTCTGCCCCTTCTCGCGGGTGCGGGACTCCAGGCGGTCGATCTCGGTGCGGTGCAGCAGCAGCTTGCGCTTGCGGCGGGGCGCGTGGTTGGTCCAGGTGCCCTGCGAGTACTCGGGGATGTGCACGCCCTCGAGCCACAGCTCGTGGTTGGTCACCTCGCACCAGCCGTCCACCAGCGACGCGCGGCCCAGGCGCAGCGCCTTCACCTCGGTGCCGCTGAGCACCAGTCCGGCCTCGAACACGTCCTCGATGACGTAGTCGTGCCGAGCCTTGCGATTTGAGGCGACGAGCTTGCGCCCGCTCTCCTTGGCCACGGTGGTCGAACCTCGTTCCTGCTGCGCGAATGAAACCGGGTCGAGACTACCTGGCGCAGGCCAGCGGAATCAGAGACCGAGCAGGGGCCGCGGGTTCGTCGTCGCACCGTTGACGTAGACCTCGAAGTGCAGGTGGCAGGCCGCCGACGTGCCGGTGTTGCCCGACCGCCCGATGAGCTGCCCCTGCTCCACGTGCTGCCCGGCGCTCACCGCGAAGCTGGTCAGGTGGTTGTAGCTGGCCGACAGGGCGTTGCCGTTGACGAACCCGCTGTCGATCATCACCTGGTTGCCGAAGCCGAACCGCGTCTTGGCCCACGTCACCGTGCCGGCGCGGCCCGCGTACACCGGGGTGTTGCAGTAGGTGCGCAGGTCGATGCCGGCGTGCAGGCGGACGTAGTGCAGCGTCGGGTGCATGCGCATGCCGTACTCGGACGTCACGTAGATCGGGTTGATGCTCGACGGGTTGGAGAACAGCGCGGTGCCGATGGGCCCGGCCGCGCCGTGCGGCTTGCCCGCCGCGGCGTCGCGCGCCTTCTGCTCCGCGATCGCCGCCTGGAGCTCGGCCTGCACGGCCGCTGCCTCCGCGTCGGCCTGGGCCAGCTGCGCCTCGAGGGCGGCCCTCTGGGCGTCCAGCGCCTGCTGCTGGCTGATCTGCTGGGCGAGCAACGCGTCCAGCGCGGCCTTCGCGGCGGCCGCGGCCGTCTTCGCCGCGTCGGCCTCGACCACCTTCTGGTCGGCCGCGGCCTTGAGCTCGGTGATCTTGTCCTTCACCGCGCCGAGGCGTGCCTCCGCGTTCTTGTTCGCGGACTCGGTCGCCTTGAGGTCGTCGAGGATCTGGGCCTGCGTGCGCAGCGCCGTGGCCATGAGCCCGTAGCGCTGCACGAAGTCGGCCGTGCTCTGCGAGTCGAGGATGACGTCGACGCCCGAGACACTGCCGCCGCCCTGGTAGGCCTGCCGGGCCATCTGCCCGATGGCCGCGCGCATCGCGGTCGCGTGCTCGGCGTCCTGCGTGATCGTCGTCGAGATCGTCGCCTGCTGGTCCTGCGCGTCGACCAGCCGCGCCGCGATGATCGCGGCCTCGCGCTGCGCCTTCTCCAGCGCCGCGTTCGCCGCGTCGAGCGTCGCCTGCGCGGTGGGGATCTGCGCCTGGGTGTCCGCCAGCTGCATCGCGAGCGCCTGGATGCTCGCGTCGACGCCCTCCATCGCGGCCTCGGTGTCGTCGCGAGCCTTGGCGACGGCCGCCTTGTGCGCCTCGGCCGCCTTGCGCCGGTCGTCGATGCTGTCCGCGCTCGCCGGTGCGGCGAAGAACGCCGTCACCAGGAGCGTGAGGACGACGAGGAACGCGGGCATCCGGAGGCGGCGCATCGTCACACCCTCGTGTAGCGGCTGAGGGTGACCAAGGACGAGATCGCGGCAAGCGCGATGGCGACCACGATGAGGATCGGCGCGATGGCGAGCACGTCCGCGGTGCTGACGTACGGGATCCAGGTCACCGACTCGCCCAGCCAGTCGTCGACCAGGTAGCCGACGCCCAGCCACAGACCACCGACCGCCAGCAGCGCGCCGATGGTGGCGGCGATCGCGCCCTCGAGCATGAACGGCAGCTGGATGAACATGGTCGAGGCCCCGACCAGGCGCATGATGCCGGTCTCGCGGCGGCGGCTCAGCGCGGACAGCCGGATGGTCGTCGTGATGAGCAGGACCGCGGCCAGGAGCATGACGAGCGCGAGCCCACCGRCCAGGAGCGTCGCGCTGTTCAGCACGGTAAACAGCTTGTCGAACAGCCGCTGCTGGTCCTTGACGTCCTCGACGCCGGGCCGGCCGGAGACCACGTCCGCGACCACCTGGTACTGCTTCGGGTCGGTCAGCTTGATGCGGTAGGAGGAGTTCATGTCGTCGACGGTCGCCGCCGTCGCCCAGAACTGGTCCTTGAACTGCTTCTGGAAGGCGTCGTACGCCTGTTCCTTGGACTCCGTGTAGACGTGCTCGACGTACGGCTTGATCTCCGGCGAGTCGAGCGCGGCCTGGATGTCGGCCTTCTGGTCGTCCGTGACCTCACCGCTCGCGCACGTCGGCTCCGTGGAGTTCTGCGGGCACAGGAAGACGGAGACCTCGACCTTGTCGTACCAGTCGTCCTTCATCTTGCCGATCTGCGTCTGCAGCAGCGCGGCCGAGCCGACGAACATGAGCGACACGAAGGTCACGAGGATGACGGAGATCGTCATCGACAGGTTGCGACGAAGGCCGAGGCCGATCTCGGACAGGATGAACTGGAGGCGCATCAGCGGTCCGACCCGTAGACGCCGCGCGACTGGTCACGGACCAGCTCGCCGGTGGACAGCTCGATGACGCGCTTGCGCATCTGGTCGACGATCTCGTCGTCGTGCGTGGCCATGACCACCGTGGTGCCCGTGCGGTTGATCCGGTCGAGCAGGCGCATGATCCCCAGGGACGTGGTCGGGTCGAGGTTTCCCGTCGGCTCGTCGCACAGCAGGATGTTCGGGCGGTTGACGAACGCGCGCGCGATGGCCACGCGCTGCTGCTCGCCGCCGGACAGCTCGTGCGGGCGGCGCTTCTCCTTGCCGGCCAGGCCGACCATCTCCAGCGTGTCCGGCACGGTCGTGAGGATGTGGTGGCGCGGCTTGCCGATGACCTGCAGCGCGAACGCGACGTTCTCGAACACGGTCTTGTTGGGCAGCAGCCGGAAGTCCTGGAACACGGCGCCGATGTGGCGGCGCAGCGTCGGCACCTTCCACGACGACAGCGTGCCGAGCTCCTTGCCGGCCACGAACACGCGGCCGGCCGAGGCCCGCTCCTCCCGCAGCACCAGGCGCAGGAAGGTCGACTTGCCGGAGCCGGAGGCCCCGACGAGGAAGACGAACTCGCCCCGTTCGACATCCAGGGACACACGGTCCAGCGCCGGTCGGGCGCCGCGCGCGTAGACCTTGGTGACGTTCTCGAATCTGATCACGATGCTCGCGGGCCAGGTTCGGGGACGGACGGGGTACAGCACTGGCCTCGTCGAGAGTAGGCAGCGGACCGCACCCCTCCCGGTGGTGACACGCCGACCGTTGCCTGTGAGAACGGGACGCGCGGGCGATTGGTGCAGAATGTCGGCCCCGCTACGTTCCCGACAGCGCCTCGACCACGTCTTCCGTCCGCGCCTCGAGCGTGCCCGCCGGGTCCTCCAGCACGTCGGCGAACGCCACCTCGGCGGCCCCCACCAGCTGCGCGTCCGACCCCAGGTCCGACCGCACCAGCAGCGCCTGCTCCCGCATCGGCCCCAATGCCCGCGAGTACGCCGCCGCCAGCGTCGGCTCCATCGTCGGGTAGAGCGCGCCGAGCGTCCCGCCGAGCACGACCACGCGCGGGTTGAAGATGTTCACCAGGCTGGCCAGCCCGAGGCCCACCCACTCCCCCGTCTTGCGCACGCCGCCGATGGCGCGCCGGTTGCCGATGGCGACGTCGCTGAGCACGTCCTCGATGTCCGACTCCCGGGGGTCGCGGCCGACGGCCTTGATGATCGCGGCGTCGCCGATCTCCGCCTCCCAGCACCCGCGCGCGCCGCACGAGCACACGCGCCCGCCCGGCTTCACGACGAGGTGGCCGACCTCGCCCGCGTAGCCGCCCGCACCCTTGAGCAGCTCGCCGTCGACGACCACCCCGCCACCGACGCCGACCTCGCCGCGGACGTAGAGCACGTCCTGCTGGCCCCGCGCGGCCCCCCGCAGGTACTCCCCGACGACACCGAGGTCCCCGTCGTTGCCGACGGCGACCGGGTACTCGTGGTCCGTGGCCTCGCGCAGGAGATCCGCGAACGGCACCTCGTACCAGCCCAGCGGAGGCGAGCGGCGGACCAGCCCGTCCGGCTGCCGCACGCTGCCCGGCACCGAGACGACGAGGCCCAGGCACACCGACCCGGGCGCGGCCTTCGCCTGCATCTCCTTGGCCAGCGTCGCGATGAGCCGGACCACCGCCGGGACGTCGTGCGGCGACGTGGTGTGCAGCCGCCGCCGGACCTGCAGCATGTAGCCGCCCAGCCCGACCCGCGCGGCGCCGACGCTCGAGGGCGTCACGTCGAAGGCGAGCACGTGCGCGCTCGTGCTGACGGGCTCCACCACGTTGGACGGCCGGCCCTTGCCGGAGACGACGCCGGGTCGCTCACGCACCAGCCCGAGCTTGACCAGCTCGGACGTGAGCGACCCGACGGTCGACCTGTTGAACCCGGTGCTGGCCACCAGGTCCGACCGCGTTGCCGGACCGTGGAAGTGCAGCAGCCGGAGGACGGCCGAGAGGTTGGCCCTTCTGACGTCGTCCTGCGCAGCCGCGTCGGCGCGCCGGACCGGCGGACCAGCGCCGAGCCGCACCAGCAGCCTCCCTCAAGTTCCTCTAGCCGCGGCCCGTGACCGTTGCTCGACGACGAGAGATCGCGTCGACGGCCGCGGCAGCGGCGAGCACTGCACCGGTGACAACGTACTTGACGCCCGGCGAGTACCCGAGCAGAGCCATGCCGTTGTCGATGACGGCGATCACGGCACCACCGATGAGCGCGTCGATGATCCGGCCCTTGCCACCGAAGAGCGACGTACCACCGATGACGGCCGCGCCCACGGCGTAGAGCAGGACGTTCGAGCCGCCCGCGTTCGGGTCCACCGACGTCGCGCGCGACGCCGCCAGGACACCGGCGACCGCCGCCATGGTGGAGCAGATCATGAAGCACGCCGTCCGGACGGCCTTGACGTTGATGCCCGCCCGGCGCGTGGCCTCCGCGTTGCCACCGACCGCGTAGATGTGCCGGCCGAACGCCGTCCGCGTCAGCACGAAGCCCAGACCGAGCGCCAGCACGACGATGAGCGGCACCACGATGGGCACGCCGATGATCGAGGTCCGCAGCGGGTTGAGGCTGCGCTCCTGGTTGAGGATGGCGACCATCGCGATGACGACGCCACCGAGCGCGACGATCTTCAGCACGACCATGCCGAGCGGCGCGGCGAGCAGCCCGCGCTTGCGGCGCAGCTGCCAGGTGCGCAGGCTCGAACCGGCGTAGGCGAGCACGGCAATGATCGCGATCGCCCAGCCCAACAGCGGTGGGACGTTCTTGTTCTGCAGCGCGATGATCACCGGGTCCGTGATCGAGATGTTGCCGCCCGAGCCGATGATCAGGAGCACGACGCCTTGGAGCGCCAGGAACATCGCCAGCGTGATGATGAACGACGGGATGCCGACGCGCGCGACCATCGTTCCCAGGAACGTGCCGACGATCAGGCCGGTCACCAGCGCCGCGAGCAGCGCCGCCCACCACGGCCAGTGGTAGACGACGAGACAGGTGGCCAGCACGGCACCGCAGGTCCCGGACGTGAAGCCCGCCGACAGGTCGATCTCGCCCAGCAGCAGGACGAACACGAGGCCCATCGCGATCGTCACGACGACCGCGCCCTGCTGGAACAGGTTGGCGATGTTCCCGATGGACGGGAAGGTCGCCGGCTTGAGGATCACGAAGACCGCGAGGAGCACGACGAGCGCGAGGATGGCCGGCAGCGAGCCCATGTCGCCGCCGCGCACCTTGCTCACGTAGCTACCGACCGCCTCGCCGAACGTGGGCTGCTCGACCGAGCCGGCCAGGAGGGAAGGCGACGTCTGCGCCGGGGGAACCGTGGACGTGCTCATGCGGAGGTGCTCCCGTTCGTGGTGGTCGGCGCGTCGCTCGTGGTGGCCGTGGCGCTCCCGGCGCGCTCGGGCGCGTCCGGCGAGATCCGCGGTGCCACCTGGCCGGGTGCCAACCCGGCGGAGCCGCTCGTGATGAGTTCGATGACCTCGGTGCGCGACGTGTCCTTGGTGCGCACCTGCGCGGCCGTCTGGCCCAGGTAGAGGACGTTGATGCTGTCGGCGACCTCGAAGACGTCGTTCATGTTGTGCGAGACCAGCACGACCGCCAGGCCGGCGTCGGCCAGCCGTCGGACGAGCTGCAGCACCTGCTCGGTCTGCGCAACGCCCAGCGCGGCCGTCGGCTCGTCGAGGATGACGAGCTTGGAGTTCCACAGCACGGCACGCGCGATCGCGACCGTCTGGCGCTGGCCGCCGGAGAGGCTGGCCACGTGCTGCCGGATGGACCGGACGGTCCGCACCGACAGGCTGGCGAGCACCTCGGCGGCGCGGGTCTCCATCGCGGACTCGTCGAGCCGGATGCCCCTCTTGATCTCCCGCCCGAGGAACATGTTGTGGACGATGTCGAGGTTGTCGCACAGCGCGAGGTCCTGGTAGACGACCTCGATGCCGAGGTCGTTGGCGTCGGCCGGCGAGCTGATGTGCGTCGCCTCGCCCTCGAAGAGCACCTCGCCCGCGTCGAACGGGAAGATGCCCGCGACGCACTTGATCATCGTCGACTTGCCGGCGCCGTTGTCGCCGACCAGCGCCGTGACCTCACCGGCCCGGGCGACGAGGTCGACGCCGCGCAGCGCGTGCACCGCGCCGAAGTTCTTCCGCCCTCCCCGGACCTCGAGCGTCGGTGGAGGGGCCAGGTCGGGTGCGGCATGCGCTGCTTGTGTCATCGTCCACCTCGTGGGGTCCGTCGGTTCACCCCGCGTCGTCGCGGGTCTGTGCGGGTGTTGCGGCGACGTCTTCGTCGGTCGGTCGTTGTCGTTCTCCCGGGTTACCCGGGCGCCAGGCCGGGGCCGGCCGCTCGCGCGAACCGGCCCCGCCTGGTCACCGGGGTGGTCGGTCGACCACCCCGGTGTCGTGCGTCAGGAGATGCCGGCCTCAGCGCACTTGGCCGTGTAGTCGGCCGTGCAGACCTTGTCCTTCGTGGTGTAGCCGTCGGCGATGACGTCCTTGACGTTGTCGAAGTAGATCGCCTCGGGGTCGAGCAGGACAGCCGCAACCTTCTTGCCGGACTCGGAGTCGTCGACCGAACCCGTGGCCAGGTCAGAGGTGCTGTCGCCCTTGGCGGCCGCGATGGCCAGCGCCGCAGCGGCGTCGGCCTCCTTCTTGACGGCCTTGTAGACGGTCATGCACTGGTCGCCGGCAAGGATGTTCTGCAGGCCCTGGTCCGTCGCGTCCTGACCGGTCACCGGGACGGTGCCGTTCACGCCGTTCTTCTTGAGGATGGCGATCGCGGCGTTGCCGAGACCGTCGTTGGCCGCGAGGACGCCGTCGATCTTGCCGGCGGTCTCGGTGTACATCTGCTCGAAGATCGTGCCGGCCTGCTGGTTGTCCCAGTCGGGCACGGCCTGGTCGGCGACCACCGTGTAGTCACCGCTCGTGGTCTTCGGCTGCAGGGCGGCAACCGCACCCGCCTTGAAGAGCGTGGCGTTGTTGTCCGTCGGCGAGCCGTTGAGGAACGCGATGTTCGCCTTCGTCTTGCCGGCGTCATCGAGGCACTTCTGCAGGCCCTCGCCCTGGAGCTGGCCGACCTTCGTGTTGTCGAACGACACGTAGAAGTCCGCGCCGCCGCCCAGCGTGAGTCGGTCGTAGTCGATCGTCGCGATGCCCTGCGCCTGAGCCTTCTGCAGCACCGCCTTGCCCGACCCGGAGTCCAGGTTGACGATCATGAGGACGTTGACGCCGCTCGTGATCATCTGGTCCGCGATCGTCTGGAACTGGGTCTTGTCACCCTGGGCGTTCTGGATGTCGGCGTCGACACCCGCGGCATCGAACGCCTCCTTCAGGTACTTGGCGTCGGCGGTCTCCCACCGGGCCGAGGACTTGGTGTCAGGAAGGATCACGCCGACCTTCGGCGCCGCCCCTTCGCTGCTTCCGCCACTTGCCGTGTCGCTGCCGCTGGGCGTGTCGTTGCTGCTACAACCGGCCAGCAGCAAGCCGGAGGCCGTGACGGCCGCCATTGCCAGAACCATGCTTCGTCGCATCGTGCTCCCTCTCGTGACGACGCCCCGTTGCGCTCGTCTCCACCCGGCGCTTTCGGGCGCTCGGACTATGTTGCGGGCCACAACATATGGCCGGGCGGGGTCCCTCACAAGGTCAGACGCATTTTCCGTGGTCAAACTGTGACCTTGCAGGCTGAGCAAGCGCTTTCTTTGGTGCCCGGTTCGCTCACCTGGGCGAATCATGTTCGGGGCCACAACAATCCCTGTGCGGGCACTGAGGGCGGGGCCTCCCGGGACGTCCGCGCATTCGAGCGTCAGGGCGACCGATCCTGCGGACGTCCGGGGGCTCGTCGCGGGACGTCCGAGCATTCGAGCCTCGGGCGGCGACCGATCGTGCTGACGTTCCGGGTTCGTCGCGGGACGTCCGCACATTCGAGCGTCAGGGCGACCGATCGTGCGGACGTCAGCAAGCTCCTCGCAGGACGTCCGAACAACGGAGGGCTATAGCCCGCAGGTGTTCGGACGTCAGCCAATTCCTCCCAGGACGTCCGAACAACGGAGGGCTATAGCCCGCAGGTGTTCGGACGTCAGCGAGCGGTCCGGTGCGTCAGGCGGGAGGGTGCGACTAGCGGTCAGGCGTCGGCGGACTCCGCCGAGCGGCGCCAGCGGATCCCCGCCTCGATGAAGTCGTCGATGTCGCCGTCGAAGACCGCGGCGGGGTTACCCACCTCGTGCTCGGTGCGCAGGTCCTTGACCATCTGGTACGGCTGCAGCACGTAGGAGCGCATCTGGTCGCCCCAGCTGGCCTTGACGTCGCCGGCAAGCGCCTTCTTCTTCGCGTCCTCCTCGGCCTTGCGGACGAGAAGCAGGCGGGACTGCAGCACGCGCAGCGCGGCTGCACGGTTCTGGATCTGGGACTTCTCGTTCTGCATCGACACAACGATGCCGGTCGGGATGTGGGTCATGCGGACGGCGGAGTCGGTGGTGTTGACCGACTGGCCGCCGGGGCCCGACGAGCGGAAGACGTCGACCTTGATCTCCGACTCGGGGATGTCCACAGAGTCGTTCGACTCGATGAGCGGGATGACCTCGACGGCTGCGAAGCTGGTCTGGCGTCGGCCCTGGTTGTCGAAGGGGGAGATGCGGACCAGGCGGTGCGTGCCCGCCTCGACGGACAGGTTGCCGAAGGCGTAGGGCACCTTGACCTCGAACGTCGCCGACTTCAGGCCGGCCTCCTCCGCGTAGGAGGTGTCGAGCACGGTGGTCGGGTAGTTGTGGCGCTCGGCCCAGCGCAGGTACATGCGCAGGAGCATCTCGGCGAAGTCCGCGGCGTCGACGCCGCCGGCTCCGGCGCGGATGGTCACGACGGCCTCGCGCTGGTCGTACTCCCCCGCCAGCAACGTGCGGACCTCGAGCTCGCCCAGGTCCTTCTTGATCTTCAGCAGGTCGGCCTCGGCCTCGGCGAGGGTCTCCTCGTCCTCCTCCTCGGCTGCCATCTCGACCAGCGTCTCGAGGTCGTCGATGCGCCCGTCGAGCTTGCTCATGCGGTCGAGCTCGGCCTGCGTCGACGACAGGGCGCTGGTGATCTTCTGCGCCGCGTCCGGGTCGTCCCACAGGTCGGGGGCCGAGGCCTGCTCCGAGAGCTGGGCAACCTTCGCCTGGAGCGCGGTCGGGTCGCTCACCGCCTGGATGGTGCCCAGGGTGGTGCGCAGATCACGGATCGCGGAGGGGAAGTCGGTGGTGGCCACAACCGCTCAGGCTACCGGAGCCTGCCTGCGCACCGAGCCGGAGCGATATCGCGGTCAGGACGCGCGGGCCGTCGACTCGGCCTCGAGCGCGATGCCGTCCTGCCACGCCGCGAGTACCCAGCTGAGCAGGACGGGGTGCGTCACGGCGCCGAGGTGCACGCGGGCCGAGGTGCCGTCGGGCGTGCTGGCAGAGAGCACCACGAGCTGGTCCCACTGCGCCGCGGCGTCTGGGTTGTCGCGCAGGTACTCCTCGACCGCCGACCGCACCGCCGCATCGGTCAGCGGGAGTCCGGGATCCCGGTCTGCACCGGGCGCGTAGTAGCGGTCGTCGCCCACGGCGTCGGCGCCCTCGAGCGCGAGCACGTCCGCGAGCGCCAGCAGCCGCTTGCGCTCAAGGTGCACGCCCGCGGCCGAGGCCACGACCGTCACCAGCAGGAGCGCCACGACGACGAACCCGATCGTGAGGATCATGATCTGGCCGTCGTCCCGGCTTTTCGTCCGGCCGTGCGTCATCCGGTCGCGCGTCATTCGGTCGTGCCTCATCCGGCCGCGCCTCATCCGGCCGCGCCTCATCCGGCCGCCCGGTAGGCGTCCACCGGCGCCACGCGCTCGGCGCTGACCGGGATCTCGAGCGGGACGACGTCGCGCACGAACCCCGGCACGAAGGGCAGCGGCACCCTCACGTCGATCCGGGCGGACACGTCGCTGCCCGGCGCCAGGCACGGCGAGACCGAGCACGTGATCGTCAGCGCCTCGGCCGGGTCGTCGTCGAAGCCCTGGTCTCGTAGCGCGATCCCGGCCGCGGCGATCGCACGCGCCGCGCCCTCGTCGGCACCGTCGGCGACGACGAACGTGCGGGCAGCCTCGCGCGCCGCCCCCTCGCCGGCGAACGTCGCCGCCTCGATGCGACCGAGGACGAGGACGAGATAGACGAGGGGCACCAGCAGCACGAGCGAGAGCCCGAGGAACTCGATCACCGAGCTGCCCTCGTCGCCTCCGAACCGCGCGGTCACGGGACCTCGAGCAGGGCGTGTCCGCGAACCGTGAGCGTGCCGGCGGGGCCGACCAGCCCCACGAGCGGCAGCGGCGCCTGCACCTCGACCTCGACGACGTCCAGGCCGTCGATCGTGGCGAGACCGGCACTCACGTCCTGCGCGTACGCCGCGGAGAGCGACTGGGCGATGAGGTCACGCGACCGGGCGGCGCCGTCCGCGGGATCGTGCCCCACAAGCGCGCCGTACCGCGCACCCTCGGACGCCGAGTCGACCAACGTGTTGCGCACATGCAGGACGACCGTGAGCTGCAGCACCGCCACGAACAGCACGGTCACCAGCCCGCCGACCAGCGCGAAGTCGACGATCGCCGACCCAGCGTCGCCTGTCAGGGCGCCTTGACGCTGTCGATGGCATCCTCGAACACCCGAGCGAGCGCGTCGCCCGCGATGATCCACAGCGCGGTGACCAAGCCAGCGGTCATCAACGTGACCAGCACCCACCCCGGCACGTCGCCTCGGTCGGACCCGCGCCCCGCGACCCGGTGCCGCACGGCGCTCCACGCGGTCGAGCCCCACACCAGCGACCCCCACAGCAACGTCGCGGTGCGCGACGGACCGCCGCCGCCGTCCTTCGTCTGAGTCTCGCTGCCCGTCGTCATCGGTCGTCGTCCCTTCGTCGGGCGCCCACCGGGCGCCGTACCAGATACCGCTGCCCGTCACAGGCCGACCCGCAGGACGACCATGCTCGGGAAGACCGCGAAGACGACGGTGACCGGAAGAATCAAAAAAACGACCGGCACCATCATCAGCACTTCTTTCCGTCCGCCCGTCTCCATGAGCGCGCGGCGCCCTTCCTCGCGGACGTCCTGCGCCTGCGCCCGCAGGACGTCGGCGAGCGGCGTGCCCCGCTCGACCGCGACGGCGACGCCCTCCGCGAAGCGCGCGAGCGCCGGCAGGCCCGTCCGGTCGGCCAGGTTGTCGAGTGCGACCGTCAGCGGCGCGCCGGAGCGGGCGTCGGCGAGCGTCCGGGCCAGCTCCCCGGTGAGCTCACCGTGGGTCGTCCGCACGACGCGTTCGAGCGCACCGACCGCCCCCTCGCCCGCCCCGACCGCCAGGGCGAGCAGCTCCGCGATCGTCGGGAGCTCCTGCAGCATCCGGGACTCCCGCTCCCGGAGCTCGCGGCTGAGGGCCCAGTCACGCGCGAGAACGCCGAGGAGCCCGCAGACGGCGACGAGCACGACCAGGGCGCCGACGCCGGAACCCCGCGTCGCCGCGAGCAGCAGCGCGAGCGCGAGGCCGGCCGCCAGCCCGAGCACACCCCACACGACCTGCCCGGCCCGGAACTGCTCGACGGTCTCGCTGCGGCCGGCCCGCTCCAGGCGACGGCGCAGCTCCGACGTCGGGGAGCCGAGCCGCGTGACCAGCCGGACGGCGTCGCTCATCACCGGTGCGACGAGCCGCTCCACGGTGGCGAACGGCCCGCGCACGCTGGGTGCGGACCGCAGCAGGCCAGAGCCCGTGGGCTGCGGCCGGAGGTAGGGCGCGAGGCGCTGGTCGAAGTCGATCCGGCGGGACCGCAGCCGCAGCACCACGAGCGCCAACCCGAGCCCCCCGAGGAGCCCGACGAGCGCGCCCACCACGCCCGGGCTCACCGGAGCACCCGCGGGTCGTCGGGCAGCCGCGCGATGCGGAGCATGACGAGGTAGGCGACCGCCGTGCACGCGCCTCCGACGACGAGCACCGCGAACCCGGCCGGGGTGTCGTACGCGCTCGCCGCCTCCGGACGCGTCGACAGCAGGGCGAGCACGACCCACGGGGCCGCGACCGCCAGCCTCGCCGCGTAGACGGTCCAGCTCTGCCGCGCCTCGAGCTCGCCGCGGGTCCGGACGTCCTCGCGCAGGAACGTGGCCAGCGTGCGCAGCAGCCGGCCGAGGTCGGTGCCGCCCACGTCCCGGGTCAAGCGCAGGGCCTCGACGATCCGGTCCGCGACGGGGTCGGCCAGGCGCGCCTTCAGGGCGTCGAGGCACTCGCCGAAACGTCCGGTCGCCCGGTAGTCCTCCGCGAAGGCCGTGAACGCCGGCCGCAGCTCGACCGGGCCGCGCTCCCCGATCTGCGCGACCGCCTCGGGCAGCGCCAGCCCCGCCCGGATCCCGGAGCCGAGGTGGTCCACCACCTCGGGCCAGAGCTGCCGAAGGCGCGCGCGCCGACGCCGCGCCCGCCCTCGCACGACCGCCCACGGCGCCAGCGCCGCGAAGACCGCGAAGCACAGCGCGATCGACGGGATCCGGGTCAGCACCACGCCCACCAGGAGGACCACGAGCCCGACGACGACGCTGGTCAGCACGAGCGCGCCCGGCGTCACCCCGCTCGCCCCGGCCTGCACGAGGGTGTCCTGGGTCCGGGCGTGCCAGCCGGCCATCCGCGAGCCCCTGGCCTGCCTCGGCTCGGCCCAGAACGACCACCAGATGCACGCCACGCCGGCTCCGAGCAGGAGCCCGACCACGACCGCCATCAGCCGCGCCCGCGCAGGAGAGCGGCCAGGTCGGTGCCCGAGCGCGCGAACCGCTCCGCGTGCGGCGGGTAGCCGTCCGCGCGGACCAGGTGCCCGTCACGCGCGTGGAAGACGTCGGCGGTCTCGACGATCCCCTGCTCCACCCGGCCGGGCACGGCGACGATCTCTCGGACCAGCCGTCGGCCGGTGCCGTCGAGGTCGAGGTGCACCACGAGGTCCACCGCCGAGGCCACCGTGGGGATGACGAACCGGTCGGACACGTTCTCGCCGGCTAGCAGCGGGAGGGTGCACAGCTTGGTCAGCGCCTCCCGGGCCGAGTTCGCGTGGATCGTGCACATGGCCGGCACCCCGGCGTTGAGCGCGATGAGCAGGTCGAGCGCCTCGGCCTCGCGAACCTCGCCGACCAGCAGCCGGCTCGGACGCATGCGCAGCGCCTCCTTGACCAGCCGCCGCAGCGGGATCTCCCCCGTGCCCTCGAGGCTCGGCTGCCGGCACTGCATCGCCACCCAGTCGCGCGCGACCAGCCGCAGCTCGAAGACTTCCTCGCACGTGATCACACGCTCGCGCGCGGGGATCGCGCCGGCCAACGCGTTGAGCATCGTGGTCTTGCCCGCCTGGGTGCCGCCGGAGACCAGGATGTTGAGCCCGGCACGGACGGCGGCATGCAGGAACGCTGCCGCGTGCGGGGTGAGCGTGCCGAGGCCCACCAGCTCGTCGAGCGTGGTCGCCCGGACCACGTACTTGCGGATGTTCACCGACCAGTGCTGCCGCGTGACGTCGGGGATGACCGCGTGGAGCCGCTCCCCGCCCGGGAGGCTGGCGTCGACGAACGGGCTGGACAGATCGAGCCGACGGCCMGAGACCTTGAGCATCTTCTCGACGAGGTCTCGCACCTGTCCGTCGGTGAGGATCGTCGTCGTGAGCTCGGACTCCCCGCGTCGCGCGACGAACACCTGCGTCGGCGCGTTGATCCATATCTCTTCGACCTCAGGGTCGTCGAGGTACTTCTGCAACGGCCCCAGCCCGGCGACGGCGTCGACGACCGCCTTGTGCGCGGCGACCGCATCCACCAGCGGCGGGACCGCACCGACGACCGACCGCTCGTCGTAGTCGGCGATCACGTCCGAGACCAGCGACACCACGCCGGGCCGGTCCCGGACCGGGTCGATTCCCCGACGCCGGATCAGCTCGCGGACCTCGGTCTCGAGGATCGCCACACCGTCCACGGCTGCCCCCTCGCTCTCGGTCACAGCGCCCGGTTCATCCGTCATGTCCGAATGCACGCTGGCCGGAACCTTAGGGGACACGCGGCGGTGAGCACACCCCGCTGTCCACAGGGGGGACGCCCGTTCACCCGTCGGAGGGAGTCGTCTGGGACTTCGGTCCTAGGAATTGGGGTTGCTTGCCCCAGACAATTGGTTGACGACGAACAGGTGGCGAGCAGCGCGACGACGATCGAGCGCGCGATTCCGCAGCCCCCTTTTAGGGTCGGGCCCAGCTCCGGGCCTGAGCCCAAGCGACGTCGCTCCGCACCGAGGCCGGTGCACCCTGACTCCATCGAAGGACATCCCCATGCGTTTTCGCGCCCTCGGCGCTGCCCTGCTCGCCGCAGCGCTCGTGCTCCTGCCCACCGCCGCGCACGCCGACGGCGGCTCGGATTCCGCGACCCCGTACACGGTCACCGCCGCCGGCCTGACACTGCCCAAGGGGACGACATTTGAGGCGAACGGGCACATCAACTACAAGGTCACCAAACTGGACGGGACCGGCGAGAAGTCGTTCAACGTGCAGCAGTCCGTGCCGGACAACGGCATCTGGCCGCAGGCCCGGTACGTCGGGAAGAGCTACTACCCATGGACGGACCACCCGAAGTTCGCCGCATCCTTCCCCGGTGGGTACTGCGTGACGTGGGTGCAGGTCAGCCTGTACAACCAGCACTTCGGCGAGGGCCATCAGGCGCCCGTCTGCACCGACCCGGCTAACGAGACCGGCGGCGGTTCCGGCGACGGCGGCGGCACCGGCTCGACCGACAACGGCGACACCGACAACAGCGGCACCGGCGACAGCGGCACCGGCTCGACCGACAACGGCGACACCGACAACAGCGGCTCGGGCGACGCGACAGGCTCGGACGCCACGGACGCTGCGGGCGACCTCGCGCCGACCGCCGACCCGGCGCTGMCGACGACGACGGAGCCGGAGTTCATCAGCGAGGTCCTCGCGGCGGAGCMGTCGGATGCGACCGACGTGACCGCCACGCTCGCCGCGACCGGCTCCGCCGCCACCACGGTCGGGGCGCTCGGCGCGCTGGCAGTCGCGACCGGCGCAGCCCTCGTGGTGCTGGCCCGCCGGCGGACGACCGCCGACCACACGCGCTGAGCCCGCGGGCCGGACACATGACCCACTGCCGCGGGTCGTGGGTCCGGCCCGCTAGCGTGTGAGCGTGTCCACGACGATCACCACCCCCCTGCCCACCGGCCGCCAGCACGTCCTCGAGCTCGGGGGTCAACGTGCCGTCATCACGGCGGTCGGCGCCAGCCTCCGGGAGTACACGGTCGACGGCCGGGATCTGGTGCTCCCGTTCGACGAGACGCAGATCCCCCCGGCCTTCTCCGGCGCCACGCTGGCGCCCTGGCCCAACCGCCTGCGCGACGGCGCCTACGGCTACCGCGGCGAGACGTACGAGGTGCCGCTCACCGAGCACCACCGCCAGACGGCGCTGCACGGGCTGGTCTCGCACACGACGTTCACGACGGTCGACGCCGACGCCACCTCGGTGACGCTCGAGCACGTCATCGTCCCCACGCACGGCTACCCGTGGCCCGTGCGGGTGCAGCTGGTCTACACGCTCACCGGGGCCGGGCTGCACGTCCGCGCGGAGGCGACGAACCTCGGCACGACGACGGCGCCGTACGGCATCGGCTTCCACCCGTGGCTGTCGCCGGGCGACGCGGACGTCGACGACTGCACGCTGCAGGTCGACGCCGCCCGGCACGTGACGATCGACGAGCGGCTGCTGCCCACGGGGTCGGAGCGCGTGTCCGACGGCTTCGACCTGCGCGAGGCCCGCCTGCTGCACGGCCTCGACCTCGACGACGCCTGGATCGACCTGATCCGGGACGCCGAGGGCATCTCGTGGATCCGGCTGGGCTGCCCCGACGGGCGCACGGTCGCCATGTGGGCCGACGACGCGACGAAGGCGTGGCAGGTCTGCACCGGGGACACGGTCGAGCACATCTCGCGCCGCGGGGTGGCCGCCGAGCCGATGACGTGCATCGCGGACGCCTTCCGCACCGGGAACGACCTGGTGCACCTGGCGCCGGGCGAGAGCCACACGATGACGTGGGGCCTCAGGCTGCTGTGAGGTTCACGCGGCGGCGTCAGCCGTCGTAGTACTCGCCGTCGGCCTCGACGCCCTTCTCGTACTCCCAGTGCCACTTCTCGTGGGGGCCGCTGCCGCCGGGCTGGGCCCACGCGGGGTTCTGCCAGCCGTAGGTGGGCCCGTTCTCCGTGATCCAGCGCCACTTCACGCCGGAGGTCTGGTCCTGGCAGAGGTCGACGGCGAGGCCCCAGCCGTGGTTGCTCTTGCCGGGTGCGGCGGCGAGGCCGCCCTTCTGCGCCTTGACCGCGCGCTGCTGCGCGAGGGTCCGGTAGCCGGAGGCGAGGCACAGGTCGCCGCCGAACCGCGCGGCGAAGGCCTGGTTGAACTCCGCCAGGGAGACGGCCGCGTCCGCGCGCAGCTGCGTGTGGTTGTCCCACAGGGTGCACAGGTCGGAGACCTTGAGCAGGCCGTTCTGACCGGCGGGGCGCACCGAGCCGTCGCAGCCGGCCAGCAGGGACCGCTCCTCGGTGCGGCTGGACGCCGCCGACAGGCTCCTCGCCTGCAGGGCGCCGTCGGCGGACACGAGCGAGGACGGCGGCAGCGCCGAGAGCGACGAACCGGCCAGGGCGGAGACCGTCGTCGGCAGCGTCGTGTCCGCCAGGGCGTCCGAGCCGAAGGCCACCGGGCTGGGCACGACGCCCTGGCTGACGGGGATCACGACCGTGATGCCGGCGAGGACGCCGAGGACGCCGAGGCGTGCCGCCATGCGCGTGGGTCGGCCGGTGCGGCGACGCGCCGTGCCGTGCTCGACGGCCGCGAGCTCGGGGACAACCGGTTGCGCGACCACCGTCTGCTCCAGGGCCGGCGAGATCGCAGGCAGGACCGCGGGGAGCGTCGGCAGAGCCACCGGCGCGACGGCACGGTCCTGCGGGGCCGCCGACCAGCGGCGCTCGGCCGGAGGAGTAGCCGGCTCGGCGGACAGCGTCGGAGCGGCAGCCCACTGCGGGGAGAAACCGGCAGGGCGGGCCGACGGTGCGACCGGCCGCTGCGCGACCTGCGCGAGCTGCTCGGTGGCGGGCGCGACCGGCGTGCGGTGCGCCGCCCAGGCCGGCACGTGGTGGACAGCCGTCGGGGAGTCAGGATCGATGCGCGGGGCGGTCACGGGGACCGGCGTCGAGACGGGTTCGGCAGCGGAACGCCGCTCTGCCTCGCGGAGGCTGCGGCGTGTCGGGAGGCCTGTCACGGGCTCCTCGCTGTGCGACCCCACGACACCTCCAGTCTCGTTCACGCGTCTGATCTGCCGCGACGTCGTCGTCGAGCACGCTTCGGACACGTCCTGGCGACTGCGGTCACGAAACCATAACGGCTCGCGGGCGCGCTTCCAACCCCCCTGGACGAATGTCCAGTCCGTCGAGCGGACATACCGGGCGACACGCGGGGCGACACGCCGAGAGGCGCACGCGATGCCCCCCCCCCCCCCCAGCCGACCGTGGTCAGGACATCTGCCCTCGCTGCATGGCGTCCCGGACCTCGCCGACCAGCTCCTCGAGGATGTCCTCGAGGAACACCACGCCGACGGTCTGGGTGCCCTCGTCGACCCGCGCCAGGTGCGAGCCCGACCGCTGCATGGCTGCGAGCGCGTCCTCGATCTCGTCCTGCGGCCCGACGACCGCCAGCGCGCGCACGCGCCAGGCGGGCACGGGCACGGCCCGGTTGGTCTGGTCGGCGTACAGGACGTCCTTGAGGTGCAGGTACCCGGTGAGGACGCCGGACTCGTCGACGACCGGGAAGCGGGAGAACCCCGTCCGCGCCACGAGCCGTTCGACGTCCTCCGGCGTGCTGCCCGGTCCGACGGCCACCAGCTCACCCGTCCCGATCATGACGTCGTGCGCGGTGAGGTCGGAGAACTCGATCGCGCCGGTGAGCAGCCCCTGCTCGTCCTCGAGGAGCCCCTCCGCCTGCGAGCGCTCGACGATCGACTGGACCTCCTGGGCGGTGAACGCCGACGACACCTCGTCCTTGGGCTCGACGCCGAACAGCCGCAGCGCGTGGTTGGCCATCCAGTTCAGCACCGTGATGACGGGCCCGACCACGCGGGCGACCCAGACGAGCGGCGGGCCGAACATCAGCACCGCCCGGTCGGGCCCCGCGACGGCGAGGTTCTTGGGCACCATCTCGCCGAGCACCACGTGCAGGTAGACGACGATCGCGAGCGCCAGGACGAAGGAGATCGGGTGCGTGAGGTCCTCGCTGACGCCCAGCGCGGCGAGCGGGTCGGCGATGAGGTGCGCGATCGCCGGCTCGGCCACCACACCGAGGCTCGTGGAGCACACGGTGATGCCCAGCTGGGCGCACGCGAGCATCAGGGAGACGTGCTCCATGGCCCACAGCACCGTCTTGGCGCGGCGATCGCCGGCGGCGGCGAGCGGCTCGATGGAGCTGCGCCGGGCCGAGATGATGGCGAACTCCGCGCCGACGAAGAACGCGTTGGCGGCGAGCAGCACGGCCGCGAGCACCAGGGCGAGGGTCGAGCTCATGACTCGTCCCCCTCGTCGTCGGCATCGACCGCACAGACGCGCACCCGTTCCACCCGCCGGCCCGCCATCGCCTCGACCTGAAGGCGGACACCATCGACGACGATCTCGTCGCCGTCGACCGGGATGCGGCCGAGCACGAACATCAGCAACCCGCCCAGCGTCTCGTAGGGGCCGTCGGCCGGGACGTGGAGGCCGGTGACCTCGACGAGCTCGTCGGGCCGCAGCACGCCGGGCAGCAGCCACGAGCCGTCCGCCGACCGGGCGGTCGACGCGCGCCGGCGGTCGTGCTCGTCGGCCACGTCGCCCACGAGCTCCTCGACGACGTCCTCGAGCGTCACGACGCCCGAGGTGCCGCCGTACTCGTCGACGACGACCGCCATCTGCAGGCCCTGCTCGCGTAGCTCGACCAGCAACGGTCCGAGGTGCACGGTCTCCGGGACGCGGGGCGCGTCGACCATGAGGGCGGCGGCGGGCACCTCGGCGCGCCGCTCGTAGGGCACCGCGATCGCCCGGCGCAGGTGCACCAGGCCGACGATGTCGTCGCTGGAGTCGCCGATCACGGGGAAGCGGGAGTGGCCCGTCCGGCGCGACACGTCGATGACGTCGGCCGCGGACTCCTCACGCCGCACGACGACGAGCCGCAGCCGGTCGGTCATCACGTCGACGGCGGTGAGCTCGGTGAACTCGATGGAGTTGGTGAGCAGGGTGGCCGTCGACTCGTCGAGCGTGCCCACCTGCGCGGAGCGACGCACGAGCGCCGCGAGCTCCTGCGGAGACCGCGCGCCCGAGAGCTCCTCGCGCGGCTCCACACCGACGCTCCGCAGCAGGGCGTTGGCGCTGCCGTTGAACAGGGTGATGAGCGGTCGCAGCGCGCTGGTGAAGCCGCGCTGGAGCGGCGCGACCATGCGCGCGGTGGGCATCGGTCGGCTGATCGCCAGGTTCTTGGGGATCAGCTCGCCGACGACCATCGAGAACCCGTTGACGACGATGAGCGCCAGAACGGCCGCGACGACGCCGCCGACCGCCTGCCCGAGCACCGAGTCCTGCAGCGGCAGGCTCAGCAGCCGCGCGACGGCCGGCTGGGTGGTGTAGCCGAGCAGGACGGTGGTCAGGGTGATGCCGAGCTGGGCGCCGGACAGCTCGGTCGACAGCCGCCGCAGGGCCTTGAGCACGGACTGGCCGCGGCGGTCGTCGGCCGCCGTCTGGCCTTCGACCAGGCCCGGGTCCAGCGTGACCAGCGAGAACTCGCTCGCCACGAACACCGCGGTACCGAGCGTGAGCACGACGCCAAGGCCGACCAGCAGCCACTCGGTCAGCACGCGTCACCGCCGGGCGCACGACGAACGCCGACCCGGGGGCCGGCGCTCGTCGTGGAGGTCATGACAAAGAGGGGGAGGTGGCCGGCATGGTCTCCCTCGGGCTCGTCGGCCCGGGAACGACGCCGGCAGCTTCTTGAGCTGCTCATGGTGGGCGCCATCATACGGGTGGTCCCCTCACCGGCGCAGGCTTGACGGACCCGTCGCGGCGTCATCGGCGCTGCGCTGTGCCACGCTGGCGGCATGGCGAACGTGAACACGTCACCCGGCGGCGCGGCCGGCACGACGGTCCTGGTGGTGGAGGACGAGCCGGCGATCGCGCAGGCGATCGTGCACCGGCTCTCGGCGGAGGGGTGGACGGTCGAGTCGGCGGCCGACGGGCTGGCCGGCGTCAGCGCCGCGTCGCGCCTGCGGCCCGACGTGGTGGTCCTCGATGTGATGCTCCCGGGCATCGACGGGCTCGAGGTGTGCCGACGGATCCAGGCCGAGCGGCCGGTGCCCGTCCTCATGCTCACGGCGCGCGACGACGAGACGGACATGCTCATCGGCCTCGGCGTGGGTGCCGACGACTACATGACCAAGCCGTTCTCGATGCGCGAGCTCGTCGCGCGCACGAAGGCGCTGCTGCGCCGCACGGAGCGCGCGACGCGGGCGGCCGAGATGGCGGCAGCCGACCAGCCCGACCCGCCGCTCGTGCTGGGTGACGTCACGGTCGACCGGGCCCAGCGGCGCGTCCTGCGCGGCGACGTCGAGGTCCACCTGACGCCCACCGAGTTCGACCTCCTGCTCGCGCTCGCGGCGACGCCCCGCACCGTGCTGACGCGCGAGCGCCTGCTCGCGGAGGTGTGGGACTGGGTCGACGCCAGCGGCACGCGCACGGTCGACTCCCACATCAAGGCGTTGCGCCGCAAGCTCGGTCCCGACCTCATCCGCACCGTGCACGGCGTCGGCTACGCGTTCGAGCCGAGCGACAGCGCGGGCGACGTGTCCGAGGGCGCGTGAACGCACCCCGGCACGTCCGCGGCGAGTTCGCCCGCTCGCGGATCCCCGACGTCCGGCCGCTCGACCGCTTCCGCTCGATCAAGGTCAAGCTCGGCGTGCTCGTCGCCGCGACGGTCACCCTCGCCGCCTTCATCACCTGGTTCGGCCTGTACAACCACCTGGGCCCCACGCGGACGCTGCCGATCGCGATCGTCGCCTCGCTCATCGTCACGCAGCTGCTGGCCCGTGGCATGACCTCGCCCCTGCGGGAGATGACCTACGCGGCCCGGCGCATGGCCGGCGGCGACTACAGCCGGCGGGTCCGCGCGACCAGCCTGGACGAGGTGGGCCAGCTCGCGGACGCGTTCAACACGATGGCCGACGACCTCGAGCAGGCCGACACGTTCCGGCGCGAGCTCGTCGCCAACGTCTCGCACGAGCTGCGCACCCCCGTCACCGCCCTGCAGGCCCAGCTGGAGAACATCGTCGACGGCGTCACGGAGCCCGACCCGGCGACCATGCAGGCCGCGCTCGCGCAGACCGAGCGGCTGGGCCGGCTGGTCACCTACCTGCTGGACCTGTCCCGCCTCGAGGCGGGCGACGTCCCGCTGGAGATCGCCGACGTCCACCTGCGCGGCTTCCTGGAGGAGGCCGCCGACGGCGCGATGCTCGTCGGCTCCACGAAGCACCTGCGATTCCCGGTCGTCGTGGACCCCCCCGACCTCACCGTCCCGGCCGACCCGGACCGCCTGCACCAGGTGGTGGCGAACCTTTTGCACAACGCAGTCCGGCACTCCCCCGACGACGACGAGGTCCGGCTCGAGGCGTCACGCGTGGGGTCGGAGGTGCGGATCGACGTGGTCGACCACGGCCCGGGGATCGCGCGCGACGACCGGGCGCACGTGTTCGAGCGGTTCGTGCGGGGCAACACCCCGGCGCTCACGGGCCAGGTCTCGACGGGTGGCACCGGTCTGGGGCTGGCGATCGTGCGCTGGGCGGTCGAGCTCCACGGCGGTCGGATCGAGGTCGCCGACACCGACGTCGGCTGCACCATGCGGGTGACCCTGCCCGCCGCCGTCTAGGCGACTTGTTCTATCTCGACTAGAACACTACGGTCGAACGCATGACGACCGACGGCACGATCCTCGTCGACCACCTCTCCAAGTCGTTCGGGCCGGTCCGCGCGGTCGACGACCTGTCCTTCCAGGTCGCCCCGGGGCGGGTCACCGGGTTCCTCGGACCGAATGGGGCCGGCAAGACCACCACGCTGCGGATGCTGCTCGGTCTGGTCCGACCCACGTCGGGCGCCGCCACGATCGGCGGCCTGCCCTACGGGCAGATCCCCCGCCCGCTGCGCACGGTCGGCGCCGCGCTCGAGGCGGCGAGCTTCCATCCCGGCCGCACGGCGCTGGACCACCTGCGCCTCTACGCACCGCAGGCCGGCGTCCCCGACGCCCGTGCCGCGCAGGTGCTCGAACTCGTCGGCCTCTCCGCGGCGGCCGACCGACGCGTCGGCGGGTTCTCGCTCGGCATGCGGCAGCGGCTCGCCCTGGCCACGACCCTCCTGGGCGACCCGCGCGTGCTGCTGCTCGACGAGCCCGCCAACGGCCTCGACCCCGAGGGCATCCGCTGGCTGCGCGGGTTCCTGCGCGCCCTGGCCGCCGAAGGCCGGACCGTCCTGGTGTCCAGCCACGTCCTGTCGGAGGTCGAGCAGACCGTCGACGACGTCGTGATCATCGCCCGTGGGCGGTTGGCCCACGCGTCGTCGCTCACCGACCTCGCCGCCATGGCGCGGACCCGGGTCCGGGTGGTGTCCCCCGATGCGGTCGGGCTCGCCGCGCTCGTCGAGTCGTCGGGCTGGACCCGGTCCGCGCCGACCGACCCGCGCGTGGCCGACCTGCTGGACGTCGACGCGGCCACCGTGGGCGCCGCCGCCTTCGCCGCCGGGCTCGAGCTGCACGAGCTGGCCGGCCAGGACCCGGGCCTCGAAGGCCTGTTCCTCCAGCTGGTCGGTGCCGTCGAGGCGGTGGCGTCCTGATGCGCGCGGCCCTGGTCACCGAGTACCGCAAGCTCGTCAGCACCCGCCTGTGGTGGATCCTGCTGCTCGCCATGGTCGTGTACATGGCCTTCCTGTCCGCCGTGCTCGGCTGGGGCATCTCCCAGGCCGGCGGCCTGTCGGGCACGACGAGCGACACGTCCGGCTCGGTCGACAGCGCGCCCGACGCCGTCGTGCGGGCCGTCTACACGATCGCCGTGACGTTCGGGTACGTGTTCCCGCTGATCGTCGGCGCGCTGGCCGTCGCCGCGGAGTTCCGGCACCAGACGATCACGCCGACCCTGCTCGCCGAGCCTCGGCGCACAGTGCTGGTGTCCGCGAAGGTCGTCGCCGCCGCCGTCCTCGGTCTCGTCTACGGCGTCGTGGGCACGCTCGCGGCCGTCGGCGCCGGGGCGGCCGTGCTGACGGCGCTGGGCAAGCCGACGTTCCTCGACTCGGCGGCCACGTGGCGCACGATCGCGCTCTCCGCCCTGGCTCTCGCCCTGTGGGCCGTGCTGGGCGTCGGGCTGGGCACCGTGCTCACCAACCAGGTGGCGGTCATCGTCGTCGTCCTCGCCTTCACGCAGTTCGTGGAGCCGGTCCTGCGGTTCGTCCTGTCCCTGACCAGCTGGGGTCACGGCGTCGCGGCGTACCTGCCGGGCGCCGCGGGCGAGGCGATCTCCGGCGGGAGCTTCTACTCCGAGTCCGGCGTGGGGACCCTGCTCGAGTGGTGGCAGGGCGCGCTCGTCCTGCTGGCGTACGGGGTCGGGCTGGCCGCCGTCGGGCGTGTGACCACCTTCCGGCGGGACATCACCTGAGCGCGTTCACCCCCGCTGGACGGGTGTGCAGAACCATGACCTGCCAGGGGTCCCGACAACCCCGCCTTGAGGCGCGCGGAACTGCCCCGTTGCCCCCCGTTGACCCGGGTGTGGCGGGGAGGTGAAGACGCCTGCGGATCGGCCCCGCCGGGGCCTCCTGAGGCGGGCCGACAGGCGCGAAGGCCGTAGTGTTGTCATCAACAGATCGAGCAAAGTGCACCAGCAGAGACGCGGTCACGAACCGCAGCGGAAGTGGGCGATCCCAGCGTGACCCAGAAGGCGGATCCTGACTCGACCCGTGCCGTTTTCGGCGCCAACGAGTGGCTCGTGGACGAGCTGTACGAGCAGTACCTCCAGGACAAGAACGCGGTCGACCCCGCGTGGTGGGACTTCTTCGAGGGCTACAAGCCCGACGAGGCCTCGACCAACGGGTCGACCCCGGCGACGAGGCCGGCCCCCGCGCGGACCAACGGCACCCCGGCGACGAAGCCGACGCCGGTCGTCGCGGCCCCGGTGGCCGCCGCTCCGCCTCCTGCCCCTCCCGCAGCCCCGGCCGCGCTCCCCCCGGCGCAGGCCGCACCGTTCGCCGAGCCGCCGGCCGTGACGTCGCCGATCGCGACGGCCCAGCCCGCCACCGCGCCGTACGCCCAGGTCGCCCAGCGCGCCACGCAGGCCGACGAGGTCCAGGCCGCCGACGACATCCAGAAGCTGCGCGGCCCGGCCGCGCGCGTGGTGACCAACATGGAGGCCTCGCTCGAGGTCCCGACGGCCACCTCGGTGCGCGCCGTCCCGGCCAAGCTGATGGTCGACAACCGCATCGTCGTCAACAACCACCTCGCCCGTGGTCGCGGCGGCAAGATCTCCTTCACGCACCTCATCGGCTTCGCGCTGGTCGAGGCGCTGGCTGAGATGCCCGCGATGAACACCTCGTACACGGTCGCCGACGGCAAGCCGAGCGTCCTGACGCCCGCGCACGTCAACGTGGGCATCGCGATCGACCTGGCCAAGCCCGACGGCACCCGTCAGCTGCTGGTCCCGTCGATCAAGAAGTCGGACACGCTCGACTTCGCCGGCTTCTGGTCGGCCTACGAGGACGTCGTCCGCCGCGCGCGGGGCAACAAGCTCACGGTCGAGGACTTCGCGGGCACGACGATCTCGCTGACCAACCCGGGCACCATCGGCACGGTCCACTCGGTGCCGCGCCTGATGCAGGGCCAGGGCACGATCATCGGCGTCGGCGCCATGGACTACCCCGCCGAGTTCGCGGGGACCTCCGAGGAGGCGCTCAACAAGATCGGCGTCTCGAAGGTCCTCACGCTCACCTCGACCTACGACCACCGGATCATCCAGGGCGCGCAGTCCGGCGACTTCCTGCGGATCATCGGGCGCAAGCTGCTGGGCGAGGACGGCTTCTACGACCGCGTCTTCGCGTCGCTGCGCGTGCCGTACGAGCCGGTGCGCTGGGTGCGCGAGTCGAACGACCCCGACGCCGAGGCGATCAAGCCGGCCCGCATCGCCGAGCTCATCCACTCCTACCGGTCGCGCGGCCACCTCATGGCCGACACGGACCCGCTGGCCTACCGCCAGCGCAAGCACCCGGACCTCGACGTCCAGACGCACGGCCTGACCCTCTGGGACCTCGACCGCACGTTCCCGACGGGCGGCTTCGGCGGCAAGCCCCGCGCCAAGCTGCGCGAGGTGCTCGGGCTGCTGCGCGACTCGTACTGCCGCACGGTCGGCAGCGAGTACATGCACCTGCAGGACCCGCGGCAGCGCCGCTGGCTCCAGGAGCGTCTCGAGTCCGGCTACGCACGCACGCCCCGCGAGGACCAGCTGCGGATCCTGCGCCGCCTCAACGCGGCCGAGGCCTTCGAGACCTTCCTGCAGACCAAGTACGTCGGCCAGAAGCGGTTCTCGCTCGAGGGCGGCGAGTCCGTCATCCCGCTGCTCGACGCCATCCTGTCCAAGGCCGCGAACAACGGTCTGGACGAGGTCGGCATCGGCATGGCACACCGCGGCCGGCTGAACATCCTGGCCAACATCGCCGGGAAGTCCTACGGGCAGATCTTCCGCGAGTTCGAGGGCAACCAGGACCCCAAGTCGGTCCAGGGCTCGGGCGACGTGAAGTACCACCTCGGGACCGAGGGCACGTTCACCGCCGAGTCCGGCGCGACCACCGCGGTGTACCTGGCGGCCAACCCGTCGCACCTCGAGGCCGTGGACCCCGTGCTCGAGGGCATCGTCCGCGCCAAGCAGGACCGCATCGACCTGGGCGGCGACGGCTTCTCCGTGCTGCCGATCCTCATCCACGGCGACGCGGCCTTCGCCGGGCAGGGCGTCGTGTTCGAGACGCTCAACCTGGCGCAGCTGCGCGGGTACCGCACCGGCGGCACCATCCACGTGATCATCAACAACCAGGTCGGCTTCACCACCGGCCCCTCTTCGTCGCGGTCGTCGCAGTACGCGACCGACGTGGCCAAGGGCCTGCAGGTGCCGATCTTCCACGTCAACGGGGACGACCCCGAGGCGTGCGTGCGGGTGGCCGAGCTGGCGTTCGAGTACCGCGAGCAGTTCGACCGCGACGTCATCATCGACATGGTCTGCTACCGCCGCCGCGGTCACAACGAGGGCGACGACCCCTCGATGACGCAGCCGCTGATGTACAACCTCATCGAGGCCAAGCGCTCGGTCCGCAAGCTCTACACCGAGACCCTGGTGGCGCGCGGGGACCTGACGATCGCCGACGCCGAGCAGGCGCTGCAGGACTACCAGTCCCAGCTCGAGCGGGTGTTCGCGGAGACCCGCGAGGACGGCTACGCGCCGGCGCCCCCGGAGGCCGAGGCGGTCAAGGGCCTGGAGCGCCCGGAGTCGCAGCTCGAGGACGCGGGCGTCATGGTCGGCTGGAAGACCGCCGTCGACGCCGGCACGCTCGAGCGCATCGGCCGCGCCCACGTGCGGCCGCCCGAGGGCTTCACCGTGCACCCGAAGCTGGCGCAGCTGCTGGCCAAGCGCGAGGCGATGACCCGCGAGGGTGGCATCGACTGGGGCTACGGCGAGCTGCTCGCGTTCGGGTCTCTGCTGGTCGAGGGCACCCCGGTCCGGCTCGCCGGGCAGGACTCGCGCCGCGGCACGTTCGTGCAGCGCCACGCGGTCATGCACGACCGCGAGACCGGTGCCGAGTGGACGCCGCTGCTGTACCTGTCGCAGGACCAGGCGAAGTTCTGGGTCTACGACTCGTCCCTCTCGGAGTACGCGGCCCTCGGGTTCGAGTACGGCTACTCCGTCGAGCGCCCGGACGCCCTGGTGCTCTGGGAGGCGCAGTTCGGCGACTTCGTCAACGGCGCGCAGACGATCATCGACGAGTTCATCTCGTCCGCCGAGCAGAAGTGGGCCCAGCGGTCCTCCGTCGTGCTCCTCCTGCCGCACGGGTACGAGGGCCAGGGGCCCGACCACTCGTCGGCCCGCATCGAGCGGTTCCTGCAGCTCGCGGCCGAGGACAACATGACGATCGCGCAGCCGTCGACGCCCGCGTCGCACTTCCACCTGCTGCGCCGCCAGGCGTACGACCGCCCGCGCCGCCCGCTCGTGGTGTTCACCCCGAAGTCGATGCTGCGCCTCAAGTCGGCGTCGTCGGACGTCGCGGACTTCACCTCGGGCACGTTCCGCCCGGTGATCGGCGACGACCTCGCCGCCGCCAAGGCCGGTCAGGTCACCCGCGTGCTGCTCTGCTCGGGCAAGGTCTACTGGGACCTGCTGGCCCACCGCGTGAAGACGGGCGACGAGCAGACGGCGATCGTCCGGATCGAGCAGCTCTACCCGCTCGACGGCGACGGCGCCCGCGCGGCGCTGGCGCCGTTCGACGGTGCCGAGCTGGTGTGGGTGCAGGACGAGCCGCGCAACCAGGGGCCGTGGACGTTCCTGTCCATGCACCTGCCGCAGCTGCTCGGCCGCACGCTCCGGGTGGTCTCGCGCAAGGAGTCGGCATCGCCGGCCGCCGGGTCGGCCAAGAAGCACCAGGCGCAGCAGGCGACGCTCGTCGAGACCGCCTTCCAGCGCTGAGCACGACCGCGAGGCCCGCATCCCGCGAGGGGTGCGGGCCTCCGTCGTGTCAGCCGACCGCGACCGGCGCGAACGTCCGGCGGTAGGCCTGCGGGCTCGTGCCCAGCGTCCGCGCGAAGTGGTGCCGCAGGACGGCCGCCGTCCCGAACCCGCAGAGCCGCGCGATCTCCTCGATGCTCGCGTCGGACCGCTCGAGCATCTCCTGCGCCCGGACCACGCGCTGCCGCGTGACCCAGGCGGCCGGCGTGGTGCCCGTCTCGGCGCGGAACCGGCGCGCGAAGGTCCGCTCGGAGACGAAGGCCCGCGCCGCGAGGTCCGGCACGCTCATCTCCTCCTCGAGGTTCTCCACCATCCACGCGAGCAGCGGCGCCAGCGTGTCGGCGTCGCACGGCAGCGGGGTGTCGACGTACTGCGCCTGGCCCCCGTCACGGTGGGGCGGCACGACCATCCGCCGGGCGACCGCCGACGCCGCGGCCGCGCCGAGCTCGCGGCGGACCAGGTGGAGGCAGGCGTCGATGCCCGCGGCCGTGCCCGCGCTCGTGATCACGTGGTCGTCGTCGACGTAGAGGACCGCGGGGTTGATGCGCGCGTCCGGGAACTGCCGCGCCATCTCGTCGGTGTACATCCAGTGCGTGGTGCACTGCCGCCCGTCGAGCAGGCCGGCCTGGCCGAGGGCGAACGAGCCGCTGCAGATGCTGAGCACCCACGCACCCCGCGCGTGGGCGTCGCGCAGCGCGTCGAGCACGACCTCGGGCACGTCACCGGTGTCGCCGTACGCCGGCACGATGACGAGGTCGACGCCCTGGGTGGCCTCCAGCCCGTGCTCGACGACGATCGAGTACCCGGCCCCCTTCGTCGGGACCACTCCCGGCTCGATGCCGCACAGCGTGAAGTCGAACGACGGTCCGCCGGTGTCCCGGCGGTCGATGCCGAACACCTCGCAGGCGACCCCGAGCTCGAAGGGTGCGACGTTCGGCAGGGCGATGGCGGCGACGGAACGGAGCATCTCGACAGCATCCGCACTGCGTGGCGGAATGTCAACGGTGGGCGTCAGTTCTGCCACTCGTGGCACATTCTCCATGAGCGGAGACTTTCTGCCATGACCACCTTCTGGATCGTCCTGACACTCGCCGTCGCGGCCTGGCTGGTCGCCCGCCTGGTCGTCACGCTGCACCGCGACGGCCTCGGGAGCAGCCGGCCGCCCGCCTCCCACGCCGACTGGTCGGACTCTTCGTCTGATCTCCCGAGCCACCCGTTCCGCACCGCCGGCTGAACCCGCGCCAGAACCCGGCGCGGCCGGGTGAGCCACGCGACTGGCCCGGCGATGAACGGGCCCTGCTCGCCCCACCCTGAGAGACTGTGCCGACGGCGGCCGACGGCCGTCGCAGCGTGGTCCGACGGCGAAGGGTGAAGCAACGTGGGTGAGCTGCCGCTGAGGCTGGCGGTGGTCGGCGACGAGCTGGTGGCCGGCGCGGGTGACCCCAAGGGGCTCGGCTGGGTGGGCCGCGTGACGGCCCGGACGCCCACCCCTGAGCCGCTGACCGTCATGACGCTGGCCGTTCCGGGTGAGACGAGCACGGCCCTCGGCGCCCGCTGGGACGACGAGGTCACGCGCCGGTTCTCCCCCGAGGCCGACAACCGCCTGGTGGTCGCGCTCGGCCGCGCGGACGCCGCCGCGGGCCTCTCGCTCGCCCGCAGCCGGCTGAACCTCGCGAACATCCTCGACGTCGCCGAGCAGCGCAAGATTCCCGCCTTCGTCGTCGGCCCCCCTCCCGGGGGCACCGCCGACGCGGACAAGCTGGCCGACTTGTCAGCCGCGTACGCGGATGTGGCGACCCGGCGCCGCGTACCGTTCGTCGACACCTACACGCCACTGGCCGCCCACGACCAGTGGCTCGGCGACCTCGCCGCGGGCGACGGGATCCTGCCAGGGCAGGCCGGCTACGGCCTGATGGCCTGGCTGGTGCTGCACACCGGCTGGCACGCCTGGCTCGGGCTGCCCGACGACGCCGCCTGACAGCCGCCGGATCCAGAGGGTCATCGCAACGTCCCCCGCACGGCCGTCAGGGCTGAGTCCAGCACGGTCCGCAGCGTGTCGAGCGTGAGCTGCTCGACGCTGCCGCGGGCGTCGACCTTGCGCAGGTCGGCGCGGAGCTCGTCGCGGAACCGGCTGATCATCGCCTCGGCATCCTGGTACCGCACGTGCGACGCGAGCCGCGGGTCGTCGGGGATCCCCGCCGTGTGCGGCACCGCGGCGGCGCGGGCCTGCTGGGCCGCGGCGGCGAGATCGGCGCGCAGCCCGCGCATCGACCCCTGCACGTCGTCGCGCACCTGCGCTGCGCGCTCGCGCACCGACTCGGCGATGCCCTCCTCGAGGTTGGCCAGGTCGCCCCGGCGGGCGTCCAGCTCGGCGAAGCCCGCCTCGGTGAGCGCGTACGTGCTTTTCCGCTCCTCGTCGACCCGCATCACCAGACCCTCCTCCTCGAGGCGGGCCAGGCGCGGGTACACGGTCCCGGGGCTCGGGCGGTACGTGCCGCCGAACCGGTCGGACAGGGCGGTGATCAGCTCGTAGCCGTGCTTCGGGCCGCTCTCGAGCAGCGAGAGCAGGTACAGGCGCAGCTGACCGTGCGCGAAGACGGGCGCCATCATCACGCGACCCCCGTCCCCGCGCCGCGCAGCACGGTGAGGTGCCCCGACACGGTGGTGGCGGAGACGAAGCAGGCGCCGTCCCCCGTGCGCAGGTCGACCTTGCGATGGCCCGGCGACGACCCCTTGTACTCCTCGCCGTCGACGACCAGGCGCCCGGAGACCGACTGGCCCTTGACCTGCACGCCCTTGCCGGCGGGCAGGCGCACGGTGACGTCGCCCGACACCGTGGTCGCCGTGACGCTCGACGTCCCGGAGGTGACATCGAGCGTCACCGAGCCCGAGACGGAGTTCGCCTGCACCAGGCTCAGCTCGCCGGAGGCGGCCAGCTCGCCCGAGACCGAGTGGAGCTGGAGGTCGCCGTGGTGGTCGCGCACGACGATCTCGCCGGAGACCGTCTTGGCCCCGAGGCGGCCACGCGTGCCGTCGGTGATCAGCGTGCCCGAGACCGTGGACACCGACGCGTCCTCCTGGATCCCGGCCAGCAGACCCTCGGCCGTCACGGTGCCCACCTTCGCGTGGACATCGCGCGGCACCGCGATGTGCACGTCGGCGCGGTCCTTGCCGCGGAAGTTGCGGAACTTCTCGAGGAAGCCGTCCCAGCCGCCGAGCGTGAACTGGTAGCCCACGCGGAGCTCGCCGTCGGACAGGCTGACCTCGAGCGGTCGCCCGTCGACGTCGTGCACCTCGATGCGGGCGCCCGGCCCGTCGTGCGCGACGACGTCGACCCGGCCCGCGACGAGCTGCACCCGCAGGCTGGTGATCTTCTCGATCTCGATGATCTGCGGGCCGGCAACGACCCAGGACTCGGAAGCCATGATGCTCTCCATTCGCGATATATCTCGTTCGGCAGACACGTTATATCGCGTCTCGCGCGGAGGCAACCCATACGCGTCATATCGCGTCCACGAAAGCGAAGAGCCCGTGACCGAGGTGGTCACGGGCTCTCGCTGGCGGGGCTCTAGGAGACGAGGCCGGCCTGCCGCAGCTCGACCGTGAGGTCGTGCGGGCTGGTCGAGGCGGACAGCGCCTCGTCGTAGGTGATGACGTCGTCGCGGACCAGCTGGAAGAGGTGCTGGTCGAACGTCTGCATCTTGTAGAAGTCGCCCTCCTTGATCAGGTCGATCAGGGGCGGGGCGTCCTGCGGCTCCAGGATCGCGTCGCGCGTGCGGCCGGTGTTGACCATGACCTCGATCGCCGGGCGACGGCCGGTGCCGTTGGACAGGCGCACGAGGCGCTGGGACACGATGCCCCGCAGCGCCTGGGCCAGCGCGATGCGGACCTGCTTCTGCTCGTGCGGCGGGAAGAAGTCGATGATGCGGTTGATCGTCTCGGCCGCGTCGATCGTGTGCAGCGTGGACAGGACGAGGTGGCCCGTCTCGGCCGCGGACAGCGCCGCGCGGACCGTCTCGACGTCACGCATCTCGCCGACGAGGATCACGTCGGGGTCCTGCCGCATCGCGGCGCGCAGCGCGACCGTGAAGTCGGCCGTGTCCTGGCGGACCTCGCGCTGGGAGACGATCGACTTCTTGTCGTGGTGCAGGATCTCGATCGGGTCCTCGATGGTGACGATGTTGACCTCGCGCAGCGTGTTGATGAGGTCGACCATCGACGCCAGCGTCGTCGTCTTGCCCGAGCCGGTCGGGCCCGTCACCAGCACGAGGCCGCGAGGCTCGAGCGCCAGCTCGCCGACGACCTCGGGCAGCGCCAGCTCGGCCAGCGACTGCGCGCCGACGGCGACCCGTCGGAAGACCATCCCGTAGGTGCCGCGCGCCTGGTAGGCGTTGACGCGGAACCGGCCGACGCCCGACACCGAGTAGGCGAAGTCGGCCTCGTGGTTGTCGCGGAACGTGTCGACGAGGTCGTTGGGCAGGACCTCCTCGAGCATCCGCTCCGTGTCCGCCGGGGTGAGGTCGGGCACCTGCAGCTTGCGCAGCCGGCCGTCGACGCGCACACGCGGTGCGGACCCGACCTTGCAGTGCAGGTCGGAGCCGCCCGTGCTCGCAAGGGCGTGCAGGAACGGGATCACGGACTGTGTCTGCTGGCTCACCCCGTAGTCATCGGACGAGCAGGCCGGTGACTTGAGTGCCCGCGAGATGTGGGACCATGGAGGGAGTCCGGCGCGCAGCACGGGCGCCGACCCCCGTATCGACGAAGGAAGATCCCATGAGCAAGCGAGGCCGCAAGCGCCGTTCCCGCAAGGGCAGCGCAGCGAACCACGGCAACCGTCCCAACGCCTGAGCGTTCGGAGACAGGTAGTCAGGAGGCCCGGGCAGCAACCGCTGCACCGGGCCTTCGTCTGTCCGCGACCACGTGTGGAGCGGTACTCAGTCGAGCGTGACCCGCATGACGGTCAGCTGCTCGTGGATGCGCAGCCGGAGCCCGTCCGGCGCTGACTCCTGGCAGCCGCGGCGCACCAGCGTCTTCACGACGACGTCGACGTCGTACTCCTGCAGGCAGCCCTGGCACTCGGCCAGGTGGGCGCGGACCGTCTCGGCGTCGAGCGCCCCGAGCTCGGCGTCCAGGTACTCCCAGAGCCGATCCAGCGCGTCCGCGCAGTTGTTGCCGCAGGTGCCGGACGCCAGCGGCAGATCCTGGGACAGGTCGCTCTCACTCATCGTTCGCCCTCCGGTGCGGTCGGGGCCACCGCGACCAGACCACGCCCCCGTGCGTAGTCCGACAGCATCTCGCGCAGCTGCGCGCGCCCGCGGTGCAACCGGGACATCACCGTCCCGATCGGCGTCCCCATGATCTCGGCGATCTCCTTGTACGCGAAGCCCTCGACGTCGGCGAGGTACACCGCGATCCGGAACTCCTCCGGCAGGCGCTGGAGCGCGTCCTTGATGTCGGAGTCCGGGAGGTGGTCGAGCGCCTCGGCCTCGGCGGACCGCAGGCCCCTCGACGTGTGCGACTCGGCGCGGGCCAGCTGCCAGTCCTCGATCTCCTCGGAGCGGGACTGCTGGGGCTCGCGCTGCTTCTTGCGGTACGAGTTGATGTACGTGTTGGTGAGGATGCGGTACAGCCAGGCCTTGAGATTGGTGCCCGGGCGGTACTGGTGGAAGGCGGCGAACGCCTTGGCGAACGTCTCCTGCACCAGGTCCTCGGCGTCGGCCGGGTTGCGCGTCATCCGCAGGGCAGCGCCGTACAGCTGGTCCAGGTAGACCAGCGCCTCGGCCTCGAACCGCTCGGTGCGTGCCGCGTCGTCCTCGGACTCGGGTGCGCGGTGGGTGTCCTCGCTCATCGCGGTGAAGCCTAGTCCCGCGGGCTGAGAGCCACCGACCGGGGTGGGCCACGCCACATTCACCCGGAAGTCCTGCATCTGCGCGGGCCGCTGGGTCGGAATGGTGTCTACGGGGACACCGATCGCCCAGCCGGTCGACGTCGACGGCACGGGACGCGTCTCGGTGGCGAAGCTCATGGTGGGCACAACGGTGCCGGGCTGCGGGCCATTCCCGCTCGTGCCAACCCTGTGGTCGCGCACTAGGTTGGCCGCATGACTGTCAGCACCGACGAGTCCACCTTCCTGCGCCTGCTGCGCGAGCAGATCGGCCACGAGTTCGACGCCCACCAGCAGTACGTCGCGATCGCCGTGTGGTTCGACGGGCAGGACCTCCCCCAGCTGGCCCGGCACTACTACCGGCAGGCGATCGAGGAGCGGAACCACGCGCTGATGATCGTGCAGTACCTGCTCGACCGGGACCTCGCCGTCGAGATCCCGGCCGGCAGCCCGGTGCGCAACGACTTCACGCAGGTCACCGACCCCATCGGCCTCGCCCTCAAGCAGGAGAAGCAGGTGACGTCGCAGATCGAGGCGATCTTCGCGGCGGCGCGGGCGGAGGGCGACGCGCTGGGCGAGCAGTTCCTGCTCTGGTTCCTGAAAGAGCAGGTGGAAGAGGTGGCCTCCGCCACCACCCTGCTCACCGTCGCCACGCGTGCCGGCGACAACCTGTTCGATCTCGAGAACTACGTCGCCCGGGAGCAGATCGGTGACGCCGGCGAGTCCGCCGACGCACCGTCCGCCGCCGGCGGAGCCCTGTAGGAGGAGCTGCTGTGCTGCTGCGCCGTCTCGCACGTCCCCTGTTCGCCTCGTGGTTCGTCAGCGAGGGGCTCGACGTCGTCCGCCATCCCGCCGCCCACACCGCCGACGCTCGCGGCGCCCTGACCACGCTGCGGTCTCGGCTGCCGGCGAACGTGCGCCAGGGGCCCGCCGGTGAGGCGCTCGGCTACGAGGTCAGCGACCGCCAGCTGACCACCATCGTGCAGGTGCACGGCTTCGCGCTCGCCGGGGCGGGCGTGCTGCTCGCCGTCGGCAAGGCGCCCCGCACCGCGGCCCTCGCGCTGGCCGCCCTGACGGCTCCGCTCGTCCTGGTGAACCTCCCGCTCAAGCGGGTCAAGGGTGAGGACCCGGCTGTCCGGAAGGCGCGCAAGGACCGGTTCGTGCGGGCGCTCGCATTCACCGGCGGTGCACTCCTCGCCGGCATCGACCTCGAGGGCAAGCCGGGGATCAGCTGGCGCGTGCAGAAGGCCCGCGCGGACCACGCGGCTGCGAAGTCGGCTGACTGACGGAGCCTGAGACGCCGACAGCGCCTCTCGGCACCGCCACTAACCTGGGTGCCATGGATCTCTGGACCGCGCCGCTGGCCGACGGCCCCCTCGACGCCCTGGTGGACGTCCCGGGCTCGAAGTCGCTGACCAACCGGTACCTGGTGCTGGCCGCGCTGGCCGCCTCCCCCGGTCGGCTGCGCGGTGCGCTCCGCTCGCGCGACACCCGACTCATGGCCGCGGCGCTGACGAGCCTGGGCGCCGGGATCGACGAGGACGGCAGCGACTGGGTGGTCACGCCCGGTCCCGTGCAGGGCTCGACGCAGATCCACTGCGGGCTCGCCGGGACCGTCATGCGGTTCCTGCCGGCGGTGGCGGCGCTGGCCGACGGGCCGGTGCGGTTCGACGGTGACGAGTCGGCGCTCGCCCGGCCCATGGGCCCGGTGCTGACAGCGCTGCGCACGCTCGGTGTCCGCGTCGAGGAGCACGGCGAGCCCGGGCACCTGCCGTTCACGGTGCACGGCYACGGGTCGCTCGTCGGCGGTCAGGTCGACGTGGACGCCTCCGCGTCCAGCCAGTTCGTGTCCGGGCTGCTGCTCGCGGCCGCGCGGTTCGAGCGCGGGCTGACGTTGCGACACACGGGTCGGACGCTGCCGAGCCTGCCGCACATCGAGATGACGGTCGCCGTGCTGCGCGAGGCCGGCGTCCAGGTCGACGACTCTCGTCCGGCGATCTGGCGAGTGGAGCCCGGCCCGATCGCGGGCCGGGACGTGCGCGTCGAGCCCGACCTGTCCAACGCGGCGCCGTTCCTCTGCGCCGCCCTGGTCGCCGGGGGCACGGTGCGCGTGCCGGGCTGGCCCGCGCACACGACGCAGCCCGGCGGCCTGCTGCCCGGGATCCTTGAGCGCATGGGCGCGACGACCCGGCTGGACGGCGACGTGCTGAGCGTGACGGGGACGGGCGCCGTGCGCGGCGTCGACCTCGACCTGCACGCCGCGGGCGAGGTCGCCCCGACCATCGCCGGGCTCGCGGCCCTGGCCGACTCCCCCACCCGGCTGCGCGGCATCGCGCATCTGCGCGGGCACGAGACGGACCGGCTTGCCGCGCTGGCCGCGGAGATCACGCGGCTGGGCGGGCAGGCGGAGCAGACGTCCGACGGGCTCGTCATCACGCCGCGCCCGCTGACCGGCGGTCCCTGGCACACGTACGAGGACCACCGCATGGCCACCGCGGGTGCGCTGATCGGCCTGCGCGTGCCGGGCGTCGAGGTCGAGAACGTGGCGACCACCGCGAAGACCCTGCCGGACTTCGTCGGCCTCTGGGGCGGCATGCTGGCCGGGTCGGCMGTGCTCGCCTGATGGGAACCCGGCGCTACGACGAGCGGGACGTCCGGATCCGTCCCGGTCGCGGCTCGCGCCCGCGCACCAAGCAGCGCCCCGAGCACGCCGACGCCGAGGTGGCGCTGGTGACGGCGGTCGATCGCGGCCGGTACGCMATCCTCGTCGACCCCGACGGTCCGGACGAGCGCGTCGCGATCGCGATGAAGGCGCGCGAGCTGGGCCGCGACCGCGTCGTTCCGGGCGACCGGGTGGACATCGTCGGCGACACCTCGGGCGACGAGGGGTCGCTGTCCCGGATCGTGCGGATCGGCGAGCGTCGCACGGTCCTGCGCCGCACCGCCGACGACACGGACCCGATCGAGCGGATCATCGTCGCCAACGCCGACCAGCTGGTGATCGTCACCGCGCTGGCCGACCCCGAGCCCCGCACGCGCATGATCGACCGCTGCGTCGCGGCCGCCTACGACGCCCGCATGGACGCCCTGCTCGCGCTGACCAAGGCGGACCTGGCGGACCCGGCGGAGCTGGTCGGCATGTACGCGCCCATCGGGGTCGAGGTCGTGGTCACCAGCGCGGAGAAGTCCGTCGGTGGCCGGATCATCCACGGGCTCGACGACGTGCGCGCCGCGCTCGAGGGCAAGACGTCCGTGCTGGTCGGGCACTCGGGCGTCGGCAAGTCGACGCTGGTGAACGCGCTGGTGCCGGGCACGTACCGGGCCGTGGGCGTGGTCAACGACGTGACCGGCCGGGGCCGGCACACGTCGAGCTCCGCCGTGGCGCTGCGGGTGCCCGGCACGTCCAAGCCGACGTGGGTCATCGACACCCCCGGCGTGCGGTCGTTCGGGCTCGCCCACGTGGACCCCCAGCACCTGCTGGGCGCGTTCGCGGACCTGGCCGCGGTGGCGGAGGAGTGCCCGCGCGGGTGCACGCATGCCGACGACGCCCCGGACTGCGCGCTCGACGAGTGGGTGGCCGGCTCCCCCGACGACGTGACGCGCGAGGCCCGCTCGGCGCGCGTCGAGTCGTTCCGGCGCCTGCTGGCCAGCAGGCTGGGCACCGGCGAACCGGACAACCGGGAACCCGCACGTCCCTGACGTGCACCGACGAGCCACTACCGTGTCGGGCATGAGCCTGCGCCCCGGGTACGACGACGACCTGCGCCTCGCCCACGTGATCGCGGATCAGGTCGACTCGCTGACCATGTCCCGGTTCAAGTCGCAGGACCTGCGGGTGGAGACGAAGCCCGACCTGACGCCCGTGTCCGACGCCGACAAGACCGCCGAGGAGATCGTCCGGGGGCAGCTGTCCCGGGCGCGGCCCCGCGACGCGGTGCACGGCGAGGAGATGGGCGACACCGGGCACGGACCGCGGCGCTGGGTCATCGACCCGATCGACGGGACCAAGAACTTCGTCCGCGGCGTCCCCGTGTGGGCCACGCTCATCGGCCTGCTGGACGGCGACCAGGTGGTGGTCGGCCTGGTGAGCGCACCCGCGCTGGGGCGCCGGTGGTGGGCGGCCCAGGGATCGGGCGCGTGGACCGGCAAGTCCCTGGCGGCCGCGAGCCAGCTGCGCGTGTCGGGCGTCGACCGGCTCGAGAACGCCTCGTTGTCGTACTCGTCGCTGAGCGGCTGGGAGGAGCGCGGGCAGCTCGACGCGTTCCTCGGGCTGACCCGTCGCACCTGGCGGACCCGCGCGTACGGCGACTTCTGGTCGCACGTGCTCGTCGCGGAGGGCGCCGTGGACCTGTCCGCCGAGCCCGAGCTGGCGCTGCACGACATGGCCGCGCTGGTCCCCATCGTGACCGAGGCCGGGGGCATGTTCACGTCGATCCGCGGGGTGCCCGGGCCGTTCGGCGGGTCCGCGCTGGTGTCCAACGGCCTGCTGCACAAGGCTGCGCTCGAGCTGCTCGACCCCCTGCCCGACCTCTGAGCCCGCGTCCGGGGCTCGCCTGCGAGACGATCGCGGCATGAGCACCGACGACCGCGCCGCGCGCGCTGCCTCCTTCGAGGGTGGTGCGTCCGTGTACCAGGCCACCCGCCCGAGCTATCCCGACGACGCCGTGCGCTGGTCGGTCCCGGCCGACGCGCACGACGTGCTCGACCTCGCCGCCGGCACGGGCAAGCTGACCGAGCGGCTGGTCGCCCGCGGGCTGCACGTGGTCGCCGTCGAGCCGTCGGACGCCATGCGTGCGGAGCTGACCCGGACCCTGCCGACCGTCGACGCCCGTCCGGGCACCGCCGAGCGGATGGACCTGCCCGACGCCTGCGTGGATGCCGTGACGATCGCGCAGGCCTGGCACTGGGTGGACCCGCCCGCTGCGTCGGCGGAGATCGCCCGCGTGCTCCGCCCCGACGGGCAGCTGGCTGTCCTGTGGAACATCCGCGACTTCACCGTCGACTGGGTGGTCCGCTGGACGGACATCGTGCACCGCGGGGACAGCCTCGGGCCGTCCCTCGACTACAGCACCCCGAAGCTCGGCCAGCGCTTCACGGAACCGGAGACGGCGACGTTCCACTGGACCGACCGGCTGCGCGCCACCGACCTGCGCGCCCTGGCCGCCAGCCGCAGCCACCTCATCCTGCTGCCGCCCGACGAGCGCGACGCGCTGCTCGACGAGGTCGACGAGCTCGTCGCCACCCACCCTGACCTGCGCGGACGCGACGTCATCGACGTGCCCTACCGCACCGAGTGCTACCGGGCGCGGCTTCGCTAGAGCCCGAGCGCGGCCGGGAGCTCGTCGAGCGACGTCACGACGAGCACGCCGGCGTCGGCGATCTCGCCGTCGCTGATCGGGACCCGCCGGCTGCCGGGACGGTCGAGCCACACGCCGACCAGCCCGGCGGCTCGGGCCGCCGCGGCGTCGACGTCGAGCTCGTCGCCGACGTACGCGGTCCGCTCCGGAGCGGTACCCAGTCGGCGGCACGCCTCGGCGAACACGCGCGGGTCGGGCTTGCCGAAGCCGAGGGTGTCGACGCCGACGAGCATGGGAACCCGCTCCAGCAGCGCCGCCCGGTCGAGCTTGCGGGTCTGGTACGCCACGGCCGCGTTGGACAGGGCACCGACCGCCAGGCCCGCCGCGAGCAGCCGGTCGACGACCGCGTCGACGTCCTCGTGCGCGGACCAGGCCCCGGAGAACTCCGCCTCGAACGTCTCGTCCCAGCGCGCGAACCCGGCGTCGTCCAGCGCGGGACCGCCGAACCTCTCGTGCAGCTCGTTGGCGCGCGCCATCCGCTGCTCGGCGTAGCCCACCTCGCCGCGCGTGTACGCCGCGTAGTGGCCGCCGACGTCCGCGCGCCACACCGTCACCAGCTCGCCGTGCCGGTCATCCGGGAGCCCGGGCAGGTAGCGGCGGGCGACGCCGGACAGCGCGTGGACGAACGCCCCGCGGGTGTCGACGAGCGTGTCGTCGATGTCGAAGAGAACGCCCTCGAGCCCGCTCACAGCGTCGCGCGCAGGGCGGCGATCCGCGCGAGCGTGGACTCCTTGCCCAGGATCTCCATCGACTCGAACAGCGGTGGCGAGACGCGGCGGCCGCTCAGCGCGACGCGCAGCGGCGTGAAGGCGAACCGCGGCTTGATGCCGAGCCCGTCGACCAGCGCGGCCTGCAGGGCCTCCTGGGTCGTCGTCGTCGTGAAGTCCGTGAGCCCCGCCAGCGCGGCGGCGGCCGCGTCGAGGACGGCCGGGGACTCCTCGCGCAGCGCGCCGCGGGCGTCGTCGGCGATCTCGAGGGCGTCGTCGCCGACGAACAGGAAGCCGAGCATCCCCACGACCTCGCCCAGCAGCGTGATGCGCTCCTGGATCAGGGGGGCGCCCGCGTCGAGCAGCGCGCGGTGGGCCGGCTCGAGGTCGGCGTACGCGTCGGTGGGCACCAGGTGCGCGCGGTGCAGGTAGGGGACCAGGCGGTCGCGGAAGTCGTCGGTCGCGAGCATCCGGATGTGCGCCGAGTTGATGGCCTCAGCCTTCTTGAGGTCGAAGCGCGCGGGGTTGGGGTTGACGTCGGCGACGTCGAAGGCCGCCGTCATCTCCGCCATCGTGAAGATGTCCCGGTCCGGCCCGATCGACCAGCCCAGCAGTGCCAGGTAGTTGAGCAGCCCCTCGGGCGTGAAGCCGTTGTCCCGGTGCAGGAACAGGTTGGACTCCGGGTCCCGCTTCGAGAGCTTCTTGGTGCCCTCGCCGAGCACCGACGGCAGGTGGCCGAACACCGGCATGACGGTCGCCACGTCAATGTCGAGCAGGGCCCGGTACAGCGCGATCTGCCGGGGCGTCGACGAGAGGAGGTCCTCGCCCCGCAGCACGTGCGTGATGCCCATGAGGGCGTCGTCCACCGGGTTGACCAGGGTGTACAGCGGCTGGCCGTTGGCGCGGACGATCACGAAGTCCGGCACCGACCCAGCCTTGAACGTGATCTCGCCGCGCACCAGGTCGGTGAACGTGATGTCCTCGTCCGGCATCCGCAGACGCAGGACGGGCTCGCGGCCCTCGGCGCGGAACACCGCCCTGTCCTCGTCGGAGAGGTCGCGGTCGGCGCCGTCGTAGCCGAGCTTCGGGTCCCGCCCCGCCGCCCGGTGACGCGCCTCGATCTCCTCCGGCGTCGAGAACGACTCGTACACGTGGCCGCCCTCGACCAGGCGGCGCACCACGTCGGCGTACAGGTCCATGCGCTGCGACTGCCGGTACGGCTCGTGCGGGCCGCCCACCTCGACGCCCTCGTCCCAGTCCAGGCCGAGCCAGCGCAGCGCGTCCAGCAGCTGCAGGTAGGACTCCTGCGAGTCCCGCGCGGCGTCCGTGTCCTCGACGCGGAAGACGAAGGTGCCGCCCGTGTGGCGTGCGTACGCCCAGTTGAACAGAGCCGTGCGCACCATGCCGACGTGCGGCAGACCGGTGGGGGACGGGCAGAAGCGGACGCGCACAGCAGAGCCGGTGGGAGAAGTCACGGGCTCCAGATTAGTGGCGGCGCAGGACCGGGTTGCGCAGGACCCCGATCTCCTCGACCTCGATCTCCACGATGTCCCGGTCCACGATCGGGCCCACGCCCGCAGGGGTGCCGGTGAGGATGACGTCGCCCGGCAGGAGCGTGAACACCTCGGAGATGTACGACACGAGGTACGCCGAGTCGAAGATCATCTGCGACGTGCGGCCGTCCTGCGTCGTCGTGCCGTTGACGCGGGCGCGGACGAACAGGTCGTCGACGTCGAGGCCCGGCACGATCCACGGGCCGATCGGGCAGGACCCGTCGAAGCCCTTGGCACGGGTCCACTGCGAGTCGGCGCGCTGGACGTCGCGCGCGGTGACGTCGTTGGCCACCGTGTACCCGAAGACGTGGTCCAGGGCGCGGTCGGGGGTGACGTCCTTGGTGACCTTGCCGATGACGATGGCCAGCTCGGCCTCGTGGTCGACGTGCTCGGTCCAGTCGGGCAGGACTATCGGGTCGTCGGGGCCGATGATCGACGTGTTGGGCTTGAGGAACAGCAGCGGCGCCGCGGGGACCTCGTTGCCGAGCTCGGCGGCGTGCGCGGCGTAGTTGCGGCCGACACCGATGATCTTGGAGCGCGGGATCACGGGGGCCAGCAGGCGGACGCTGTCGTCGTCGAGCCGGATCTGCTCGCCGGTCGGCTGGACCGGCGTGTAGAGCGGATCACCCGTGATGACCACGAGCTCCTCGGAACCGGGGGCTCCGTCGACCAGGGCGTAGCGGGGGTCTCCCCCGGTGGTGAACCTCGCGATGCGCATGTCGGAAGCCTAGGTCAGGCGCGCGCCAGCACCTCGCCGTGGAGCACCGCGAACCAGCCGTCGGGCTGCGTGCCCCACTCGCGCCAGGCGTCCGCCAGCAGCTCGAGCCCGACCTCGTCGGCAAGGCCGTGGGCGATGGCCTGCTTGGCGAAGTTCGACGCGACCGACCGGTCCGCCCACAGCTCCGCCCACCAGGTGCGGTCCTCGGGGGTGGCGTAGCACCAGACGCCGGCGCTGGGCACGATGCCGGCCGGGTCGAAGCCGGCCTCGCGGACCCACGACAGCAGCTTGCGGCCCGCGTTGGCGTCGGCCTCGTTGGCCTGGGTGACCTCGTGGTAGAGCTCGCGCCACTCGTCCAGGCCGTTCGACTGCGGGAACMAGGTCATGCCGGAGTAGTCGGCGTCGCGCACCGCGACGATGCCGCCCGGGCGCGTGACGCGGCGCATCTCGCGCAGCGCGGCGATGGGATCGGTGAGGTGCTGGAGCACCTGGTGCGCGTGGACCACGTCGAACGCATCGTCGGGGAACGGGAGCTCGTAGGCGTCGGCCACCTGGAACGAGACGTTGTCCGCGCCGGCGTCCGCGGCGGCCTTCTGCGCGATCTCGACGACGGCCGCCGACGTGTCGACGCCGACGACCTCGCCCGGCTCGAGGCGGGCGGCCAGGTCGATGGTGACGGAGCCCGGGCCGCAGCCCACGTCGAGCAGCCGGGTCCCCGGGACGAGCGCCGGCAGCAGGTACCCGGCGGAGTTCTCGGCGGTGCGCCAGCGGTGCGACCGCAGCACGGACTCGTGGTGTCCGTGGGTGTACACGTCGGGGTGCGTCGGGGAGTTCACATCGCACTGTAATCATCCGACGGGGTCCGATTTCAAGAAACGGGACGAACCGTTTCGACATGCGAGATTCACGCGGGTTCGCGGCTCGCTAGCATCCGAGCATGCGCCGCATCGTGGGGATCGACGTCGCCCGGGGGCTCGCCGTGCTCGGGATGATGACCGCGCACGTGGGTCCCGACGACCCGTACGGCTTCTCCGAGCTGGCCGACGGCCGGCCCGCTTCGCTGTTCGTCGTGCTCGCCGGGCTCTCGCTCGGGCTGCTCTCGGGAGGCGCCTCGCCGGTGGTCGGGACGCGGCTGGTACAGGCGCGCGTCCGGATCCTCGTGCGAGCGCTGCTGCTGTTCGCGATCGGGGAGCTGCTCGTCCTGCTCGCGACGCCCGTCGCCGTGATCCTGCCGACGTACGGCCTGCTCTTCGCGCTCGGCTCCCTCGCGCTGCGCTGGTCCCGGGCCGCGCTGCTCGCGGCCGCCGGCGTCGTCGCCGTCCTCGGGCCGCCGCTCGGCGGGACCATCGCCGCCGAGCTCGAAGGCCGGCCCACCACAACGCTCGTCACGCTCGCGACCGGGCACTACTACCCCGCCATCGTCTGGCTCGCGTACCTGCTGGTCGGCCTGGCGCTGGGCCGCAGCGACCTGCGCGACCGCTCGCGGCGAGCCGTGGCGGCCCTCGTCGGCATCGGCCTGGTGATCCTCGGCCACGGCGGGTCCTGGGTCGCGCTCCACGCCCTGCACTGGCCGACCGGGCTGGCCACGAGCGAGCCGCACTCGTCGACCACGTTCGAGGTCGTCGGCAACGTCGGCGTCGCCCTGCTGGTCATCACCGCGTCGCTCGCCCTCGCCGACCGCTGGCCCGGCGCCCTCTCGCCGCTGGCCGCCGTCGGGTCGCTCGCCCTCACGGCCTACACGGTGCACGTCGTGGTCATCGCCACCCTCGGGCGGACGGTCGTCTACCACCCGACGGTCGCGGTCTGGCTGGCGTTCGTGCTCACGACGATCGCGCTGTGCTGGCTGTGGGCCACCACGATCGGGCGCGGGCCCCTCGAGTGGGTGCTGCACCGGGTGTCGACGAGGGCGGCGGACGTGGCGCCGGACGAGCTGCCGGAGCCGGCCCTGACCGGGCCGGACCAACCGATCAGCCGTTGACCAGCGCCACCACGGCGAAGATCACGGCGAGCAGCGGGAAGGCGCCCTGGGTGGCCGCGGCGCGGGCCATGCTGCGGTTGGTGACGACGAGCACGAGCGCGGCGGACACCATCGAGCCGCAGGCGAACAGGATCAGCGCCAGGCCGACGGTCTCCTGACCCGCGAGCGCCAGCACTGCACCCACCAGGGCGCCGATGGCGAGGAACAGGTTGTAGAAGCCCTGGTTGTACGCCCACGGCTTCACCGCGGGGACGTCCTCCGTCCGCGTCTGGAACCGTGCGTGCACGTCGGGGCGCTCGAAGAGCACCGACTCGTACGCGAAGAAGAGCACGTGCAGCAGGGCAGCGAGGATGGCGAAGACGGCCGCGAGGATGGTCACGGAGGCAGTGTGTCAGCCTCGCCTACCCTGGGGGCATGCCCGTGACCGCCGCCTCCGCGCTCGACGCCACCACGTGGCAGTCCCTCGCCGAGGCCCACGCGGACCGGGCGGACGCCTTCACGGCCGGTCGCCGCGAGCGCCGGTCGCGTCAGCAGAAGCACGCCATCGAGGACTTCCTGTTCGAGTACTACCCGGTGACGCCGGCCGCGCTACGCCGCTGGCACCCCGGCGTCGGCGTCGCGCTGGAGGCACCCGCACCGCACGCCGGCTGGCGCTGGTACCGGGAGACGGACGGCGTGGTCGCGCTCGATGTCGACGCGTTCGTCGCCGACCGCGGCGACGCCGTCCGGTTCATCCACGGTCTGCTCACCGCGACGCTCGGCCGCCCGGCCCTCACCGGCTGCTTCGGCCTGCACGAGTGGGCGATGGTCTACCGGGAGGCCGACGAGCACCGGCACCCGCTCCCCCTGCGCCTCGGGTCGGCCGGCACCGACGCCGTGGTCGAGACCCACAAGATCCGCTGCACGCACTTCGACGCGTACCGGTTCTTCACACCCCAGGCCGTCGAGCGCAACACCCTGCGGCCGACCCGCGAGTCGATGATCGGCATGGAGCAACCGGGCTGCCTGCACGCCGGGATGGACGTCTACAAGTGGGCCACCAAGCTCGGGCCAGCCGTGCCCGGGGACCTGCTGCTCGACTGCTTCGCGCTGGCCCGGGACATCCGGACGCTCGACATGCAGGCGTCGCCGTACGACGTGACGACGTACGGCCTGGACCCCGTCGCGATCGAGACGCCCGAGGGCAAGGCCGAATACGTCGCGCGGCAGCGCGGGTTCGCCGAGCGCGGCAACGTGCTGCGCGGGCGGCTGATCGAGGTGTGCGAGGCGCTCTCCGCCTGACGGGTCAGTCGTGCCGGACGTCGACGACGACCCGGGCTGGGTCGGCGAGCGCAAAGACGCGGAACGGGTGGTCGGCGGTGTCGACGCCGACGAACGCGAGCTCCTGCCCCTCGAACTGTCCTCGCACGTTCACCTCCCGCAGGACGGCGTACCCCGGCGTGAGGACCGGGTTGGGGCCGCTCCACTCCGGGACGCCCGTGGTGTCGGGCAGCTGCACGCCGAGCAGGACCACCTGCAGGGTGCCGTCCCCGGCGATGTCGAGGACCGTGTCGGCGGGGTCGTCGGTCGCGGTGTCCACGTAGCGCACCATCCAGCCCGGCGTCCCGGTCCCCTCGAGCCGGAAGACCACGCGGTCGTAGCCCTCGTGCTGACCGGTGGACACGTCGGTCAGGGTCATCGCCGCGTCGTCGGAGGACGCCTGCTCGTCGGGCTCGACGTCCGCAGGGAACGGGACGGGCGCGTCCGACTCAGCAGCGGCCGGGGGTGTCGTGGGCGGCGCGGTCGTCGTCGAGGTCGTCGTCGAGGTCTGCGTCGAGGCCTGCGACGGAGTGGCCGACCCACCGCCCGCACAGGACGCGAGCAGCATCATCGCGCCGAGGCCCAGCCCCGCGATGCAGCGCCGCCGTGCGTTCATGGCGTCCCCTCGTGTCGTCGGCCCCGCCCGTCGGCGCCGACAGTGCCACCGTACGATGCGAGGACGTGCTGAGCAGGGAGGATGCGATGCCGGAACCCGCGCAGCTGCTCCTGGTCGAGGACGACCGGCAGCTCGCCTCGATGCTCGAGCAGATCCTCGTCGGCGAGGGGTACCAGGTCGACGTCGCGCGGGACGGCCAGCGCGGGCTGCACCTCGGCCTGACCCGCACGTACGACGTCATCGTGCTCGACCGAGGGCTCCCGGCCATCGAGGGCCTCGACCTGCTGGGCCGGCTCCGGTCGAAGGGCGTGAGCACGCCCGCGCTCGTGCTGTCGGCGCTGGGCAACCCCGCGGACCGGGTCGCCGGGCTGGACGCCGGCGCCGAGGACTACATGAGCAAGCCGTTCGACGTCGACGAGCTCGCGGCCCGGCTCCGGGCGCTGCGGCGACGACGGTACGAGCACGCGGCGTCGCTCCCCCTGCCCGCGGGAACCCTCGACCTCGGTACGCGACAGGTCACGCGCTCGTCCGGCGAGCTGGTCGACCTCTCCGAGCGCGAGTCCTCGCTGCTCGAGCTGCTCGCCCGGCACCCACGGCAGGTGTTCACCCGGTCGGAGATCCTGGACCGGGTGTTCACCGAGGCCGAGGACGAGGGAGTCGTCGACACCTACGTCTACTACCTGCGCCGCAAGCTCGGCCGCGCGAGCATCGCCACGGTCCGGGGCGCCGGGTACCGGCTGGGGGCGGGGTGACCACCGAACCCACCACGGGAGCCGAGCGCGACGCGCTGCGACGGACGGCCCGTCGGCTCGGCGTGCAGACCGCGCTCCTGGTCCTCGGGTGCCTGGTCGTCGTCGGCGCCGCCGTGCTCCTCGTCGTCGTCCGTGCCCAGGCCGAGTCGGCGACCTCCCGGCTCGAGGGTGCGGTCCACTCGATCGACGACGCCCACGACGCCCCGCCCGGCATGTGGGTCGCCGTGGCCTCGCAGCGCGGCCTCTCGACCTCGGACGACCTGCCGGACAGCCTCCCGGACCTCGACGCGATGCGGCAGGTCGCCCGGTCCGGCGACGACGTGTGGACGACGGCCTCGACGCCCTCGGGCACGGTCCGCGTGCTCACGGGCCGCCACGACGCGACCGTCGTGCAGGCGGCGCTCGACCCCGCCGAGTCCCGCGAGGAGCTGGCACGGCTCGTCCTGGCGCTCCTGGTCGCGGGCGCCGTCGGTGTGCTCCTCGCGGGCCTCGGCGCCGTGTGGCTGACCCGTCGGGCCGTGCAGCCGATGGTCGCCGCGCTCAGCCTGCAGCGGCGGTTCGTCGCCGACGCCAGCCACGAGCTCCGCACGCCGCTCACCCTGCTGGCGACCCGCGCCCAGCTGATGGACCGGCACATGAGCGCGGACTGGGGGGTCGCCTCGCCGGAGCGGGTCCAGCACGACGTCGACGGCCTGCTCGCCGACGCGGCGGCGCTCACGGCGGTTCTGGACGACATGCTGTTGGCCGCCGACGCGCGATCGGTCGACGCGGTGCCCGTCGAGACCGTCACCCTCGCTCAGGAGGTCGTCGATGCCGCCCGGGCTACCGCGCTGCAGCGAGGCGTGCAGATCGCCCGGGAGGGTGACGCGACCGCGCTCGCGCTCGCCTCACCGGTCGCGCTGCGCCGCGCGGTCACGGCGTTGGTCGACAACGCCATCGACCACGCCACCACCTCCGTCGAGGTCGTCGTGCTGACCCGCGACGGGCGCGTGGTGGTGCAGGTGCGGGACGACGGTCCCGGCCTGCCCGACAGCGACCGGCTTTTCGAGCGTTTCGCCTCGCACAGGGACGCCGAGGGCGACCGCCGGCACTACGGCATCGGGCTCGCGCTCGTCGCCGAGGTCGCGGCGCAGCACGGCGGCACCGTGTCGGCCGCGTCGCGCGACGACGGACGCCCGGGCGCGGTCATCACGCTGGAGCTGCCTGCAGCCCCGTGAGGATCTCAGCGTCGGCACGCACGGCGACGACCGCGGCGGCCCCGTGCTCGTACGCCCAGGCCACGCCGTCGGTGCCCAGGGCGAGGACGCAGGTCGCCAGCACGTCGGCCGTGGTGAGGTCAGCCGCCACCACGGTCGCCGACAGCAGCCCGGTGGCCGCCTCGCCCGTGCGGCCGTCCCAGACGTGCTCACCCCGCTCGTAGGTGCCGGACGTCGCGACGGCCCCGTCCCGCACCTCGAGCACCGTGAGGAAGGCCTGCGGATCGGCGGGGTCGCGCACGCCGACGTTCCAGCCCCTCCCGGGCTCTGGCTCCCCGCGCACGACGACATCGCCCCCGGCGTTGAGGCAGAACGTGGTCAGCCCGGCGGCCATCAGGGTGTCCGCCGCACGCTGCGCCGCCCAGCCCTTGACCACGCCGTCCGTGTCGAGCGAGCCGTCGGGGCGACGCACGCTGAACGCGCCGCCGGACGCCGCGCCGAAGCGGGCGGCGATGGCGAGCACCTCGCGCAGGTCGTCGCTCGGCTCGTCGTGCTCCCCGCGGTCGTACCGGCTCACCTCGCTGTCCGGGCGGAACCGGCTGAACCGACGGTCGGCGTCGTGCATCCGGGCGAACGCCGTGCGGACCACTCGGTGCACCTCGGCGTCGTCTCCACCGTCCCGCACGTCCACCGACATCGGCACGCCCATCACCAGCTCCAGGTGGCGCACGCGTCAGCCCTGCTGGTCGATGGCGGCCTGCACGGACTCCGCATAGGCCTCCGACGTGTAGGTAGCGCCCGAGACCGTGTCGATCTGCGCCGACTGGGCCGCGATCACCTCCTGGGCGAGGATCGGCGTGGCACGCGCGTTGATCTGGACGCTCTCGCGGTGCCCACCCGGCGCCTGCAGCGTCTGCACGTCGGTGATCTGGCCCTGGGTGAACGTCACCGACACCTGCACGGGGCCGTAGCGGGTCTGCACCGACGAGCCGACGACGGTGACGGTGTCGTTGGTCGTCGTCGAGGCGCCGGAGTCGGTGCTGCTGGCGCTCGAACCCGACGAGTCCGACGAGTCCGACGAGCCGAAGGACGAGCCGGCGTCGGCGGAGGACGAGGTCGACGCGTCGGCGCTCGACGCGGTGTCCGCCGGCGCGAGCACCGCGAACTTGGCGAACCCCGCCGCCCCCATCGCCGCGACGGCCCCCGTGTAGATCAGCGTTCCCCGCCAGCGCGTCGTCATGACTCGATCTCCTCTCGGTGGATGGCCGTGCGCGGCACGCCCAGCGCACGGGCCGAGCGCTCGACGGCGTCGGTCATGGCCGGCGGGCCGCAGACGAACACGTCCCGCGAGGCGATGTCGGGCACGAGCGAGCGCAGGTACGGCGCGTCGAGCGGGTCGTAGCCCAGCTGCGCGCGCCGGCCGGGCACCGGCACGTAGTGGAGGCCCGGCGACGGCGTGAACTCGGCGGCGAGGGCCAGCCCGGCGGCGTCGTGAGCCCGGTGGACGACGACGAGCTGGTGGCCCCGGACGAGCAGGTCCTCCGCGAGCGCCCGCACCGGTCCGACGCCGGCGCCCCCGGCGACCAGGAGAGCCTTGCGGGTGGTGGCGCGGTCCGCCGTGAAGCGGCCGAACGGGCCCTCGACCTGCACGCGGGTACCGGTCCGAAGGTCGGCGACGGCGGACGAGTGGTCCCCCAGCGCGCCGATCGTGAACCGCAGGTGATCCCCGGTGGGCACCATCGAGAGCGAGTACGGGTGGGCGGTCCCCCGGTGTCCCGGGGTGAGGAACCGGAGGAGGAAGAACTGGCCGCCGCGAGCGCCGAGCGACGCGAGCCCTCTCCCCTCCAGCCACAGGCTGGCCAGCCCGCGTCCCTCGGGCACCACGGCCGAGACCCGCAGCGCCAGCCGACGGTGCGCCAGGAGCGGCAGCGCCACGCGCCAGGTCAGCAGCGCCGCCGCGGTCCCCGCGTACAGGAGGATCCAGAGGCCCTGCGCGACGGGTGAGCCGACGAAGTGGGTACCACCGGCGACCTGGTGCGCGAAGGCGAGGAACACCCCGACGTAGATCGTGAGGTGCACCGCGAACCAGACCTCGTAGGAGAGCTTCTGGCGGGCCAGCCGGGCGCTCGACAGCCCGACGGCCAGGAACAGCACCGTCCCGATCAGCGCCGGCCACAGGTACGGCTGACGAGCGAGCACGCCCGGGACCTCGGACCACACGGTCACGCCGTCGAGCAGCGCGCCGCCGACGATCATGAGGCCCACGTGCGTCATCACCAGCAGCACCACCGACGTGCCGAGCGAGCGGTGCCAGGCGACCAGCCGGTCGAAGCCGACCGCCCGCTCGAACCACGGGACGCGGCCGACCAGGAGCAGCTGCGCGCAGACGAGGTAGGAGGCGAGCAGGCCCGCCAGCTCCCCCAGCGCCATGAGCGCTCCTCCGGGCGTCGCCCCGGCCGTCGCGTCCGTCCCGGTCCACCAGAAGACGAGCACAGTGACGACGCCGAGCCAGAGCACCGGGAGGACCCCGCCGCGTGCGCGGACGGGCGTCGGCGCGGCGATCGGTGCGATCGTCGGTGCTTCCCAGGTGGTCGTGGCCATGTCACTGAGTTTGTCGTCGCGATCTCAGAGGTTTCTCCGAGATTCCTGTCAGCACGCTGTGCAGGCGGCTCACCTGCTCAGCGGTGCGCGTACCGCCGCACGAAGGCCTCGAGGATCAGCGGCGGCGCCCAGACGTCGGCGGCGCGGACCCGGGCGACGACCTCGTCGTATTCCCCCGGACGGTAGTAGCCGTAGTCGCGGTACACCCCGATGCGCGTGACGATCCCGGCCAGGTCCAGCTCGGGGTGGAACTGCGTGGCGTAGAGGTTCTCGCGCACCCGGAACATCTGGACCGGGCAGGTGTCCGACGAGGMGAGCAGCACCGCGTCGGCCGGGAGCACGCGGCAAGCCTCCTTGTGGCCGACGAAGGCCTCGAACGCGGCCGGCAGCGCCGCGAGCAGTGGGTCCCCCCGGCCGGCGTCGGTGAGCGTCACCGTCACCGCACCGATGGGCTCGGCGAACGTGCCGTCGATGACGGCGCCCTGGTGCACCCCGAGCGTGCCGACCCCGTAGCAGGCGCCGAGGAACGGCAGGTCCCGGTCGACGATGTCGTCCAGCAGCGTCGACACCTCGGCCTCGACGCGCCGCTGGACCGGCGACTTCTCGTCCTCCGGCTTGCTCGCGTCGTACGGGCTGCCGCCCACGATGACGCCGTCGTACCGGTCGAGGGGGACGGGCAGGAACGGCGCCGCCTCCATCCGGACCTGCTCGAGCTCGTCGGCGCGCAGACCGCCGAACCGCAGGAAGGCCGCGTGCTCCCCGGTCGCGGCGACGTCCTCGGCGCGCGAGCTCAGGAGCAGGAAGCGGGTCATCGCACGACCGACACCCGGCTGGCGTCGTCGGGACCGAGCATCCAKCGGATCGACCGGGTGGCCACGGAGCCGCCGGCGCGGGCCGCCGCCAGCCCGACGCGGCCCGGCCGGTCGAGGCCGAGCAGCTCGAACGACCACGGCGGCATGGAGGCGACCGCGGCCCGGGCGAGCAACGTGTAGCCCGGCCGCAGCGCGCGAGGGACGGGCGGCTCGTGCAGCAGGAAGTCGGCCGCCTCGCGCGCGGCCGTCGACGCCGCGAGCGCGGGACGGAACTCGTCGAGCGCCTTGGCCAGCTCGGCCACCGACTCCGGCACCCGCTCCGCCCCGAGCGCGATCGCGACCCGCGACGCCTGCGCGACGTACTCGTCGGCACCCGCGTCGTCGAGACGGCGCTGCCCGTACGCGCGGTGCGCCCGCAGGAAGCTGTCCACCTCGGCGACGTGCACCCAGCGCAGCAGCGTGGGGTCGCCGGCGAAGTACTCGAGCCCGTCGGCCGTCACGCCGCGGAGGCGCTCGTGCACCCACCGGACGCGATCGATCGCCTCCGTCGCGTGGTCGATCGTGCCGAACGTGGTGACGGCCAGGAACGTGCTGGTCCGCGCGAGGCGGCCCCACGGGTCGCCGCGGTAGCCGGAGTGCGCCGCGACCGCGGCCATCGCGGCCGGGTGCAGCGACTGCAGGAGCAGCGCCCGCATGCCGCCGACGAACATCGACGCGTCGCCGTGCACCGTCCGGATGGCCGAGCCGGGCGGGAACCAGCGGGGGCCGGGCGTGCCGTGGATGCGCTCGCGGCTGGCCAACCCGTCCGGCCCGGCGACGCGCAGGAACAGGTTCGTGCCGGCCCGGTCTCGCACCGCGGTGAGGCTCTGCACCATGGGTCCTCCCGATCGGCGCTCCCTGCGTGTTCGATGGTAGGTCGCCCTGGTCAGTCCGCACCCCGGCACGCCATGACCAGGCTGACCCGCATCGGCGGGCCGACCGTCCTCATCCAGATCGACGGCTGGCGGCTGCTCGCCGACCCCACGTTCGAGGCGCCCGGGCGCGGGGACGCGTTCGGGCTGGGGCCCCCGGGCGAGGGCTCGACGTCCTCGAGCCGCGGCGACGGCTGGCCGGAGATCGGGCGGCCCGCGGAGGTCGGCTGATCAGGTGACTGCCGCTCGAGCGACACGTCCAGCGCGCCGGACGCCGCCACCATGAGCGGGTGCGCGTCAACCACCGGGTCGCCGGGTCCCTCGTCGGCTGCCTCGTGCTGGCCGGGACCGTCGGGGCGGTGGCCGCGGTCTGGGTGAGCCGCGGGCCCGATCCCCTGCCGGCGCTGGCCGTCGAGACGATGGCGCCACCGACCGGGATCGCGCTGCCCGCGCACGTGGACGGGTCGGCGTTCGCCTTCGACTCCCCCGCCGACGGGCAGCAGGGCGGGGACCTGCTCACCGTGCCGCTGGCCGGGCCGCCGGCGGCGTCGTCGGTCGGCGTCGTGACCGTCCCCCGCAGTGGCGGGTTCGACTCGCTCGACGACTTCACCGACTGGCAGCGCCGGCACCCCGAGGACTCGCACGTCGTCGACGACCCCGTCGTGGAGCACAGCGCCCTCGGCGCGGCGATCCGCAAGGACCTGGTCATGAACGCCGGCCTGACGATCACGCAGTGGGCCGTGGAGCACGACGACCACCTGTACCTGGTCGAGTGGATGCACAGCCCGGACGACGACACGTGGCGACCCACGGTGGAGGCCATGATCGCGTCCTGGCGCTGGAGCTGACCTCAGGCTTCGGCGCGGACCTTGTCGACGCCGCGGTTGGCCAACTGGTCGGCCCGCTCGTTGCCCGGGTCCCCTGCGTGCCCCTTGACCCAGACCCAGGTGACCGTGTGGCGGGCGACCTCCGCGTCGAGGGCCTCCCAGAGCTCCTGGTTCTTCACGGGCTTCTTGTCCCCGGTCCGCCACCCGTTGCGCTTCCAGCCGGCGATCCACTTGGTGACGCCGTTCATCACGTACTGGGAGTCGACGTGCAGGGTCACGGCGCACGGCTTGGTCAGCGCCCGCAGGCCCTCGATGACCGCGGTGAGCTCCATGCGGTTGTTGGTGGTCAGCGGCTCGCCGCCGAACAGCTCGCGCTCGTGCTCGCCGTAGCGCATCCACGCGCCCCAGCCGCCGACACCCGGGTTGCCCTTGCAGGCGCCGTCGGTCCACATCTCCACCGTCGGTCGCTCGCTCACGGGCCACACCCTAGACGGCTGCATGGGACCATCGACGCACGATGAGCACCCCCACGCTGGCCGACCGCATCCCCACCGATCCCACCGATCCCGACGCCCTGTACGAGGCCTTCGTCGGCTGGGCGGACGACCAGGGCCTGAGCCTGTACCCGCACCAGGACGAGGCCCTGCTCGAGCTGGTCACCGGCGCGCACGTGATCCTGTCGACGCCGACGGGATCGGGGAAGTCGCTGGTGGCGGTCGCCGCGCACTTCGTCGCCCTGGCCCAGGGCCGCCGGACGTACTACACCGCCCCGCTCAAGGCGCTGGTCAGCGAGAAGTTCTTCGCGCTCGTCGAGGCGTTCGGCTCCGCCAACGTCGGCATGATGACCGGCGACTCCGCGGTGAACCCCGGCGCGCCGATCATCTGCTGCACCGCGGAGATCCTGGCCAACGTGTCCCTGCGGGACGGCGACGACGCCGACGTCGGCCAGGTCGTCATGGACGAGTTCCACTTCTACGCCGACCCGCAGCGCGGCTGGGCGTGGCAGGTGCCGCTGCTCGAGCTCACCAAGGTCCAGTTCGTGCTCATGTCCGCGACGCTCGGCGACGTCGGGTTCTTCGCCGAGGACATCACGCGCCGCACGCACCAGCCGGTCGCGGTCATCGCGAACGCCGAACGGCCGGTGCCGCTGACCTTCACCTACGCGATCGAGCCGCTGCACGAGCTGCTGGACGAGCTGGTGAAGACCCGTCGCGCCCCCGTCTACGTCGTGCACTTCACGCAGAAGGAGGCCGTCGAGCGGGCGCAGTCGCTCATGTCGACGCCCCTGGCCAGCCGCGAGCAGCGGGACCGGATCGCCGACGAGATCGCGGGCTTCCGGTTCGGGCCGGGCTTCGGTCGCACGCTCAACCGGCTGCTGCGGCACGGGGTCGGCGTGCACCACGCGGGCATGCTGCCCAAGTACCGCCGGGTGGTCGAGCGGCTGACGCAGAAGGGTCTGCTGCCGGTCGTCTGCGGCACCGACACGCTCGGCGTGGGCATCAACGTGCCCATCCGGACGGTGCTGCTGACCAGCCTGGTCAAGTACGACGGGGTGCGGATGCGGCACCTGTCCGCGCGCGAGTTCCACCAGATCGCCGGCCGGGCGGGCCGGGCCGGCTTCGACACCGTCGGCGAGGTCGTCGTCCTGGCTCCGGAGCACGTGATCGAGAACCGCAAGCTGCTGGAGAAGGCGGGCGACGACCCCCGCAAGCTCAAGAAGATCGTCCGCAAGAAGGCCCCCGAGGGGCAGGTCAACTGGACCGACAGCACGTTCGAGCGCCTGCGCGACGCCCCGCCCGAGCCCCTGACCAGCAGCTTCGCTGTGTCCCACGCCATGGTGCTGCACGTGCTGGCCCGCGAGGGCGACCCGGTTGCGGCCATGACCAAGCTGCTGACCGACAACCACGAGCCGCCGGGCGCGCAGGGCAGGCACGTGCGCCAGGCCATCGCCGTCTACCGCTCGCTGCGGGCGGCCGGCGTGATCGAGCGCCCGTGGGTCGAGGACCCGACGGCTCCGCACGGGCGTCGTCGGGCCGTGCAGCTGACGGCGGAGCTGGCCCCCAACTTCGCGCTCAACCAGGCGCTGTCCCCGTTCGCGTACGCGGCGCTCGACCTGCTCGACCGCGACGACCCCGCCTACGCGCACGACGTCGTCTCGGTCATCGAGGCCACCCTCGACGACCCCCGCCAGGTGCTCTCCGCGCAGGAGAACCGCGCCCGCGGCGAGGCCGTCGCGCAGATGAAGTCCGACGGGCTCGAGTACGACCAGCGCATGGCCCTGCTCGAGGACGTCGGCTACCCCAAGCCGCTCGCGGAGCTGCTCGAGGCCATGTTCGTCACGTACCGGCAGACCAACCCGTGGGTGGCGGACCTCGCCCTGTCCCCCAAGTCCGTGGTGCGCGACATGCACGAGCGCGCGATGAGCTTCGCCGAGTACGTCGCCTACTACCAGCTGGACCGGACCGAGGGCGTGCTGCTGCGCTACCTCGCGGACGCCTACCGCGCCCTGCGCCAGACGGTGCCCGAGGAGGCCCGCACCGAGGAGCTGTGGGAGATCATCGAGTGGCTGGGCGACCTGGTCCGGCGCACCGACTCCAGCCTGCTCGACGAGTGGGAGCGGCTCAGCAACCCGCTGGACGAGCACGGCGCCGACGCCCCCGGCGGGATCGACGAGGACATCCCCGAGCCGATCACCGCCAACCCGCGCGTGTTCCGGGCGCTCGTCCGCGGCGCGCTGTTCCGACGGGTCGAGCTCGCGGCCCGCGAGTACTACGGCGGTCTCGCGCAGCTGGGCGACGTCGACACCGACGACGTCCCGTGGGACGCCGACCGGTGGCGGGCCGCACTCGACCCGTTCTACGACGACCACGACGAGATCCTCACCGGCGCCCCGGCGCGCGGCCCTGCCCTGTTCCAGGTCACCCCGGGACGAGGCACGTGGCAGGTCCGCCAGCTGCTGGACGACCCCGAGGACGACCACGACTGGCGCATCGACGCTGTCGTCGACCTGGCGGGATCCGACGAGACGGGCGAGGTCCAGCTCCGGATCACGGCCGTCGGGCCGCTCGGCGACCTGTCAGGCTGAGCCATGGCCACCTGGGACGACGTCCGTCGCGAGGTCGCCGCGCTGCCGGAGACGTCCCAGGGGTCGGGGCTGGACTGGAGCGTCGGGTCGAAGCCGCTCGCGTGGGACCGCCCACTGCGCCCGAAGGACCGCGAAGCGCTCGGCGCGTCGGCGCCCGAGGGACCGATCCTCTGCGCCCGGGTGCCGGGCCTGGAGGCCAAGGACGAGCTGGTCGCCCGCGCACCCGACATCTACTTCACGACGCCCCACTTCCACGGCTACCCGGCGATCCTCGTGCGTCTCGACGTCATCGACGTGCCCGAGCTGCGCGACCTGCTCACGGAGGCGTGGCTGGCGCAGGCACCCAAGCGTCTGGCCGCCCAGTGGCTCGACGCGCATCCCGACGGCCCGGCCTGAGACGCCGACCGGCGAGCTCGGTGCGCGCGTTACCGTTCGCCCATGGCGAGAGACCCGCAGCCCCAGCCGACCGAGCCGCCCGTGCGCGTCACGAGGTCGCCGCGCTTCGTGTTCGTGATCTGCCTGGTCGCGGCGTTCCTGTCCGCGTTCCTCGTCCTCGGTCTGCTCACGCTCGTGGCGGCCGTCGTGCTCGTGGTCACGGCGATGGTGCTCCAGGCTCGCGGCAAGAACCCGGCGCTCTGGTTCGCGGCGAGCACCGGCGTCGCCGCGGGGACGCTGCTCTACCTGGTCGTCGTCCTGATCGTCGGCCAGTAGGCGATCACTGCCCGTAGGCCGCCATGATTCGGTCGGACGGCACGATCTGCTTGCCCAGCGGGAACAGCGAGATCGGCACCATCTTCCAGTTGGCCAGCGCCAGCGGGATGCCGATGATCGTGATCGCCTGGACGATGCCCGTGATGATGTGCCCGAGGGCCAGCCACCAGCCGGCGACGACGAGCCAGATGATGTTGCCGATCACCGCGAACGCGCCTGCCGTCGGCTTGTCGACGACGGTCCGGCCGAACGGCCACAGCGCGTAGCTGGCCATGCGGAACGACGCGATCCCGAACGGGATCGTGATGATGAGGATGCAGCACACGATCCCGGCGAGCACGTAGCCCAGCGCCAGCCACAGGCCGGCGAGCACGAGCCAGATGATGTTGAGCAGCGTCTTCACGGGGCCAGCCTGCACCCTGCGCTCCGGCGGGCGGTATCCGGGACCACCCTGATCGGCCCCTATCGTGGCTCCGTGGCTAAGAAACAGCACGCCCCCTCGGGCACCCCCGCCCTCGTCGCGCTGACCGAGGCCGGCGTCCCGCACACGGCGCACGCCTACGAGCACGACCCGGCGAGCACCCTCGGCTATGGCCTGGAGGCCGCCGCGGCGCTGGGCGTGCCGGCCGAGCAGGTATTCAAGACCCTCATGACGACCGTGGACGGCACGCTCACGGTCGCCGTCGTCCCCGTGACCGGGCAGCTGGACCTCAAGGCGCTCGCGCACGCCGTCGGCGGCAAGAAGGCGGCCATGGCTGCCAAGCCGGACGCCGAGCGGGCCACCGGGTACGTCGTCGGCGGCATCTCCCCGCTGGGCCAGCGCACCGCCCACCCGACGGTCGTCGACGAGACCGCGTGGCTGTTCGACACCGTCCTCGTGTCCGGGGGCCGGCGCGGCCTCGACGTCGAGCTCGCCCCCGACGACTTGGTCCGGCTCACGTCGGCCGTGGTCGCGGACATCGCCCGGGGCTGACCGCCGGTAGGTTCTGCAGCCATGGGCGACGACGCGGCGGACCGGCTGACCCTCGCCGGCCGGCTGGCGGTCGTCCGGCGGCGCGTGGCCGTGGCCGCTCGCGCCGCGGGCCGCGACCCCGGCGAGGTGCGGCTGCTGCTGGCGACGAAGACCCAGCCCGTCTCGCTCGTGCGCGCCGCGCTCGAGGTCGATCGCGAGGCCCGCGCCGCCGACCCGACGCTCACGGGCGTGCTCGTCGGCGAGAACCGCGTGCAGGAGCTCGTCGCCAAGGCGCCGGAGCTCGCGGGCCTGGCGAGCGTCCACCTCATCGGTCCGCTGCAGTCCAACAAGGTCAACGCGGCGCTGCGGTGGGCCTCCTGCATCGAGTCCATCGCGTCCCTGGACCTCGCGGAGCGGCTCTCGGCCCGGGCGGCGGACACCGTCGACGTCTACCTGCAGGTGAACGTGTCGGGCGAGGAGACGAAGCACGGCGTGGCGCCGTCCGACGCAGCTGGGCTGGCGAGGTCCGTCACCGACCTGCCGGGCCTGCGCGTCACCGGGCTGATGACGGTCGGCGCGCGGTCCGACGACTCCCGCGTGGTGCGGGCCGGGTACGCCCTGCTGCGCTCCCTGCGAGACGAGATCGTGGCGTCGGGGACTCAGACCGCCACGGAGCTGTCGATGGGCATGAGCGGGGACCTCGAGCTCGCCATCGCGGAGGGCGCGACCCTGGTGCGCGTCGGCAGCGCGGTCTTCGGCGCCCGCGGGTGACCCCTGCGCAGCAGCAGCACCTGCGCGGTCCGGACAGAGGCGCGCTGGTGGGCAGCGAGCTCGCGGGCACGGAGCACGGTCAGGCGGCGCATCTGGCGGTCCAGGTCGAGGTCCATGTCACTCCTTCGTCGACGGTCAGGAGTGCGGTCCGAGACGCCTGATACGTCGCCCGATGACAAGGTCGCTTGACAGCCGGTCCGATGTCAAGCACGCTTGTCACGTCAAGCACGCTTGACATCGGACCGACGCATCGGAGGCCTCTCGTGCCGGACACGCTCGACACCCTGCACACCCTGGACGTCCCCGCGGCGACCACGCTCGTCCTGGTGCTCGCCGCCACCGCGCTGGTCGCCCTCGACCCCGTGCTCGGCCGTCGCCAGCACCGGAAGCTCGTCCACGACCTCGCCGCCGCCGACGACGAGGTGACCCGGGATGCCGTGCGTTGCCGCTTCTACCGGAGCTGGACGTGGCTGGGCTGGCTGACCGGAGCGGTCGCAATCGCCCTGGTGCTCGCGCTCCCCGGCGTCGGCGTCGCGGACCTGGGGCTGCGCCTCCCCGACCTCGGCGGCCTCGTCCAGGGCGGGGACGAGGCCCTCGCCATGGTCCTCGGCGCGGCGATAGGCCTCGCCCTGTCCGCCGCTGCTCTGACCGTGGTCCTGCGCCGGTCCTCGGCCCGGGGCCGCCCGGTGGTCGCCGCGGTCGACGTCATGCTGCCGACCACCCCGGCGGCTCGCCGCGGCTGGGCGGGGCTCGCCGTGAGCGCCGGCGTGACCGAGGAGATCACCTACCGCGGACTGGTCGTGCTCGCCCTCGCGCTGGGGCTGCCCTCGCTGGGCCACGCCGGGGTGATCGCCGCCGCCGCGGTGCTCTTCGGCCTGGCGCACTGGTACCAGGGGCGGCTCGGGATGCTGGGGACGGCGGCCCTGGGCGCGGTCTTCGCCCAGCTGTACCTGCTGACGGGCAGCCTGCTGCTCCCGATGGTCCTGCACCTGCTGGTCGACCTCCGACCGCTGCTGATCCGCACGCGGCCCGAGGCCCCCGTGCCCGCCGACGCATGAGGAACGACATCCGACGGCTGCGCGAGGAGGCCGGCCTCTCCCAGGCGGCACTCGCCGAGGCCCTGGCCGTGTCTCGGCAGACCGTCAACTCCCTGGAGACCGGCCGCTACGACCCCTCGCTGCCGCTGGCGTTCGCCGTGGCCCGCTACTTCCGCACCACGATCGAGGAGATCTTCCATGACGACGTCTGAGCCCAGCCGCCCGACACGGCAGACCCGAGCGCTCTCGGACCGCCGCTTCCTGGCCAGCTGCGGAGCCGCCCTGGTCGCCGTCGGCCTCCTCTGGCTGGCGTTCACCCTGGCCGGCCAGCCAGACACCGCCGCGGGTGCGCTCGTGGGCGGCGGACTCGTCGTCGCCGTTGCGCTCGCCATCCGCTGGCGTGCCCGGCGCCGGGGGGCGTCGCCCGAGGGTGGCGTCGGCCGCGCCCTGCTGGGCACAGCCGACGAGCGCGACAAGACGATCCAGACCGCCTCCCTGGCGTGGGTGGGACTCGCCGCGTTCCTGGCCAACGCGATCGGGCTCGCTGCCGTGGCGCTCGGCGCCGACGGTTCCACCGTGATCGGCGCCATCGAGGCGACGCTGCTCGTGGTGCTCGTCGTGGCGCACGTCGTACTTTCCCGGCGGCTCTGACGGCAGGATGGGCCCATGAGCGACGAGCGCCGGTTCCCCCGGTGGGTCTACGGCACCGGCACCGACCCCGACGCGCGGTTCTCGCTCGCCAACGAGCGGACGTTCCTGGCCTGGATCCGCACGTCGCTGGCCCTGCTGGCCGGCGGCGTGGCGCTGGAGGCCCTGAACCTGCCCGTGCAGACCGACCTGCGGTTCGCGGCGGCGATGGTGCTCGTCGCCCTCGGCGCGGTCGCGCCGGTGCTCGCCTGGCTCGGCTGGGCCCGCGCCGAGCGCTCGGTGCGGACCAGCACACCTCTGCCGGCACCCTCGGCGTTCGGGCTCCTCGTCGTCGGCGTGTGCCTCGCCGGCGGCCTCGTGCTCGTGGGGCTGGCGCTGGCGTGACCGACGCGGCCCCGACGACCCTCGCGGTCGAGCGCACGCACCTCGCGTGGCGTCGGACGGCGCTGGGGCTGTTCGGCGGGGGGATCGCCGCCGCCCACCTGCTCCAGGAGTACGTCGGGCTCTCCGCGTGGAGCATCGCCGGCCTGGGCCTGGTCGCCGCCGCCGCCCTCACTGTCTCGTCCCACCGACGCCATCTCGTGGGCCGCTCGCTGCCTCCCGGCGGGCGCCTGGTGACCGTCTGCGCGCTCTCGCTGGTCGTGATGGGCGTCGCCGCCGTGGCCTTCGTGCTGCTGCACGGCGCCTGAGTCACGGCACGCGGGCGGTCCACCCCGGATCGGTGAACTTGGTCCGCATGAGCTCGGTCGCCCGCTCCAGCTCCTCGGGCCGCAGCGCGCCGTCGACCGTCGGGTACCGGCTCCGGAAGTGCGCCGCGAACGCCGCGATGACGGCCTCGCGCGGCAGCTGGGTCTGCGAGCGGACGGGGTCGACGCGCTTGTTCGCGCTCGTCGTCCCCTTGTCCGAGAGCTTCTCGCGCCCGATCCGCAGCACCTCGAGCATCTTGTCGGCGTCGATGTCGTACGACATGGTCACGTGGTGCAGCACCGCACCGCCCACCATGCGCTTCTGCGCCGAGCCCGCGAGCTTGCCGGCCGGCGACGCGATGTCGTTGAGCCCGCTGGTGAACGCCTGCACCCCGACGTCCGCGAGCGCGCCCAGCACCCACTGGTTGAGGAACGCGTAGGACTCCTCGAAGGTCATGCCGTCGACCAGCGACGCGGGCACCACCAGCGAGAACGTGATGCAGTTGCCGGCCTCCATGAACATCGCGCCGCCGCCCGAGATCCGCCGCACCACGGTGATGCCATAGCGCTGCGTGGCCTCGAGGTCGACCTCGTTGCGCAGCGACTGGAACGAGCCGATGATCACCGCCGGCTCCACCCACTCCCAGAACCGCAGGGTGGGACCGCGCCGGCCGGCGGCGAGCTCCTCGGTGAGCACCTGGTCCAGCGCGGTGTGCAGGGCGGGAGGCAGCGGACCCGGGTGGATCAGCTCGAACGTGTGGTCGCTCCAGGCCGTCGAGAGACCGAGCGCCCGGCGGACCGCCACAGCGACCGCGTGCGCGTCGAACCCGACCATGGTGACCGGCTGCTCCTCGCGGGCGAGGGCCGACGTCACCGCGTCCGCCAGCCGGCTCACCGGCGCGTCCCGGGGCAGGCCGTCGAGCGCCGACGACAGCACCGGCAACGCCTCGTCGGGCTCTAGGAAGAAGTCGCCGCTCACGCTGACGCCGCTCAGCAGCCCGTCCACCACGTCGAGGTCGACCGCGACGAGCTTGCCGCCGGGGACCTTGTACTCACCGTGCACGGAGCCCAGCGTAGGGGCGCGTCAGCCGAGCGCCTGCACGGCCGACTGCGCCCGGCCCTGCACCATCGCCGAGAGGGTCTCCGGGTCGCCGAGGGTGGCGAGCGCCGCGTCCGGGTCCATGCTCGCCAGCGACTCGGCGGTCCAGGTGACGATGGCGTTGCCGACGAGCATGTGGCCCCGGTACGCGGGCAGCGTCGCGGCCTCGGCGGAGTGGGTGATCTCCTGCACGATCGACGGGAAGACGCCCTGGCCCTCGATCGCCGGCTCGGCGGTCCAGGTCGCGCCGTCGATCCCCTCGTTGACCTGGCTGTACTTCGGGCACGCGTCGACGGTGGTGACGAGCGACCGGAAGGCCTCACGCGCCGCGGCGGGGTCGGGCATCAGCACGACCTCCTGCTCGAAGCTCAGGGCGCTGTTCCCCCACATGCGGGTGTCGTACCAGGGCGGCGGCGCGGCGACGACCGTGACCGCGGTGAGGCACTCCGGCGGGTCGACCGTGGATCCGGCGGGGAGCCCCCACGTCATCTGACCCGAGGTGATCAGGGGCTGCACGCCGGGCTCGGCGGCCGGGATGTCGGCGACCAGGTCCTCCGGCGTGACGAACAGCGCGGTGGCCGTCGTGGGGTCGAAGACGGCGTCCGCCCCGGGCGGACCGATGGAGACCGAGGGTGACGGCGTGCTCGCGGGCGTCGACACCGAGACCGTCGCGGTGGGCGTCGGCTCCGTCTCCACCGGCTCCCACGGCTGGGCCACGAGCGCGGTGACGAGGGCCAGCGCGAGGACGGCGAGCACCAGCCACCACCAGCCGCGCCGTGACCGGGACCGTGCCCCCACCTGCGGCCCGTCCCCGGGCGCCGGGTCGACGGGCTGCGGCGCACTGCCGGACACGACCGCTCCCTCCGCACGTCGGCGGCCGCGCTGCAGCGGCCGTTGCTCCGAGGCTAAGCCGCCGCGGTCGAGTGTGCAGGGATGAACTTCAGCGGGGCAGCACGCCGCGGTTCCGCAGCCCCCAGATGGCCGAGTCCGTGAGCGCCTCCCACGACGCCTCGAGCAGGTTGGGGCCGACGCCGACGGTGCTCCACGAGCGCTGGCCGTCGGTCATCTCGATGAGCACGCGCGTGACGGCGTCCGTGCCGTGCATCGAGTCGAGGATGCGCACCTTGAAGTCGATGAGCTCGAAGTCCTCGAGCTCCGGGTACACGCGCAGGAGGGCGAGCCGCAGCGCGTGGTCCAGCGCGTTGACGGGGCCGTTGCCCTCGCCCGTGCTGACGATCCGCTCGCCGCCCGCGTGCAGCTTGACCGTCGCCTCCGCCGTCGCCGGGGTCCCGCGCCCGCCCGAGCGCTCGACGATGGTCCGCCACGACTCGACGCGGAAGTACAGCGGACGCTGCCCGTCGATCTCCTCGAGCAGCAGCAGCTCGAAGGACGCGTCCGCGGCCTCGTAGGTGTAGCCGCGCGACTCGGCGTCCTTCACCCGGTCCGTGACCCGGCCGAGCAGCTCCGGGCGTCCCGACAGGTCGAACCCGAGCTCGCGGCCCTTGAGCTCGATGGACGCGCGTCCGGCCATGTCGGAGATGAGCATCCGCATGTCGTTGCCCACGTCGGCGGGGTCCGTGTGCTGGTAGAGGTCCGGGTCCACCTTGATGGCCGAGGCGTGGATGCCGGCCTTGTGCGCGAACGCGCTGGCCCCGACGTAGGGCGAGCGGGCGAACGGCGAGATGTTGGTGATCTCGCTGATGGCGTGCGCGATGCGCGTCAGCTCGGGCAGACCGCCGGGAAGCCCGTCGGTCACCTTGAGCACGGGCAGCCCGTACTTCAGCTGCAGGTTGGCGACGACGGCCAGGAGGTCGGCGTTGCCCGTGCGCTCCCCGTACCCGTTGACCGTGCCCTGCACATGGGTGCACCCGGCCTCGACGGCCGCGAGGGTGTTGGCGACCGCGCAGCCGGAGTCGTTGTGCGCGTGGATGCCCAGGATGGCGTCGGGCCCGACGGCACCGCGGATGTCGTGCACGATGTCGGCCACCCACGTGGGGACCATGCCGCCGTTGGTGTCGCACAGGGCGACGACCTCGGCGCCCGCCTCGAAACCGGCCAGCACGGCAGCGCGGGAGTACGCCGGGTCGAAGCGGTAGCCGTCGAAGAAGTGCTCGGCGTCGACCACCACCCGGCGCCCCTCGCGCACCAGGAACGCGACGGTGTCGGCGATCATCGCGATGTTCTCGTCGCCCGTGGTCCGCAGCGCCCGCTCCGCGTGCCGCAGGTCGTGCTTGGCGACGAGCGCGACGACCGGCGCCTCCGAGTCGACGAGCGCCCGCACCTGGGGGTCGTCGACCGCGCGGGTGCCGGCCTTGCGGGTGCTGCCGAACGCGGCGAGCTCGGCGTTGCGGAAGTCCAGCTCCTTGGCCGCCCGCTTGAAGAACTCGGTGTCCTTGGGCACCGCGCCCGGCCAGCCGCCCTCGATGAAGCCCACGCCGAGCTCGTCGAGCAGGGGCGCGATGGCCAGCTTGTCGGAGACGGAGAGGTTGATCCCCTCCTGCTGGGCACCGTCGCGCAGGGTCGTGTCGTAGACCTGGAACGCGGTACTGGCGGGGACGGACACGATGGGCTCTCTTCGGTGCTCTGGGACGGGCGTCGTCGGTGCTGCGTGGTGCTCCGCCGGCGGGGGTGTGCCGGTGCAGTCGACGGTAGTCGGGACGGGGGTGGTGCTCCGACCAACAAAAAGACCCCCCGGGGTACGGGAGGTCTGCGCGTCAGCTGGTGGGCCGACGCGCTACTCGATAATGAGGGAGGAGCGGGTCACCACTGCATCGTGGCACACGTCACCATCCGTGGTCACGCGTTCCACGCCTTGGACACGCCGCTCACCGGCGCGGATGCCCGCTCGCCCCTGCCCGGGCTGTCCGATTCGCTACCGTGGGCGGATACCGTCACCGGCGGTACGCAGGTCGGTCGACCTACCAGGAGGCAGCATGTCCACCCCCACTCCCCCTCCGGAGCGCCAGTCCGCCTACCCGCACTCGACGCCCGCCCCGGCGCCGGTCCCGCCGCCGCCCCCGGTGGCGGACCCCACGATGGTCTACCCGGTGTCGGTGCAGCCCGCAGCCCAGGTCCCCCCGGCGCCCGCCCCTGTTCCCGCTCCGGTCCCTGTCCCCGCCCCACCGGCGGGTCCGTCGGTCGACGGCGGGCGCTACTGGGCCGGGGTCGTCGCGACCGCTCTGGTGGCGGCGCTCATCGGCCTGGTCGGCGTCATGGTCGTCGACCAGATCCTCAACATCGAGACGTTCGAGACCGCCGTCAAGTACATCTTCGGCACGGACTCGACCGGTGCGACCTACGTGGTCGGTGCCGCGCTCTTCGCGGTGCTCGCCGGCGGGCTGCTGCAGCTGCTCGTGCTCACCACCCCGAAGCCCAAGGCGTTCTTCGGCTGGATCATGTTCCTCGCCACGCTGACGGCCGCGCTCCTGCCGCTCACCTGGACCGACGAACTCGAGGCGTCGATCTCCGCGGGCCTCGTGAACGCGTTGATCGGCATCGCGATCTGGTCGCTGCTCGTCGGCGTCCTGGGACGCACGCTGCGGCCGGGGACGAAGGTCGACTAGCCGATCAGCTCCTTCTCGAGCGCCCTGACCACCGGCCACGCGGCCTCGGAGGTCGTGCCGACGACCGTCACCGTCAGGCCGTCGGCGGGGTCGTGCAGGCTGCGGAACGACACGCCGGCGTCGTAGCCCTCCAGCTGCACGACCTCGCGGGTGGGGTGCAGCCAGAACCCGAGCCCGTAGCGTCTGCCCTCCTCGGGGACGTCGCTGCGCGGCTCGATCATCCGCGCGACGGTCTGGGGGCCGATGATCGCGCCCTCGAACAGGGCGGTCCAGAACCGGTGCATGTCGGCGCCGGTCGTGTACATGCCGCCGTCGCCGGTCCCGAGCACCGGCAGGTGGAACACGTTGGTCCGCCACGCACCGTCCATCTCGACGTACCCCAGGGCGGCGCGGCCGGGCAGTGCGTCCGACCGCAGGAAGTCCGTGTCGACCAGCCCCGCGGGCGTGCAGACCCGCTGCCGGACGAGGTCGTGGAACGGCACCCCGGAGGCCCGTTCGGCCAGCAGCGCGAGCACGACGAAACCGCCGTTGCAGTAGGAGAACCGCTCCCCCGCCGGGAACTTCGTCGGAAAGCCGTCCAGCACCGCCAGGAACTGCTCGACGGTCGCCAGATCCTGCATCGGCACCCGCAAGGCGTACGCGCTGATCGGCACGTCGGTGTCCTCGTCGAGGTAGTCGCCGATGCCCGACCTGTGCGCCAGCAGCTGCTCGACCGTGACGTCGTCGGCGATCAGCGGCAGGTCCGTGCCCAGCAGCGAGCGCGCCGTCGTCGCCAGCGAGAGCGCGCCGTCCTCGACCAGGCTCATCACGGCGAGCGCGGTCAGCCCCTTCGACCCGCTCGCCATCGCCACCTGGCTGTCGGGCGCCATCGCGATGCCGTGCCGCCGGTCGGCCAGGCCGTACGCCGCGCTCAGCTCCGTGCGGTCCGCCCGGTCGACCCGGACCACCCCCGAGAAGCCGCTCTCGGCGGCGGTCCGGTCGACGAGCCCTCGGACGTCCATCAGACCAGGCGGTGCAGCCAGCCGTGCCGGTCGGTCGCGCGCCCGTACTGGATGTCGGTCAGCTCCGCGCGGATGCGGGTGGTGACCGGACCGGCCTCGCCGTCCCCGACCGTGAGGTCGAAGTCGTCGCTGGCCATGCGCCCGATCGGCGTCATGACGGCAGCCGTCCCGCACGCGAACACCTCGCGCACCGAGCCGTCTGCCAGTCCCGCCTGGAGCTCGGCCAGCGGGATCGGGCGCTCCGAGACCTCGTGCCCGGCGTCGGTCAGCAGGCGCAGGATCGACATGCGCGTCACGCCCTCGAGGATCGACCCCGAGACGGGCGGCGTGGCCACCGACCCGTCCGCGTAGACGATGAACACGTTCATCCCGCCGAGCTCCTCGAGCTGCGTGTTCGTCGACGCGTCGAGGAAGCACACCTGCTCGAAGCCCTTGGCGTAGGCCTCCTGCTGCGGCAGCAGGCTGGCGGCGTAGTTGCCGCCGCACTTGGCCGCGCCGGTGCCGCCGGCGCCGGCACGGTGGAACTCCTGGTCCACCCAGATGGCCACGGGCCGGACGCCGCCCGCGAAGTACGGGCCCACGGGCGACGCGATGACGAGGAACTCGGCCTCGAGCGACGGGCGCACCCCGAGGAAGCTCTCGGACGCGTACATGAACGGGCGCAGGTAGAGGCTCGTCTCCTCGCCGGACGGCACCCAGGCCCGGTCCGTCGCGACGAGGGCCCGGATGGCGCCGAGGAAGTCCGCCTCGGTCAGCTCCGGCAGGGCCAGGCGTCGGGCGGACCGTGCGAACCGCGCGGCGTTGGCCTGCGGGCGGAACGTCCAGACCGAGCCGTCGGGGTGCCGGTACGCCTTGAGACCCTCGAAGATCTCCTGCGCATAGTGCAGGACGGCGGTCGCCGGGTCGAGCTGCAGGGGGCCGTACTTCTCGACGCGGCGGCCGGTCCAGCCGCTCTCCTGGGAGTACGAGATGCGGGCCATGTGCTCGGTGAACACGGTGCCGAACTTCGGCGACGCCAGCGCTGCTTCGCGCTGCTCGTCGGGGACGGGGGTGTCGGTCCGCGTCACCTCGAACAGGTCAGCGGACGTGGGGTTTGCGAGGGTGCTCATGCGCGGAGGGCCTTTCACCAGAGTCAGGTTTGACGGTACCGGTGAGACGGCCGGGTGGATATCCGGGGCGGGGCCCCGAGGATGCGGATCAGCCGGCGATGCGCGCGGCGAGGTCCTTGCCCACCTCGGCCGTCGACCGTACTCGCTCGGCGCCCTTGCGGTCCGCGATGTCGTCGGCGACGGCCTTCTCCACCCGCGCGGCCTCATCGGCGAGGCCCAGGTGCTCGAGCAGGAGGGCGACCGACAGCACGGTGGCGGTCGGGTCCGCCTTGCCCTGGCCCGCGATGTCGGGCGCGGAGCCGTGCACCGGCTCGAACATGCTCGGCGCCGTGCGGTCCGGGTTGATGTTGGCCGACGCCGCCAGGCCGATGCCGCCGGTGATCGCGGCGGCGAGGTCGGTGAGGATGTCGCCGAAGAGGTTGTCGGTGACGATCACGTCGAACCGCGCGGGGTTGGTGACCAGGAAGATCGTCGCCGCGTCCACGTGCAGGTAGTCGACCGTCACGTCCGGGAACTCGGCGTTCACGGCCTCGACCGTGCGGCGCCACAGGTGGCCCGCGTGCACCAGCACGTTGTGCTTGTGCACCAGCGTGAGCTTCTTGCGCGGGCGCGCGGCGGCCCGGGCGAACGCGTCGCGGACCACGCGCTCGACGCCGAACGCCGTGTTCACGCTGACCTCGTTGGCCACCTCGTGCGGCGTGCCGACGCGGATCGCGCCACCGTTGCCGACGTACGGGCCCTCGGTGCCCTCCCGGACCACGACGAAGTCGATGTCGCCGGGGTTCGCCAGCGGCGAGGCCACGCCCGGGTAGAGCCGGCTCGGGCGCAGGTTGACGTAGTGGTCCAGCGCGAAGCGCAGCTTGAGCAGCAGCCCCCGCTCGAGCACGCCCGACGGGACGCTCGGGTCGCCGATGGCGCCGAGCAGGATCGCGTCGTGCGCGCGGATCGCCTCGAGGTCGGTGTCCGTGAGCGTCTCGCCCGTCGCGTGCCAGCGGCGCGCGCCCAGGTCGAAGTCCGTCGTCGACACCGTGACGGCGCCACCGTGCAGCGCCGTGTCGAGAGCCAGCAGGCCCTGCTCGACGACCTCCGTGCCGATGCCGTCACCAGCGACGACGGCGAGGCGGATGTCCCGGGCAGCAGAGGTGTCGACCATGCAGCGAGCCTAGACCCCGTCCCACGGCTCGGGACGGGTGTCTCATCCTGCGATCAGTCCACCGCGGGCGTCGGGCCGGACGTCGGGTAGATCAACTCGAAGCGCTCGAGCATCACGGGGATCGTCGGGGAGAAGCCCTGACCCAGCACCCGCCGCCACGACGCCTCGTGGTGGGTGCGCCACGACTCCAGCGAGCCGTCGTCCTCGGCCTCGGCGGCCGCGTGCTCGGCGCCAACCTGGTCGAACGGGACGACCTCGACGTCGGTCGTGCGCAGGAGCGCACGCGGGGTCCCGACGCCGTCGACGACGATCGACAGGTCGCCGACGCGCGGGATCTCGAGACCCACCTGCTCCAGCTCCGCCACGGCGAGCGCCGTGGCCGTCTTGCGGCCGTCCAGCACGCGGGCCAGGAGCTCGGCCGCCTCCGCGTCGTCGCCGTAGGACCACGACGGCGGCGGCACGACGTCCTCGGGCGACTCACCGAGCACGCTGTCCAGCTTGCCGAACCCGACATGCCCTCGGGCCGCCTGCCAGAACGCCGCGATGCGCACGTCCTCGACTGCGCCCTCGACGCCCTCAACCTGCTCGTCGGTCATCGTCGTCCCTTCGTCGTGGTCCGCCCATCCTTGCGTACCCGCTGGCCACCGGCACAACCGGCGCCGCTCGTCCGGAAGCGGCGGCCGTCCGAACCTGCCGCGCTTGGTGCCCACGGGACCGGTGCGGCAGTACGAGCGCCACACGAGTCGCTCCAGCACCAAGTGCGGCAGGGTCCCACGGCCGCGTAGGCGCACAGACGCCGGCCTCCCACGGCGAACCCGACATGGGTGCCGTCGCGAGCCGCCGGGACGGCACTCAGGTCGGGTTCGACGCCGGAAACGCCGAACGGCACCTCGCGATGAGGTGCCGTTCGGGCGGGGCGGGAGGGGGCAGCGCGCCGCGCTGCCCTCTGTACCCATGGTCGGGCTCGGCTCGGCGCTGCCTCCGGCAGGTGCCACCCTTCCGGCGGCCCCTACCTCCGGTCAGCGCGCCGCGCTGCCCTCGATGTAGTCGGTCTCCGACGGCTTCACCCAGGCGAACAGCTTGCGGAGCTCACGGCCGACGGGCTCGATCGGGTGGTTCTGGCCCTTCTCGCGCAGGGCCTTGAACTCCGGCGCGCCGGCGTCCTGGTCGTTGATGAACCGCTCGGCGAAGGCACCGTTCTGGATGTCCGCGAGGACGGCCTGCATGTTGGTCTTCACGTCGGGCGTGATGACGCGCGGGCCGGACACGTAGTCGCCGTACTCGGCGGTGTCGGACACGGACCAGCGCTGCTTGGTGATGCCGCCCTCGAAGATGAGGTCGACGATGAGCTTGAGCTCGTGCAGGACCTCGAAGTACGCGACCTCGGGCTGGTAGCCGGCCTCGGTCAGGGTCTCGAAGCCGTACTGGATGAGCTGCGAGACGCCACCGCACAGGACGGCCTGCTCACCGAACAGGTCGGTCTCGGTCTCCTCGGTGAACGTGGTCTTGATGCCGGCGGCGCGCAGGCCACCGATCGCCTTGGCGTAGGAGAGCGCGAGGTCCCAGGCGGCACCCGACGCGTCCTGCTCGACGGCGACGATGACCGGCACGCCGCGCCCGTCGACGTACTCGCGACGGACCAGGTGACCCGGGCCCTTGGGGGCGACCATGAGGACGTCGTGGCCGGCGGCCGGCTTGATGTAGCCGAAGCGGATGTTGAAGCCGTGGCCGAAGACGAGCGCGGCGCCGTCCTGCAGGTTGGGCTCGATCTCCTCGCGGTAGACGATCCGCTGGACCTGGTCGGGCGCCAGGATGACGACGACGTCGGCCTGGCGGACGGCGTCGGCGACCGAGGCGACCTTGAGGCCCTGGTTCTCGGCCTTGGCGCGGGACGCCGAGCCCTCGCGCAGGCCGACGGTCACGTCGACGCCGGAGTCGCGCAGGTTGAGGCTGTGCGCGTGCCCCTGGCTGCCGTAGCCGATGACGGCGACCTTCTTGGACTGGATGATCGACAGGTCGGCGTCGTCGTCGTAGAACAGCTCGGCCACGATGGGTCTCCTTGGTGTGTGTGTCGTCGTACTGAAAGAGCGGATGGTCAGGCGGAGCGGTTGACGCGCTCGAGGGCGCGGTCGGTGATCGAGCGCGACCCGCGGCCGATGGCCACGGTGCCGGACTGCACGATCTCCCGGATGCCGAACGGCTCCAGGGCGGCGAGCAGGGCGTCGAGCTTGCCCGGTCCGCCGGTCGCCTCGATGACGACCGTGTCGGGCACGACGTCGACGACGTGCGCCCGGAACAGCTGGACGACCTCGAGGACGCTGGTCCGCTGCGTGGTGTCGGCCTTGACCTTCACCAGCAGCAGCTCGCGCTGGACGGACGCGGCGTCCTCGAGCTCGACGATCTTGATGACGTTGATCAGCTTGTTGAGCTGCTTGGTCACCTGCTCGAGCGGCAGGGCGTCGACGTCCACGACGACCGTGATGCGCGAGATCTCGTCGTGCTCAGTGGGACCGACCGCGAGCGAGTGGATGTTGAACGACCGCCGCGCGAACAGGCCGGCGACGCGCGTGAGCACGCCGGGCTTGTTCTCGACGAGGACCGACAAGGTATGACGGGACATGGCTCAGTCCTCCCGGTCCCACGCCGGGGAGATGCCCCGTGCGTACTGGATGTCGTCGTTGGAGACTCCCGCGGCGACCATCGGCCACACCATCGCGTCGCGCGACACGGTGAAGTCGATGACCACCGGCTGGTCGTTGATCTCGAGGGCCCGCTTGATGGTCGCGTCGACGTCACCGACCGTCTCGCAGCGCAGCCCGGCGCAGCCGTACGCGTCCGCCATCTTCACGAAGTCGGGGATGCGCACGGTGCCGTGCCCGGTGTTGAGGTCGGTGTTGGAGTAGCGGGACTCGTAGAACAGGGTCTGCCACTGCCGCACCATGCCGAGCGACGAGTTGTTGATGATCGCGACCTTGATCGGGATCTCGTTGATCGTGCAGGTGGCCAGCTCCTGGTTGGTCATCTGGAAGCAGCCGTCGCCGTCGATGGCCCACACGGTCCGCGACGGGTCGCCGACCTTCGCGCCCATCGCCGCCGGCACGGCGTAGCCCATGGTGCCCAGGCCGCCCGAGTTCAGCCACGAGTTGGGCCGCTGGTACTTGATGAACTGCGCGGCCCACATCTGGTGCTGCCCCACGCCCGCGGCGAAGATCGACTCCGGCCCGGACAGCTCGCCGATCCGCTGGATGACGTACTGCGGCGCCAGGTGCCCGTCGGCGGGCTCGTCGAACCCCAGCGGGAAGGTCGAGCGCCACTCGTCCAGCTGGCGCCACCACCCCTCGAGGTCCGGCTTGCCGTGCTGCGTGTGCTCGCGGGCGAGCTCGGGCAGCAGGTCCGCCATGACCTCCTTGAGGTCGCCGACGATCGGCACGTCGACGTGGCGGTTCTTGCCGATCTCGGCCGGGTCGATGTCCGCGTGCACGATCGTCGCGTTCGGCGCGAAGCTGGACAGCAGGCCGGTGACGCGGTCGTCGAAGCGGGCGCCGAGGGCGACGACGAGGTCCGCCTTCTGCAGCGCGGCGACGGCGGCGACCGTGCCGTGCATGCCGGGCATGCCCAGGTGCTGCGGGTGGGAGTCGGGCAGCGCGCCGCGGGCCATCAAGGTGGTCACGACGGGGGCGCCGGACGCCTCGGTCAGCGCGCGCAGCTCGGCCGCCGCGCGGGCGCGGATGACGCCGCCGCCCACGTAGAAGACCGGTCGGCGCGACGTCGCGATGAGCCGGGCGGCCTCGCGGATCTGCTTGGCGTGCGGCTTGGTGACCGGGTGGTACCCGGGCAGGTTCAGCTCCTGCGGCCACGAGAACGTGGTGCGGGACTGCATCGCGGACTTGGCGATGTCCACGAGGACCGGACCGGGGCGGCCCGTCGAGGCGATGTGGAACGCCTCGGCGATGACGCGCGGGATGTCATCGGGGTCGGTCACCAGGTAGTTGTGCTTGGTCACCGGCAGGGTGATGCCGACGATGTCGGCCTCCTGGAACGCGTCCGTGCCGATGAGCGACGCGCCCACCTGCCCGGTGATCGCGACCAGCGGCACGGAGTCCATGTGGGCGTCGGCGATGGGGGTCACGAGGTTCGTGGCGCCCGGGCCCGACGTCGCCATGCAGACGCCGACCCTCCCCGTCGCGGCGGCGTAGCCGGCGGCCGCGTGGCCGCCGCCCTGCTCGTGCCGGACCAGGATGTGGCGGACCTTGGTGGAGTCCATCAGCGGGTCGTACGTCGGGAGGATCGCGCCGCCGGGGATGCCGAAGACGACGTCGACACCGGCCTCCTCGAGCGAGCGGACGATCGACTGCGCACCGGTGACCTGCTCGGGGCCGATCGCGCTCGTCGTCGCGGCCGGGACCGTGACGCGCGAGGCGGTGGGCGCGGGTGTTCGCGGCGGTGCCGGGTGAGGGCCCTGGACCATCGATGTCTCCCTGGGTGATGCCGTGGGTGCTGCCGGGGTACTGCCTGAGCATGAAAAAACCCCTCGAGCCACGTACGGGCTGGACGAGGGGCGAGCGCGCTGACGAGGCCTGTGCGGGAGGCCTCTAGCCGGCGCGCTCAGGAAGTACTACGAGAAGGGTCGTCTGCACGCGTTGGACACTACGCCCAGGTTTCCGATGTGTCACGCCGCCTCCCCCTCGTCTCACATCGTGGTTCACGGGATCAACTGTTGGACGGCGTCGATCCCGTGTCCGGGTCCATGTCGAACCCGGGCAGCCCGTCGATGCTCACCCGGTTCTTCAGGCGCCGGTAGTCCGCCTGCCCCTCGACGCCCTTGCGCTCCATGTGCTGCGGCAGCAGGTCCCGCTCCCCCTCCAGCGCCATCCGCGGGACGCCGTAGCCGCACGAGTCCGAGACACGGTCCACGTCGACGACGATCACGGCGCGGGCGCCGCGCGTCTCCGGGAACAGCACCGCGAGCTCGTCGAAACCCTCGTCGTACAGCGTGACGAAGCGGCCCCGGCCGTACAGCCGGACGATGTTGGGCGGACCCTCGAACGCGCAGAACATGAGCGTGATCCGCCCGTTGTCCCGCAGGTGGGCGATCGTCTCCGAGCCGCTCGCCGTGAGGTCGATGTACGCGACGGTGTGCTCGTCGAGGACCACGAACGAGCCGGCGATGCCCTTGGGCGAGAGGTTGACGTGCCCGTCGGGGCCGCTGGGGGCCGTCGCGACGAAGAACATCGGCTGCGCCTCGACGAACGCGCGCAACCGACCGTCGATCCGCTCGTGAACCTTGCCCACGCCCGCTCCTACCTCTCGCCGACCTCCGTCCGAGCGTAGCCATGAGCCGTCGGGCGGTCGTCCACGATCCGCAGGGCGGGCAGCCCGCGGCGGCGGACGAGCAGCTCGGCGACGACCAGGTTGGGGATCCAGGCCAGGAACGGGACCGCGGCGTAGGCGTTGGTGAAGGCGGTCTCGGCGTCGGCACCCGTCGCGATCCACGGGKTCTGCACGGCCACGAGCACGCCGATCCAGAGCCGGAGCGTCACGGCCGCATACGTCAGCGCGAAGTTCCGGATCATCCACGCCTGGTGGCGGCGGACGTCGCCGGCGCGGATGGCCCGGTACCCCCGCCACCCGGTCCAGATCCAGAGAACGCCGAGCGAGCCGAAGCCGAAGAACCCGACCATGCCCGCCGAGTTCACCGGCGCGAGCGCGAGCGCCGCGACCGCGCCGACCAGCACGGCGACGAGGTACGTCCGGCCGAGGGCCCGGTGCACGGAGGGCACGCGTTCGCGCAGCGACCGCCAGAACTGCAGCGGCCCGATCAGGAGCGCGACCCCGCCGCCGACGATGTGGGCGTAGAACGCGGCGTGCACCCAGGCCGGCTTGCCCTCGTACGCTCCCGCGAGCCCGACGGCGTCGCCGGCCAGCTCGTGCAGCGGCGCGGTGAGGTAGGGGGTCACGGCGTAGACCGCGACGGCCAGCGACGAGAGCGCGATCCACGTCCAGCCAACGCGGAGCCGGGTGCGGGTCCGGGGGCGGGGTCGCGCCGGGGCGAGGGTCATGACTCGACGCTAGGGAGCGGCGGTGCCCCGGTCTGTCGCGTCAGCCCACCGGCTCACCGGGGGGTTGGCCCCACCCGGTGGACCCGCGCCTCCCACGGGCGCAGCTGCGGGCCTGCGGGATGGGCGTAGTTGCCGAGCACGAGCTCGCCCAGGTCGTCGCCCAGCGCGACGTCCTGCACGTCGCCCGAGAAGTTGCCCAGCACCGTGAGCGTCACGTCGCCGAGCCGACGGGTGAACGCGTACACGTGCTCGTGCTCGGGCAGCAGCATGGTGAAGTCGCCCAGGGCCACCACCGGGTCGTCGTGCCGCAGGGCGATGAGCGCGCGGTAGTAGTGAAAGACCGACTCCGGGTCGGCGCGCTCGGCGGCGGCGTTCAGCGACGGATAGTTCTCGTTGACCTCGATCCACGGCGTGCCGGTGGTGAACCCCGCGTGCGCCGAGCCGTCCCACTGCATCGGGGTGCGCGCGTTGTCTCGGCCCATCGCGGCGATGCCGGCGAGCAGGTCCTCGTCGCTGCCGGTGCCGACCGTCTTCGCGACGGCCACGTGGTTGAGCGTCTCGATGTCCCGGTACTGGTCGAACCGGGTGAAGTGCGCGTTCGTCATCCCGAGCTCCTCGCCCTGGTAGACGTACGGCGTCCCGCGGTGCAGGTGCAGGACCGTGGCGAGCATGGTCGCGGACTCTCGTCGGAAAGCGCCGTCGTCCCCGAAGCGGGAGACCACCCGCGGCTGGTCGTGGTTGTCCCAGTAGAGGCTGTTCCAGCCGACGTCGGCCAGCCCCGCCTGCCAGCGCCCGAACGAGGCCTTGAGGTCGAGCAGCCGCAGCGGGCGGACGTCGAACTTGCCGCCCGGGCCGTGGTCGAGGCCGACGTGCTCGAACTGGAAGACCATGTCGACCTCCTCCCGCGACGGGTCGGTGAAGTCGCGCGCCTGGTCGACCGTGACGCCGGGCATCTCCCCCACGGTGAGCAGCTTCTCGGGCCGGTCGGCGAAGACCGCCTTGTGCATCTCGGCCAGGAACTCGTGGATGCGCGGGCCGCACACGTACGACGCCGATCCGTCGGCGAGCAGGCCGTCGGTGACCACCCCGTCGGGCAGCGTCGTGTCCTTGGAGATGAGGTTGATGACGTCCATCCGGAAGCCGTCCACCCCGCGGTCGAGCCACCAGCGCATCATGGCGTAGACAGCATCCCTGACCTGCGGGTTCTCCCAGTTCAGGTCCGGCTGCTTGCGGCTGAACAGGTGCAGGAAGTACTCGCCGCTCGCCTGGTCGAGCTGCCAGGCGGAGCCCTCGAAGAAGGACCGCCAGTTGGTCGGCTCCGCGCCCGGTGCCCCGGCGGCCATGCCCGCGCGGGGCGGTCGCCACCAGTACCAGTCGCGCTTCGGGCTGGCCGGGTCCCGCGACTCGACGAACCACGGGTGCTCGTCGGAGGTGTGGTTGACGACGAGGTCCATGACCAGCTTCATGTCGCGCGCGTGCAGCTCGTGGATCAGCGCGTCGAGGTCCTCGAGCGTGCCGAACACGGGGTCGACCGCCTGGTAGTCGCTGATGTCGTACCCGTTGTCGTCCTGCGGGGACGCGTAGATGGGCGACAGCCACACGACGTCGACACCGAGGGCGGACAGGTGGTCCAGCCGCCCGAGGATGCCGGGGAGGTCGCCGATGCCGTCGCCGTCGGAGTCCGCGAACGAGCGCGGGTACACCTGGTACACCACGGCTCGGGTCCACCACGGGGCATTCTCTGGGGTGAAGGTCATGCGATGCCTCCTCTCGCCGGCAGCAGGTCCTGCTCGGGCTGGTCGAGCCGGATGCGCTCGACGGCGTCCTGGATCGCGATCGTCGCGGCCCCTCGGGCCCACGCGGAGAAGCCGGACTCATCGACGTAGAGCCGGACGGGTTCGGCGCGCGGGTCACGGTCGGCGGCGATCGCCGCGCGCACTCGCTCCTCTGCGACGGCGAAGAGCCCGATGCCCTCGCCGGCGAGCACGGCCGCGGGCTGCAGCGTGAGGTTGACCGACAGGGCGACGAGACGCCCCAGGGCCGTCGCAGCCTCGTCGACCACGGTCGTCGCCGCGGGGTCGCCGTCGCGCGCGAGCCGCAGGACCTCGGCGTAGTCGAGGGGCCTCTGGTGCGCCGCCGACACCTGAGCCGCGATAGACCCGGATGCCAGCATCGCCTCCGCGCACCCGCGGTGGCCCAGGTGGCACACCGGGCCGGTCGTGCTGAGCGGGATGTGCCCTCCGAGGCCGACTCCCGCCTCGCGCGAGTGCACGACGTGTCCGTTCACCACGAGCGCGTACCCGACGCCGGCACCGATCGTGATGACGACGAACCCTGGGATGTCGCGACCCAGCCCGAACCAGAGCTCCGCCTCAGCGAGCGCGACGAGGTCGTTCTCGAGCGACGCCGGGACCCCTAGCTCTGCCTCGACGAGGGTGGCGAACGGCACATCTGTCCAGCCGAGGAAAGGCGCGAACTCCACCCGGCCCTCCCGCACAGCACCGCCAAGTGACACCCCCACCCCGGCGATGCGGTCGACGCCGAGCTCACGGACCGCACGGGCGATCTCGGCCGCGACGCCGTCCGGGTCGCGGGTGCTGAGCGGGCGCTCCTCGTAGCCGAGGAGCGCGGCGCGCACATCGGTCGCGACGACGTGCAGGGACTCCCCCGTCACCTTGACGCCTGCGAAGTGGGCCAGGCCCGGCCTGACGTCGAGCGGGCGGACGGGACGACCGACCGAGCCGTCGGACCGGTCGTCGAGCTCGACCAGCAGACCGCGGTCCAGGAACGGCTTGGCGAGGCGCGTCAGGCTCGGCGGTGACAGCCCGAGCCGGCTGGTCAGCTCGCTGCGCGAGATCGGCCCGTGGATCAGCACCGCGCGCGCGAGGGCGCCCTCGCTGTCGCTCAACATGCACTCGACCCGTTCATTGGTTCCATCATGGCATGAACGAGGCGTCCTTGCCGTGCGAATCAGCATTCTGTGCGTCTTGTGGATCTTGTTTCTTCCGTGTTAGAACTAACCCCATGCTCTTCCACGACGTGGTGACCGCCGCCGACCGCCCGGCCGCCCACCCGCCCGGCCTCCCGGGACGGGTTCTGCACCTGCGGCGCGGTGGCACCAGCGTGGTGATCGACGTCGACGCGGTCCCGCACCCGGCGATCGTGCACTGGGGTGAGGAGCTCACCGACTCGAGCGAACAGACGCTGCACAGCCTGGCGGTCGCGGCGCGGCCCCAGCGCGTCTCGGGCGGTCTGGACGAGCCGGCCCGCGCCACGCTCGTCGCCTCGCAGGCCGGCGGGTGGCTCGGCACCCCGGGCCTCGAGGGGCACCGCGACGGAGTGTCGTTCAGCGTCCGCATGGAGCTCGTCGACATCGAGGCCGACGCCCACCAGGCACGGCTGTCGCTCGTGGACACCCAAGCCCGATTGAGCGCGGAGCTGGAGCTGCGGGTCGGCACCGCCGGGCTGTTCCACCAGCGGATCACGCTGCGCAACGACGGGGACTCCCCGTACGTCGTCCAGGCCGTGCACCTCGCGTTCCCGGTGCCGTGGGACKCCACCGAGATCCTCGACACCACCGGTCGACACCTGCGCGAACGCACGCCGCAGCGGCACCCGTTCACGTACGGGACGTACCTGCGCGAGAGCCGTCGCGGCCGGCCGGGTGCGGACGCCACCCTCGTGCTGGCCGCCGGCCGACCGGGGTTCGGCTTCGAACGCGGTCGGGTCCACGCCGTCCACGTCGCGTGGAGCGGGAACCACCGCCTTCTCGCGGAGCGCTCCGCGACCGGCGACGCGGTCCTTGCCGGCGGTGAGCTCTTCGCACCCGGAGAGGTCGTCCTCGCGCCGGGCGAGTCGCTCACGTCGCCGGAGGTCGTCGGGTCGTGGGGCGACGGGCTGAGCGAGCTCGCGCACCGCTTCCACGAGGAGTGGCGCCGCCGCCCGGCCCACCCTCGCCGGCCGCGGCCGATCACCCTCAACACGTGGGAAGCGGTCTACTTCGACCACTCCCTCGAGAGGCTGACCGCACTCGCGGACGCCGCCGCGACGGTCGGCGTCGAGCGGTTCGTCCTCGACGACGGGTGGTTCGACGGGCGCCGCGACGACACGGCGGGCCTGGGCGACTGGTACGTCGACGCGACGGTGTGGCCGGACGGGCTGCACCCGCTCGTGGACCACGTCCTCGCCCGCGGCATGGAGTTCGGGCTGTGGGTCGAGCCCGAGATGGTGAACCCGGACAGCGACGTCGCCCGGCGGCACCCCGACTGGATCCTGCGGGCGCGGACGACGCTGCCGCCCGCCGCCCGCCAGCAGCAAGTCCTCAACCTCGCGCACGAGGACGCCTACGCGCACGTCGCGGCCCGCCTGCACGCGCTGCTCGACGAGTACCCGATCGCGTACCTGAAGTGGGACCACAACCGCGACCTGCTCGACGCCGGCAATGGCCCCGAGGGGGCCGCCCGGGTCCGCGAGCACACCCTGGCCCTCTACCGGCTGCTCGACGAGCTGAAGGCGGCCAACCCCGCGCTGGAGATCGAGAGCTGCGCCTCCGGTGGCGCCCGCGTCGACCTCGGGATCCTGGCGCGCACCGACCGGATCTGGACCAGCGACACCCTCGACCCGCTCGAGCGCCTGGTCAACCAGCGGTACACGGCGCTCGTGGTGCCCCCCGAGATGATGGGCATGCACCTGACCAGTCCCGTCGTGCACTCCACCGGCCGGACCGTGGACCTCGACTTCAGTGCGGCGGTCGCGCTGTTCGGCCACTTCGGGATCGAGTGGGACCTCACCGCGACCGACGACGACACCCGAGGCCGGATCGCGGCGTGGGTGAAGTACGCCAAGCGCATCCGCCCGCTGGTCGCCACGGGCCTGACCGTCAACGTCGACGACAGCGAGCCCGGGATCGATGTCCGCGGCGTCGTCGCCCCGGACGGCACGTCGGCCGTGTTCACGATCACGCAGACCGACACGACCGCCGCCTACCCGCCGGGACGGGTCCGGATCCCCGGGCTCGACCCCGGCCGGATCTACCGGCTCCGGMTCGTCGGGGGCGCGACGAACGCCGCCGCCCAGTCGGAGCTCCAGTGGCTGGCCTACGACACCACGTTGACGGGTCGTGAGCTCGACGCCGTCGGCCTGCGACCCCCGGTCCAGTACCCCCAGAGATCCACCGTCATCGAGCTGGTCGCTCAGGACTGAGCAGCCAGATCCCGGCGCAAGGAGGCGCACGATGAGACACCGAGACCCACGACGCGTTCGCATGGCGGCAGCGGCCGCAGCGATCGCTCTGCTCGCCGCCGTCGGCGGCTGCGCGAACGAACCGTCCGACGGCGTGACCACCCTGAACTTCTTCCAGTTCAAGGGCGAGGCGCTCGAAGACTTCGACAAGATCATCGCCGACTTCGAGGCGGAGAACCCCGACATCCGCGTCGTGCAGAACCAGGTCGCCGATGCCGACACGGTCATCCGGACACTCCTGGTCAAGAACAAGGCACCGGACGTCATCACGCTGAACGCCAGCGGCAACTTCGGCCGCCTCGCGCAGGCGGGGGTGTTCTACGACTTCGCCGACGAGCCCGTGCTCGACACCATCAACCCGGCGGTGCAGGAGATCCTCAAGGACCTCGGCACGTACGGCGACGAGGTCAACGGCCTCGGCTACGTCAACAACGCCAACGGGATCCTCTACAACCAGGAGATCTTCGCCCAGCAGGGCCTCGAGGTCCCCGAGACCTGGGACGAGCTCATCGCCGTGTGCGAAAAGCTCAAGGCCGCGGGCATCACCCCGTTCTACGGCACCCTCGCCGACTCGTGGACCGGGTTGCCCTCGTTCAACGGACTCGGGGCGTACCCCGCGCAGGACGGCTTCTTCGACACGATGCGCGCACAGGGCGAGGACACCGGACCCGACTCCGAGGTCTCGTTCCAGAAGAACTTCGCCGAGGCGATGGACCAGCAGGCCCAGCTGTTCGGCTACATGCAGGACGGCTACCGAGGGGCGACCTACGACGACGGCAACGCCGCGTTCGCCAACGGCGACGTCGCGATGCTCCTGCAGGGCATCTGGGCGCTGAGCCCGATCAAGGGGATCAACCCCGACATCCAGACCGGCATCTTCCCCTACCCGGCGGCCGAGGACCCCGCCGACCGCATGCTCGTCTCCGGCGTCGACGTCGCGGTCACCATGCCGAAGGACTCGAAGCACCCCAAGGAGGCGCTGCGGTTCATCGACTACCTGTTCCAGAAGGACGTCATCGAGCAGTTCGCCGCCTCGCAGAACATGATCCCATCGGTCAAGGGCGCCGAGCTCAGCGACGAACCCGCAATCCAGTCGGTCAAGCCGTACTTCGACGACGGCCGCATCGCGGGCTTCATCGACCACCAGATCCCGCCGAGCATCCCGCTCGCGGCCATCGACCAGCAGTTCCTGTTCAGCGGCGACGCGGACGCCGCGCTCGCCACCCTCGACAGCGAGTGGAGCAAGGTCGCCGCTCGCACCATCCCCGTGACGGGAGAATGACGATGACGTCCTCCACGCAAGTCCTGCCCGCGGAACCCGGAGCCGACCGCTCGAGCGCACCCACCATGCGGCGCGTCAAGGTCGGCCGGGCACAGTCCACCTTCTACTGGATGGTCTGGCCCGCGGTCATCGCCTTCGCCCTGTTCCACACCATCCCCGTGCTGGTGGGCGTCTTCTACAGCCTGACGAACTACGCCGGCTACGGCGCCTGGAACTTCGTCGGCCTATCCAACTACGTCAACCTGTTCAAGGACGACCGCGTGCTGGCCGCCTACGGGTTCTCGTTCCTGTTCGCCATCGCCGCGACCGTGCTGACCAACGCGATCTCGCTGGCCATCGCGATGGGCCTCAACACCAAGATCATGGCGCGCAACTTCTGGCGCGGCGTGTACTTCGTGCCCTACGTCCTGGCGGCCCTGGTCATCGGCTATGTCTTCCAGTTCTTCTTCTCGAGCTCGCTGCCCAAGATCCTGGCGAGCATCCCGCTGTTCGCCGACAACATCCTCACCAACGAGACCTGGGCATGGACCGCGATCGTCGCCCTGGCCGTCTGGCAGGCCTGCGCCTTCACGATCATCATCTACCTGTCCGGGCTGCAGACGATCCCGCGCGAGCTGTACGAGGCCGCGTCCCTGGACGGCGCGAAGGCGTGGCGGCAGTTCAAGTCGATCACCTTCCCGCTGATCAGCGCGTTCTTCACCATCAACATCGTGCTGAGCCTCAAGGGCTTCCTCCAGGTCTTCGACCAGATCGTCGCTCTGACCAACGGCGGACCGGGCACGGCGACCGAGTCCGTCACCCTGCTCATCTTCCGCGGCGGGTTCTCCGGCGGGGAGTTCGCCTACCAGTCCGCGAACGCGGTGATCTTCTTCATCGTCATCACCGTGGTCTCGCTGTTCCAGTTCAAGGTCCTTCAGCGCAGAGAGGCGGACTTCTGATGACCACCGCAGGAACCGCGCTCGGCCAGGCCGAGGCCGTCCTTCCCGAGCCCCGGCGTCGGCGCACGAAGGCCGTCGCCGACGACGACTCCCGCAGGATCAACTGGTGGGTGACCGCACTGATCGCGGTGTGCTCGCTGACGGTCCTCGTCCCGCTCTACCTCGCCGTCGTCGTCGCGCTCAAGACTCCTGACCAGCTCGCCGCCGGCACCGGCTTCGAGCTGCCGAGCCCGATCCGGTGGGCGAACTTCTCCGAGGCGTGGACGCGCACCGAGTTCCCACAAGCGCTCCTGAACACGGCGATGATCACGGTCGGGTCGGTGATCCTCACGCTGCTGACCAGCTCGGTCGTCGCCTACGCCATCGCGCGGAACATCCACCGGCCGTTCTTCAAGGGCGTGTTCTTCTACCTGCTCGCGGCCCTGTTCATCCCGTTCCCGATCATCATGCTGCCCCTGGTGAAGCAGACCGCACTCCTGGGCCTGGACAACCAGGCCGGCATGATCCTGCTCTACACGATCTACGGGTTGTCGCTGAACATCTTCATCTACACCGCCTACATCCGCTCGATCCCGATCGAGCTCGAGGAGGCGGCACGGGTCGACGGCGCATCGACGTGGCGGGTGTTCCGGCAGATCATCTTCCCGTTGCTGACCCCGATGAACGCGACGGTCGGCATCCTCACCTGCGTGTGGGCGTGGAACGACTTCATCATGCCGCTCGTCGTGCTCACCGATCCCGGGGCGCGGACCCTGCCCCTCGCCCAGTACGTCTTCCAGGGCCAGTTCAACACCGACTACACGGTGGCGTTCGCGTCCTACCTCATGGCCATGGCGCCCCTGCTGGTCGTCTACGTCTTCAGCCAGCGCTGGGTCATCTCCGGCGTCACGCGGGGGTCGATCAAGTAGCCGCGACGACCGACGGGCCCGCTCCCTCAAGGAGCGGGCCCGTCGTTCGTACGGGTCAGATCAGCACGGCGCCCTTCGACGCCGACTGCACGAGCTTCGCGTACTTGGCCAGCACCCCGCGCGTGTAGGTGGGGGGCAGCGGCGCCCAGCCGACCTTGCGGGCCTCGAGCTCCTCCTCCGAGACCAGCACGTCGAGCGTCTCGTTGGCCACGTCGAGCCGGATCCGGTCGCCGTCCTTGATGAACGCGATCGGGCCGCCGTCGACGGCCTCCGGGGCGACGTGGCCCACGCACAGGCCGGTGGTGCCGCCCGAGAAGCGGCCGTCGGTGAGCAGGAGGACGTCCTTGCCCAGGCCGGCGCCCTTGATCGCACCCGTGATGGCGAGCATCTCGCGCATGCCCGGGCCGCCCTTGGGGCCCTCGTAGCGGATGACGACGACGTCGCCGGCGACGATCGTGCCGTCCTCGAGCGCGTCCATCGCGTGGCGCTCGCGCTCGAACACGCGGGCCGTGCCCTCGAACACGTCGGAGTCGAAGCCGGCCGACTTCACCACGGCACCGTCGGGCGCCAGCGAGCCGTGCAGGATCGTGATGCCGCCGGTCTTGTGGATCGGGTTGTCCAGCGCGCGCAGGATCTTGCCGTCCGGGTCCGGCGGGTTCACGTCCGCCAGGTTCTCCGCGACGGTCTTGCCGGTGACCGTGAGGCAGTCGCCGTGCAGCAGGCCCGCGTCGAGCAGCGCCTTCATCACGACGGGCACGCCGCCGATGCGGTCGATGTCGTTCATGACGTAGCGGCCGAAGGGCTTGAGGTCGCCCAGGTGCGGCACCTTGGCGGCGACGCGGGAGAAGTCGGCGAGCGTGAGGTCGACCTCGGCCTCGTGCGCGATGGCCAGCAGGTGCAGGACCGCGTTGGTCGAGCCGCCGAAGGCCATGACCACGGCGATGGCGTTCTCGAACGCCTCCTTGGTCATGATCTGGCGCGCGGTGATCCCCTGGCGGAGCAGCTCGACGACGGCCTCGCCCGACTTCTTGGCGAACGCGTCGCGGCGGCGGTCGGCCGACGGCGGGGCGGCGGAGCCGGGGATCGACATGCCGATCGCCTCGGCCACCGACGCCATGGTGTTGGCGGTGTACATGCCGCCGCAGGCGCCCTCGCCCGGACAGATCGCGCGCTCGATGCGGTCGACGTCCTCGCGGCTCATGAGCCCGCGCGCGCAGGCGCCGACGGCCTCGAACGCGTCGATGATCGTGACGTCCTTCTCGGTGCCGTCCTCGAGCTTGACCCAGCCGGGCGCGATCGACCCGGCGTAGAGGAAGACGCTCGCCAGGTCGAGGCGGGCCGCCGCCATGAGCATTCCCGGCAGGGACTTGTCGCAGCCGGCCAGCAGGACGGACCCGTCGAGGCGCTCGGCCTGCATGACGGTCTCCACCGAGTCCGCGATGATGTCGCGGCTCACCAGCGAGAAGTGCATGCCCTCGTGGCCCATGGAGATGCCGTCGGACACCGAGATCGTGCCGAACTCCAGGGGGTACCCGCCCGCGGCGTGCACACCCGCCTTGGCCGCCTGGGCCAGCCGCTGGAGCGACAGGTTGCAGGGCGTGATCTCGTTCCAGGAGCTGGCGACGCCGATCTGGGGCTTCGCGAAGTCGTCGTCACCGAGGCCCACCGCGCGGAGCATGCCGCGCGAGGCGGTGGCCTCCAGACCGTCCGTGACGGTGCGCGAGCGGGGCTTGATGTCGACGGAAGGTGCAGCGGAGGTGGGGGCGTTGTCCGACGTCACGGTCATGCTCGCGAGTGTATGACTGCGCTCCCGCGCGGCCACGGGAGGGTCACCCTGCGGACGACGTCGGCCGGGCTCAGCGAGGCGGGGCCGTCGATCCTCGCTCGACGAGGGACGTCACGAGCTGGATGTGGGTCTTGTCGACCGGCTCCCCGGCCATGAGCGTGATGAGCAGCGCGATGGCCGCCGCACCCATCTGCTGGATCGGCTGGTGGACGGTGCTGAGCGCCGGGGTGGTCAGGGCGGACTCGGGGATGTCGTCGAACCCGATGATCGAGAGCTCGCCGGGGACGTCCAGCCCGAGCTCCTGCGCGATCTCGAGCGTGCCGATCGCGGACAGGTCGTTGGCGGCGAAGACGGCGGTCGGTCGCTCCGGCAGCGTCAGCAGCTCGCGGGCGGGCTCGTGGGTCGAGTCCTTGCGGTAGTCGCCTGCCCGCATGAAACCGGGGTCGACCGCGATCCCGGCGTCGGCGAGGGCCTGGCAGTAGCCGGCCTCGCGCAGCCGTGAGGACTCGAGGTCGGAGCGACCGCCGATGAAGCCGATCCGCCGGTGGCCGAGGCTGAGGAGATGCTCGACGGCCTGGACGGCGCCGGTGAAGTTGTCCGAGTCCACGGTCGGCAGGCCCGACGGCCCGGCGTGCGGGTCGATCGCGACGACGGGGATGCCGGCGTCGGCCTCCAGGACCGTCGGGGTGACCAGGACCGCACCGTCGATCAGGGTGCCGCTGAGCCGGGAGAGGTAGCGCCGCTCCCAGCCGACCCCGCCGGTCAGCTGGCCACCGGTGTAGGCGAGGAGCGCGTAGCCGGAGTCACCGAGCCCGATCGAGGCACCCTTGAGGATCTCGGCGCTGAACGGTTCGAACTCGGCGACGAGGATGCCGATCACGTTCGTCTTGTGGGACCGCAGGCTTCGCGCCACGAGGCTCGACTCGTACCCGAGCTCCTCGATCACCGCCTGCACGTGCGAGGTCGTCCGGCTGGCGACGCCGTAGCGCTCGTTGATCACCTTCGAGACCGTCGCGGTGGAGACTCCCGCCCGCCGTGCGACATCCGTGATCGTCACCCGTTGACCCATGAATGGAGCGTACTGCAACTAAATCGTTATCGATAACGTTTAGTATTGCGGTTTACGTGTCATCCGGATCATGGGGACGAATCGATGCTAGCGACCCACCCGGGGCGCGCCCACCAGGCGCGCGACCGTGTACAGCGCCGTCATCTCGCGGGCACGTACTCGAACCGCTCCACGTGCGCGACCGTCGCCGTCGCGCGCCCGTTGCTGGTGGCATACGCGCCGATCCACAACCCGAGGAACCCGCCCGTCGCGACGGAGTCGAGCGCTCGCCCGTCGGCCACGGCGACGGTCACCGGCTCGGCACCCTCCGCTTCAGCCAGCAGGGAGTAGTCCTGCCCTCTGGCGCGCACGGTCAGCGTGACGGGCCCGTCGCCCGCCGCGAGCGACAGCTCTCCGAGGGTCGACTCGACGTCACCCTGTCGGTGCACGGCAACCACCCGGCGCTCGGGCCCGGTGACGAACAGCCGCACGTGGTCGCTCTCCGACTGCCGCACCGCGAGGCCGACCTCCTCCCCCGGCCCGACCGAGGCACGGACGATCGCCCGAACGTCGACGTCGACATGCTGCTGTCGAACTCCGAGGAACGCTGGCGTGACCGGATCGCTCAGGGTGCTCGGCAGCGCCCTGAGGTCCCATCCGTCGCCCCGCGCCGACGCGAACGCGGACGCCGGCCCGCGCACCGACGTCCACCGCGGGTCGTCGGGTCGCACCGTCCCGGAGGCGCGACCCTGTGCGACACCGGGAGCCGGGTGCCCGGCGAACGGCACCTCGACCTCGGGCGTGACCTGCCCGGCACCGGGAGCGAACACCGGCCACCCGTCCTCCCAGACGACAGGCACGAGGAACGTCTCACGGCCGAGGTTGTAGTGGTAGCCGCCGTACGGCCGCATGCCCAGCAGGACGGCCCACCAGCTGCCGTCCGCCGCCTGGACGAGGTCGGCGTGCCCGACGCCGACGACGTCCGACCCGATCCCGAGGTGCCGGTGGGTGAGGACCGGGTTGCCCTTGCTGCCCACGTACGGCCCGGTCACCGTGTCTGCTCGCGCGACGGAGACCGCGTGGTGGAACTCGGTGCCACCCTCCGCGGCGAGGAGGTAGTACGTGCCGTCGACCTTGTACAGGTGCGGCCCCTCCGCCCAGACGACGTTCCGCAGTGCCCCGTTCCAGATGATGTGCTCGGGCCCGACGAGCGCCATGGTCTGCGGGTCGAGCTCCCGCACCCAGATCTCGGTCTGGTCGTGCCACTCGGGCGCGCGGGCCAACCGGGCCCCGTGCACCCAGACCCGGCCGTCGTCGTCGAAGAAGATCGACGGGTCGATGCCGTCGGCGTCGAGCCACACCGGGTCGGACCACGGCCCGGCCGGGCCGGTCGCGGTCATCAGGAAGTTGCCTCCCCTGGTCGCGTCCCGTTGGTCGACCAGCGTGCAGACCAGCCAGAACGTGCCGTCGTGGTGCCGGAGCGTGGGCGCGTACAGGCCGCCCGACGAGGCGATCCCGTCGTAGTCGAGCTGGCCGGCCCTGTCGACCACGTGGCCGATCTGCTGCCAGCTCGCCAGGTCGGTGCTGCGGAAGACCGGCAGCCCGGGGAAGTACTCGAACGTCGACGTGACGAGGTAGAAGTCCTCCCCCACCCGACAGATCGTCGGGTCGGGGTAGCACCCCGGCAGCAGGGGGTTGCCGACGAGCGTCATGCCGCGACGATCTTGACTTCCACCGTCCGCGAGTCGGCGGTCGAGACCTCGTGGACGTCACCGGTGATCGCCACGACGGCGCGGGCCGTCGCCGTTCCCGGGATCTCGCGCGTCTCGGTGGCCCTGCCGTTGGAGATGACCCCGCCGGTGGACTCCCTGACGTTCGTCCCCGCGAGCGACGACGCCGCGTGCGAGCCCACCCACACCTCGACGTCGCCGGGCTCGACCACGCGGACCATGCGCCGGTCGGAGAACGCGAACCGGGTGGTGGGCACGGAGAACGTCACGCGGCTGGACGCGCCGGGCTCGAGCTCCACGCGGGAGTAGCCCAGCAGCGCGGCGACCGGCCGGGTGATCGTGCCCTGCACGTCGTGGCCGTAGAGCTGGACCGCGTCGGCGCCCGCGACGGAGCCCGTGTTGGTCACGGTCACGGCAGCCGTGAACGTGCCGCTCGACGCGACCGACGCGTCGACGACCAGGTCGGAGTAGGCGAAGTCCGTGTAGGACAGGCCGAACCCGAACGGTCGCAGCGGCGTGGAGTCGGTCGAGGTGACGTCGGACGGCCCCCCGAGGATCGGCTGCAGGTAGGAGTACGGCTGCGCGCCGGTCGAGCGCGGCATCGACACCGGGAGCCGACCGGACGGGTTGACCGCGCCCGTGACGACCTCGGCGATGGCGAGCCCGCCGCCCTCGCCGGGGAAGAACGCCTGGAGCACGGCGGCCGGGCGCGCGCCGACGCCGTCGAGCGCCCAACCGACGGCGTAGGGCCGGCCGGTCAGCAGCACCATGACGATCGGCGTTCCCGTGGCGACGAGTGCCTCGACCAGCTGCCGCTGGACGCCCGGGAGGTCGAGCGACTCCGAGTCGTTGCCCTCGCCCACGGTCCCTCGGCCGAACAGGCCGGCCTGGTCGCCGACGACGACGACCGCGACCTCAGCATCCTGAGCGGCGGCGACGGCGTCGGCGAACCCGGAGGTGTCGTCGCCCTCGACGGTGCAGCCCTCCGCGAACACGAGCTCGGGACGCGCCAGGCCGGCGCGGTCGAACGCGGTGTCGAACCCCTCCAGGACCGTCGGGATCTCGAAGCCCATCGGGAGCTCGGGGTGGTGCGCCAGCACGTGGTTGGCGAACGAGTAGCAGCCCATGAGGGCTTCCGCGCGGTGCGCGTTCGGGCCGACGACGGCGACGCGCGCCGGCGGGGAGGCCCACCCGTCGAGCGGGAGCACGTGGTCGTCGTTCGACAGCAGGACGACCGACTCCTCGGCGAGGCGCCGGGCCAGCTCCTGGTGCCGGGCCGAGTTGAGGTCGACGTCCGTCGGCGGCTCGTCCTCGAAGGCGTCGGGGTCGAGCAGGCCGAGCTCCTCCTTCTGAGCGAGGGCGCGCAGGACGGCCCGGTCGACGAACGCCTCGTCGAGCGCACCCGCGCGGACCCGGTCGGCCAGCGGCTGCAGGTAGGCGTCGCCGGTGGGCAGCTCGATGTCGATGCCGGCCTCGAGCGCGAGGGCGGCCGCCTCGCCCCGGTCGGCGGCGATGGCGTGCATGACCTGCAGGAACGCGACCGCGAAGTAGTCGGCGACCACGACGCCGTCGAAGCCCCACCGCTCCCGCAGGACGTCGGTCAGGTACTGCGTGCTCGACGCCAGGGGCACGCCGTCGACGTCGACGTAGGCGTTCATCACCGAGCGGGCACCGCCGTCGAGGACGGCCATCTCGAACGGCGGCAGGTACGTGTCGGCGATCTCGCGCGGGCCCGCGCTGACCGGCGCATGGTTGCGGCCGGACCGCGAACCCGAGTAGCCGACGAAGTGCTTGAGCGTGGCGTGCACTCCGGCCTCCTGGAGGCCCTGCACGTACGCGGTGCCGATGGTGCCGACGAGGTACGGGTCCTCGCCGATGCACTCGTCGACGCGGCCCCACCGCGGGTCGCGCACCACGTCGAGCACCGGCGCGAGGCCCTGGTGGATGCCCAGCTCCCGCATCGAGGCGCCGATCTCGCGCGCGGCCTCGTGCACGAGCTCCGGGTCGAACGACGCACCCCAGGCCAGCGGGGTCGGATACGTCGCGGCCTGCCACGCGGCCAGGCCCGTGAGGCACTCCTCGTGGACCAGCGCGGGGATGCCCAGACGCGTCTCGCGCTTGAGCCGGCGCTGCTCGGCCCACAGCCAGGCTGCGCGCTCGGCCGGGTCCACGGGGCGGGTGCCGTACACCCTCGTGTAGTGGCCGATGCCGTCGCGCGTCACGTCCCCGAGGGCGCTGGAGGCCTGCTGGCCCGCCGCCATCTCGGACTGCATGGGCGCGACGGTGCCGTTCTGGTCGAGCCAGTAGCCCACGAGCTGGGCCAGCTTCTCCTCGAGAGTCATCTGCGCGTGCAGGGCGCGCACGCGCTCGGACACGTGAGGGATGGCGGGTACGGCGTCGGCCACGGGGTCCTTCTCCTTCGTCATGACGTGGTGGTGCGTTGGTCGGCGGACGGCACGAGCCGCGCGACCACGGACGCGGCGCCGGCCGCGTCCGTCGTCGGACGCCGGTCCTGCCCGGTCAGCCCTTGACCGCGCCGGTGAGGCCGCCGACGATGCGGCGCTCGAAGAGCGTGAAGAACAACAGGGCCGGGATCATCGACAGGGACGTGAACGCGAGCACCCTCGCAGTGTCCACGGAGTACTGCGACGCGAAGGCCTGGACCCCCAGCGGGAGCGTGTAGCTGTTCTCGTTGTTGAGGATGAACAGCGGCAGGATGTAGCTGTTCCAGCTGGCGATGAACGCGAGGATCCCGACGGTCACCACGCCCGGGACGGACAGCGGGATCACCATGCGGAAGAAGAATCCGAGCCGGCTCGCGCCGTCGATCGACGCCGCCTCCTCGAGCTCCTTGGGGATCGCCCGGAGGAACGGCACGAGGATGATGACGGTCGCCGGCAGGGCGAACGCGATCTGCGGGAGGATGATGCCCGCCAGGCTGTCGCTCAGGCCCAGGCCACGGATCATGATGTAGAGCGGTGTGATGGCCACGGTGATCGGGAACATCAGCCCGGCGGCGAAGAGCGCGTACAGGGCGGCCCGACCCGAGAAGTTGTAGCGCGCGAGCACGAAGCTGGCCGCCACGCCGAGGACGACCACGCCGATCGTGGTGCCGACGGCGCAGATCACCGAATTGCTCAGCTGGCGCCAGAAGATCGGGCTGCTCAGCACCTCGGTGTAGTTGACGAGCTGCCACTTCGACGGGAAGCCCGACGGGTCGACCGTGATCTCGGCGTTCGTCCGGAAGCCGCCGATGATGATGTAGAGCACCGGAGCGATGCACAGGCCGACCAGCGCCCACGCCACGACGTAGGTGGCCCAGCCGGCACGGGACAGGCTCGGCCGCTTGCGGCCGGCCAACGGGCGCGGGGCCGTCGGGCTCAGCGGGGGCGCCGTCGTCGCGGTCATCACTTCTTTCCTTCCGTCAGGGCACCCTCGGTGTCGCGCCGCAGCACGAACCGCTGGTAGGTCAGCGCGACGATGAGCGAGATGATGAAGAGGACCACCGCGACCGCGCTGCCGTAGCCGTAGTTCGCGGCGTTGCGGCCGTTGACCACCATGTAGGTGGCCATGGTCGAGGTCCCGGCCGTCGCGGCCACGTACTGGCCCCAGATGATGTACACGAGGTCGAAGAGCTGCAGGGCTCCGATGATCGAGAGGAACGCCCAGATCCGGATGGTGGGGCCGAGCAGCGGCAGGGTGATCCGCCGCTGGGTCTGCCAGTAGCTCGCCCCGTCTATCGCCGCCGCCTCGAACAGCTCCTCCGGGATGCTCTGGAGCCCGGCCAGGAACAGGATGACGGCGAAGCCGATGTACTTCCACGTGATGATGACCATCAGCGAGGCCATCGCGACCTTCGGGTCGGAGAGCCAGTCCACCGTCCAGTTCGGGAACCCGATCTTCGTGAGCAGGTCGTTGACCGCGCCGTTGGTCTGGAGCATGAGGCTCCAGCCGGTGCCGACGATCACCTCGGAGATGACGTAGGGCACGAAGATCAGCACCCGCACGAGCGAGCGACCGCGCATCTTCTGGTTGAGCAGGAGCGCGAGCAGCACTGCGGCGGGGCCCTGGAGCACCAGGGACAGGATCACGATGACGAAGTTGTGCCGCACGGCGTCGTGGAACGTCGTGTCCTGCAGGATCGCGACGTAGTTCTGCAGCCCGACGAAGTTGGTCGGCGGGCCGAAGCCCTTCCACTTGAAGAACCCGTAGTACCCGCCCAGGAGCACCGGGAAGATGACGAACGTCAGGAACATCAGCACGGCGGGGCCCGCGAGCAGGGAGATCTCGAGGCGCTGCCGCCACGGCGAGGTCCCGACCCGGTAGACCGGGGACGACGCCGTGTCGGCGCCGTCCCCGATCGCCGAGGAACCCTCGGGCGAGGATGTCACGGCGAGATTGCCCTCGCCCGAGGAGTTGCTCATGGTGGGTGTTACTCCTTCGCTGCGGCGTCCTCGACGCCCTTGACGATCGCGGCCGAGTCACCCTGGCCGGCGAGCAGGTTCACCACGCCGGTGTTGAGCGCGTTGCCCACGTTCTGGCCGTACAGCGTGTCCAGCCACAGCGAGACGTAAGGCGCCTCGTTGTACGCCGCGAGGACGTCCTTCAGGGCCGGCTCGGTGACGACGCCCTGGGCCTCCTGGCTGGCGGGCAGCGTGTGGAACGCGTTGGCGTAGCCCTCCTGGTACTTCTTCTGCATCGCGAAGTTGAGGAACTTCGAGCACTCCGGCGGGGCGTCCTTGGAGCAGGAGAACCCGTCGAGGCCACCCATCATGGCGCCGGCCTCACCCTTGCCGCCGCTCGTCGTCGGGAACGGGAACCAGGCCAGATCGCCCAGGGGCTTCTTGTCCGGGGTCAGGGACGCGATCACGCCCGGGTCCCAGGCGCCCATGAGCTCCATCGCGGCCTGGTGGTTGGCCACCAGGCCGGCCGACGAGCCCGCACCCTGCTGGGCGGAGGTGGTCAGGAAGCCCTCGTTGAACGGCGAGGTCTTCGAGAACGCCTCGAGGTCGTCGCCCGCCTTCTTCCAGCACGGGTCGTCGAACGTCATGTCCGCGGCGGCCTTGTCCAGGGTGTCCTTGGTGCACGCGCGCAGCGCGAAGAAGTAATACCAGTGGGCCGCGGGCCACGCGTCCTTGGCGCCGAGGGCGATCGGCTGGATGCCGGCGGCCTTGAGCTTGTCGACCGCCGCCTCGAGGTCCTCGATCGACTTCGGCGTGTCGGTGATGCCCGCCTGGGTGAACAGGTCCTTCGAGTAGTAGATGCCGCCCGGGAGGATCGACATCGGCATGCCGTAGACCTTGTCGTCGATGGTGAAGGCCTTGAACGCCGCGTCGCCGACCGCGGTCTTCGTCGCGTCGTCGACCTGGACCTCCTGCGCCTGCCCGGCCTCCACGACGTCGGCCAGCTTGCCGCCGCCGCGCGCCATGAAGATGTCGGGGGCGTCACCGGAGTTGAGGGCGGTCTGGAGCTTGCCGTCCATGTCCTCGTTCTGGATGGCCTGGATCTTGATGGTGACGCCGGGGTTCGCGGCCTCGAAGTCCTTGACGGTCGACTCCCAGTAGGCCTTGCCCTCACCGGTGGTGGAGTTGTGCCAGAAGGTCATCTGGGTGTCGCCGCTGCCGGACGACCCGCCGTCGCCGCCGTCGTCGCCACCGCTACAGGCGGTGAGCCCAGCGGCACCCATCACCATGGCGGCTGAGACCGCCAGGAGCTTGCGAGCAATCATGAGATCTGTCCTCTTCGTCGAGTTGCACAGAGTGGAAAGCTGGCCCCTTGCTGGGCGAACCGCCGCTGCGCCCGGGCGGACCCGGGTCAGCCGTGCTGCCCGCACTGCTCGTCACCGCCACAGGCCGGCATCGCCGCCGGTTCTGCGCCCGCCTGGCAAGGGCGGCACCACCGTTGCGAGTGGTGCAGTCTCTTCATTCACACACGCCCGGTCTCCGCTGACGGTGGGCGCAGTCGCCACTCTGGCACCCACCCTGGCGCATCGTCAAACGTTATCGATAACGTTTTACTAACGCTCGCATCGCAGTCCGGGGTTCATGGGCGGGCCGCACCGTCGCGCCGGCTCGGGTCGACCGCCGACTCGCGCCTCACGATTCGATAACGTTATCAATAACGATGTCAGCTCCCTGGCGGACGGCGCGCGGTACCGGGCGGTGGCGACGAACACCGCGGGGTCGGCAACCTCGCGCACGGTCGAGCTGGACGTGACCGGCCGCTGACGAGGCGGCACGACGAACCCGAGGGCCGCGGATCATCCTCCACTCCGACCCGGGGCCTTCGGCCTGCTTAGGCCTGCGCCCGGTCCTGCCACGTGCAGACGCACACCTCGTTGCCCTCGGCGTCGGCCAGGACCGTGAACGCCGGCGCCCGCGTGTCGCTGACCAGGTGACCTCCCGCGGCGATCGCCGCGGCGATGCGCTCCTGCGCCTGGTCGTGCGGGACGGTGATGTCGAAGTGGATCCGGTTGCGCTGCGGCCGCGGCGCGTCCATCTGCTGGAACCAGATGGCCGGGCCGATCCCCGCGGGGTCGGTGACCTCGTCGTCGGACGTCGCGTCGTATCCCATGACGGCCGCCCAGAACGGCAGCACGGCGGGGATGTCGAGGGCGTCGATGGCCAGCTCGAGGATCTCGCTGCGGGCCACGTCGCCCGTCAGGCCCAGCTCGTCGGCCGCCGCGCTCACCGTGGCCGCGAGATCGACGTCGCGCTGCGTGAGGCCGCCGGCGTCGTGGCTCGACGTCGTGACGGTGACCTGGCCCCAGCGCAGGACGACGTCCGGGTGGTGGTTCGCCTCGTCGGCGGCGGACGCGATCCGCGCGACGAACGCGGCCGCCGTGGTGAAGTCGGGTGCCGAGAACGTGGCCCGCAGGGTCCGCAGGAGCACCCGCCAGTGCCGCGGGTCGACGGCCTCGGTGACGACGGAGTGGCGCAGGAGCGTGGTGTCAGCCATGGCGTCCACCCTGCCACCGCCCACCCACGGTCGCTCAGCGCTGCAGAGCTGCCTCGGACTCCGAGTCGGCGCCCGCCCTGATGTGCCGGGTCACCCACGGAGCCAGGGCGAACATCCCGCCGGCGAAGGGCCAGCGCGATGAGCCCGATCGTGCCGAAGTACGCGGCAGGGGTCGCGTCCGGCGTTCGTGAACAGGCCGAGCGGCTGACCGAAGAACGCCCGGTCGCTCGGCAACGTGTCGGCCTTGCGGCCGGACGGCGCTCCCCCTGACGAGCCCCCCGCTTGCGCGTCGCTCATGGCCCTCGTGGCCTCAGCCGCGAGACGGCACCACCCCGGGCGGTCCGACCCCACCGCGGCTACCGTCGCCGGGTGCCCACGATCCACTGGTTCCGCCGCGACCTGAGGCTCGCGGACAACCCCGCGCTGCTCGCGGCGGTGGCGCAGGCCCGGGCCGACGACGACGAGGTCGTGCCGTTGTTCGTCGTCGACCCCGCCCTGTGGCGCTCGTCCGGCGCGCCGCGCCTGGCGTACCTCGCGCACAGCCTGCGGGCGCTGGACGAGGCCAGCGGCGGGCGGCTGGTCGTCCGCCACGGGTCTCCGGTCGACATCGTTGCCGAGGTGGTCCGGGAGGTCGGGGCGCCCGCGGTGCACGTGACCGCGGCGACCGAGCCGAACGGCCGCCGTCGCGACGACGCGGTCGAGCGGGCGCTCACGGTGCCGCTGGTCCGGACCGGCTCCCCGTACGCCGTCGCCCCGGGCCGCCTCACCACGCAGGTCGGCACGCCGTTCCAGGTGTTCACCCCGTTCCGCGGCGCGTGGCTCGACCACGGCTGGGCATCCCCGGCTCCGGCCCCGGAGGCGCGGTGGGCCGACGTCCGATCCGACGGCGTCCCGGACGCCCCCGCGACCGACGTGCGTCTACCGCACGCCGGCGAGGCTGCCTCGCGCGACCGCTGGACGTCCTACCTGCACGGCGACCTGGCGCAGTACGCGACGCTGCGCGACCGGCCCGACCTCGACGGCACGTCGATGCTCTCGATCCCGCTGAAGTACGGCGAGCTGCACCCGCGCACGCTCCTGGCCGACCTCGCCGCCGCACCGTTCGACGTGGCGACGTTCCGGTCCGAGCTCGCGTGGCGCGAGTTCCACGCCGACGTGCTCTGGCACCACCCCGGCGCGGCGCACCGGTCGCTGCGGGCCGTCGTGCCCGACGACTCGTGGGACGACGGCGACGCATCCTTCACGGCCTGGGCGGCCGGGCGGACCGGCTACCCGTTCGTCGACGCCGGCATGCGCCAGCTGCGCGCGCTGGGCTGGATGCACAACCGGGTGCGCATGGTCGTCGCGTCGTTCCTGGTCAAGGACCTGCACGTGCGCTGGCAGCGCGGTGCCGCCCACTTCATGCAGTGGCTGGTGGACGGCGACGTGCCCCAGAACCAGCTCAACTGGCAGTGGGTGGCCGGCACCGGTCGCGACGCCGCACCCTACTTCCGGGTGTTCAACCCGGTGACGCAGGGCGAGAAGTTCGACCCCGACGGCGCCTACGTCCGCCGGTGGGTGCCGGAGCTGCGCGGCATCCCCGGACGCGCCGTGCACCAGCCGTGGCGGCTGGGGCTCGAGGCGCCCGCCGACTACCCGGACCCGATCGTCGACCACGCGGAGGAGCGCAAGGTCRCCCTCGACGACTTCCACCGCGGCCGCGGCTGACCCTCGACGAGCCCTGCCGCAGGGCGCACCGGTCGCTCCCCACCGGCCGCCGCGCGAACCAGCCCGACGTGGTGCCAGTGGTGCGGATGGGGCGCGTCGGGCGCCCCACCGGCACCGCTGGTCACAGGTGCGGCAGCCTTCGACGCTCTCAGGCGTCGACCAGCTCCGGCGTGACCGCCTCCTCCAGCGCCGCATGCGTCGCCGCGCCCGTGTTGCGGAAGTGGCCGAGCGTCGCGAGCAGCAGCCCGAGCAGGGCCCAGGACGCCAGCGCGATCCAGAGGTTCGTCGTGCCCGCGGCCGGGAAGTACGACTCGTCACGCAGCAGCGCCGCGGCGGCACCCGGGGGCATCCACTGGCCGATGGCACCCCAGGGCGCGGGGAGCATCTGCCACGGCTGCGCCGCAGACGCGATCGGGTTGGCGACGAGCAGGAAGAGCACCGGTCCGATCGCGATGCCGGGGCGGCCCACGATCGACACGAACCCGACGATGACCCCGCCGATGGCCAGGATCGCGAGCCCGATGATGCCGGCGTTGACCAGGTACGAGCCGGCCAGCGCACCGAACCAGCCCTGCAGGACGCCCGCGACCGCGAGGCCGCCGAGCGCCGAGTAGGCAGCGACCGCGGCGACCCGGCGCCACACGCCGACGACCAGGAGCGAGATCGCGATGCCGCCGATCATCCCGCCGATGACCAGGGGGAACGTGAGCGCACCGAGGATCGCGCCGCGCGGGTCGCCATCCGTGAGCGGCACGACGTCCGTGACCGGGACGGCGGTCCCGGTCTGTGCCTGCAGGGACGGCGCCAGCGCGGTGAGCTGCTGCGCGACGATCGGGCTGCCTGCCGACGCGACGAGGATCTCCGGCTGCGCACCGAGGACGACGGCGCCGTAGACCTCCCGGGTCTCGATGAGGTCGACGGCCGCCGCGCGGTCCGTGGCGGAGACGACGTCGAAGGCGCCGGGCGCGCGCTCGTCGAGCCCCTGCGCGACGGGCGCGACCGCGGCGGCCGGGCCGGCGACGGCGACCGGCAGGTCGCGCGGCTCGGACGTCACGGCCGGCCACAGGAAGGCGAGTGCCAGGACGGTGAGGACGGCGGCGAGCCCGGCACCGAGGCCGAGCAGTCGACGCCACGGGGTGTGCGGCTGCGTGTGCATGAGGGGTCCTTCCACTAAAAGCGAACGTTCCTTCTTCTGGACAACCGTCGCCCCGCCGACCGCCGTTTGTCAAGAACGATCATTCGTTTTTATAGTGGGATGTGCCTAAGGTCACCCAGGAGTACCGCACCGCCCGCCGCGACGAGATCGCCGACGCTGCGCTGCGGGCGTTCCGTCGCAAGGGCTTCCAAGCCACGTCGATGGCCGACATCATCGGGGAGTCCGGGCTGTCCGCCGGGGCCATCTACGGCCACTACCCGAGCAAGAGCGCGATCGTCGTCGACGTCGCCTCCCGCGTCGTCGGCACCCGGATCCAGGATGTCGAGCGGCTCGCGCAGGTGGACCCCATGGCGCCGCCACCGACCCTCCCCCGGGTCCTGATCGACGGCATGCTCCGCTCACTCGGCAGCCCGGGGATCATGCTGCAGCTGTGGGGCGAGGGCATGTCCGACCCCGACGTTCACGCGCTCGCGTACGACGTGATCGTGCGGCTGCGCGCGACGCTGACCGCGTACGTGTCGCTCTGGCACCAGCGGACGCACGGCACACCCGCCGACGAGGCCGCGGTGCTCGCCGACGAGCAGGTGCCGCTGCTCATCTCCGCCGTGCAGGGCTACGTGGTCCAGGCGTCGATCGTGCGCGACTTCGACGGGGAGGCGTACCTGGCCAGCGTGGAGAAGTACCTGCCGCGCTGACCGCGGCTAGGGGATCTGGCTCGCGCGGAACTCGTCCTCGAGCAGCGACATGATGATGGCGTCGCAGTACCCGGGTCCGTCGCGGTAGGCGTCGCGCTTGCGGCCCTCGACCCGGAACCCGAGGTTCTCGTAGAGCGACTTGGCCCGCGCGTTGATGCTCAGCACGTCGAGCTCCACGCGGTGCAGGGCGAGCCCGTCGAAGGCCAGCCCGAGGATCAGCTGGATCGCCTCGGTGCCGTACCCGCGACCGCGGTAGCCCGGGCGCATCGCGAGCCGCAGGTTGGCGGAGCGCACGACCTCGTCGATCTCGTTGAGCACGATCTCGCCGAGGTACTCGTCGGACGCGTTCGCGGTCACGGCGAGGTCGATCCGGCCGTCGGCCGACGAGATCGTCCGGCACCAGTGGTCGATCTCCTGGCGCGTGAACACCCGCGTCGTGCCCGTGAGCCGGTTGCCGTCGGCGTCGTTGACCGACTCCCACATCCCGTCCGCGTCGCTCGCCCGGATGGGTCGGAGCACGATCATCTCGCCCTGGAGCGTGGGCTTCTCCATCGCTGCCTCCTCGTCCCTCCGTAACAGTGGCGAACGCTACGGCCCGGGTATGGCGGGGACGTTACCGGCCGATCACGAGCGGCGGTCAGCGCCCCGCCGTCGACGGGGCGCTGACCGGTGCCGTCACGCCTTGATGCGCTCCAGCAGCAGCTCGCGGACGCGGCCGGCGTCGGCCTGCCCGCGGGTCGCCTTCATGACCGCGCCGATGATCGCGCCGACCGGACCGAGGTTGCCCGACCGGATCTTCTCGGCGATGTCGGGCTGCGCGGCGAGGGCGGCGTCGATGGCCTCGAGCAGCGGGCCGTCGTCGGACACGACCTCGAGCCCGCGCGCGACGAGCACCGTCTCCGGGTCGCCCTCGCCGGCCAGCACGCCCTCGAGCACCTGGCGGGCCAGCTTGTCGTTGATCCGGCCGTCGTCGACCAGCTTCTGCAGCTGCCCGACCTGGGTCGGCGTCACGGGCAGGTCCGCCAGCTCGACCTCCTGCTGCTTGGCCGTGCGGGCCAGCTCGCCCATCCACCACTTGCGCGCGGCGGCCGGGCTGGCCCCCGCGGCGATCGTGGTCTCGATGAGCTCCACGGCCCCTGCGTTCACGACGTCGCGCATCTCCGCGTCGGCGTACTCCCACTCGCCCTGCAGCCGTCGGCGTCGGGCGGCCGGCAGCTCGGGCAGGCCGGCGCGGATCTCCTCGACCCACGCGCGGTCCGGGGCGATCGGGACCAGGTCCGGCTCGGGGAAGTACCGGTAGTCCTCCGCGTCCGACTTCACGCGGCCCGACGCCGTGGTGCCGGTGTCCTCGTGCCAGTGCCGCGTCTCCTGGATGATCGCGACGCCGTCGTCGAGCACGCCCGCCTGGCGGCTGACCTCGTAGCGCACGGCCCGCTCGACCGACCGGAAGGAGTTGACGTTCTTGGTCTCCGTGCGGGTGCCCAGCGGCGAGTTCGGCGTCGGTCGGATCGAGACGTTGACGTCGGCGCGCACGTTGCCGCGCTCCATCCGCGCCTCGGAGACGTCGAGCGCCCGGAAGATGTCGCGCAGCGTCTGCACGTAGGCGCGCGCGACCTCGGGCGCCCGCTCCCCCGCGCCGGTGATCGGCTTGGTGACGATCTCCACCAGCGGGATGCCCGCGCGGTTGTAGTCGACCAGCGAGTACTCGGCGCCGTGGATGCGCCCGTCGGAGCCGCCGATGTGCGTGTTCTTGCCGGCGTCCTCCTCCATGTGCGCGCGCTCGATCTCGACGCGGAAGATGCTGCCGTCGTCGAGCTCGACGTCGACCCAGCCCTCGTAGGCGATGGGCTCGTCGTACTGGGACGTCTGGAAGTTCTTCGGGACGTCCGGGTAGAAGTAGTTCTTCCGCGCGAACCGGCAGGTCTCGGCGATCGAGCAGTTCAGCGCGAGCCCGATGCGGATCGCGTACTCGACGGCGACGCCGTTGACGGCCGGCAGCGCGCCGGGCAGGCCGAGGCTCACCGGCGTGACCTGCGTGTTCGGCTCGGCGCCGAACGTCACCTCGGCGCCGTCGAACATCTTGGTGCGCGTGCCCAGCTCGACGTGCACCTCGATGCCGATGACCGTGTCGTAGCGCGCGACGGCGTCGTCGTAGTCCACCAGCGTGCTCATCGGGCGACCTCCAGCTCAGGAGCCTTGAGCAGCAAGGGCCCGCCCCACTCGTTCTCCAGCAGCGCCTCGAGCGCGGCACCGACGCGGTACAGCCGGTCGTCGGCCTTGGCGGGTGCCAGCACCTGGAACCCGACCGGCAGGCCGTCGTCGGACAGCCCGCTCGGCAGCGACAGGCCCGGCACGCCCGCGAGGTTGGCCGGGATGGTCGCGACGTCGTTGAGGTACATGGCCAGCGGGTCGTCCAGCTTCTCGCCCAGCTTGAACGCCGTGGTCGGCGCCGTCGGGGAGACCAGCACGTCGGCCGTCTCGAACGCGGCCGTGAAGTCACGCTGGATGAGCGTGCGGACCTTCTGCGCCGAGCCGTAGTACGCGTCGTAGTAGCCGGCCGACAGGGCATAGGTGCCCAGGATGATCCGGCGCTTGACCTCGTCGCCGAAGCCCTGGCCGCGGGTGGCGGCCATGACGCGCTCGGCGGTCGGGTTGTCCTCGGGGATGACACGCAGCCCGAACCGCATGCCGTCGAACTTGGCGAGGTTGCTGGACGCCTCGGCCGGCAGGATCAGGTAGTACGCCGCGAGCGCGTACGTGAAGTGCGGGCAGGAGACCTCGACGATCTCGGCGCCCGCGCCGCGCAGCAGCTCGAGCGACTCCTCGAACCGCGCGAGCACGCCGGGCTGGTAGCCCTCGCCCTGCAGCTCGCGGATGACGCCGACGCGCACGCCCGACAGGTCGGCCTTCGCGCCCTGCTGAGCGGCCGCKACCAACGCCGGCAGGGGCTCGTCGATCGACGTGGAGTCGCGCGGGTCGTGCCCGCCGATGAGCTCGTGCAGCAGCGCCGAGTCGAGGACCGTGCGGGTCACGGGACCGGCCTGGTCCAGCGAGGACGCCAGCGCGATGAGCCCGTACCGGGAGACCCCGCCGTAGGTCGGCTTCACGCCGACCGTGCCGGTGACGGCCGCGGGCTGACGGATCGAGCCACCCGTGTCCGTGCCGATGGCCAGCGGGGCCTCGTACGCGGCGACCGCCGCGGCGGACCCGCCCCCGGACCCGCCGGGGATCCGGTCGAGGTCCCACGGGTTGTGGGTGTTGCCGTAGGCGGAGTGCTCGGTGGACGACCCCATGGCGAACTCGTCCATGTTGGTCTTGCCCAGGATGGGCAGCCCCGCGGCCTTGATCTTCTCGACGAGCGTCGCGTCGTACGGCGGGATCCAGCCCTCGAGGATCTTCGATCCCGCGGTGGTCTCCAGGCCCTTGGTGACGACGACGTCCTTGACGGCGATCGGCACGCCGGCGAGCGCGTGCAGCGACTCCCCGGCGGCGCGGCGCGCGTCGACGTCGGCGGCCGTGGCGAGGGCCGCCTCGCTGCTGACCTGCAGGAACGCGTGGATGGCGCCGTCGACGTCGGCGATCCGGTCGAGGTGGGCCTGCGTCGCCTCGACGCTGGACACCTCCTTCGCGGTCAGCTTGTCCGCGAGCGCGGCGGCGGAGAGGCGGGTGAGGTCAGCACTCATGAGTCCTCCCCCAGGATCTGCGGCACAGCGAACTTGCCGTCGATCTGGGCGGGCGCGGACGCCAGCACCAGGTCCCGGTCGACCGGCGTGACCGGCACGTCAGGACGGAACACGTTGGTCAGCGGCAGGGGGTGGCTGGTGGCCGGCACGTCGGGCGTGGCGATCTCGCTCACGCGGGCGACCGACTCGACGATGACGTCGAGCTCGCCCGCGAGGCGGTCGAGCTCCGCCGGTGTGAGGTCGATCCGTGCCAGGCCCGCCACGCGCGCGACCTCGTCGCGAGAGAGGGTGGACATGGCTCGGAGTCTAGTCGGGCCGGGCCTCCGGCCCGGCGCGAGCTGAGATCTGGACCTGCGCACGAGCTGCCCACCTTGTGCTGCCCGTCGACCGCAGAGGAACATCGCCTCGACGACGCGGAGCACAGTCACACCGGTGCACGTCGGAGCTGCGGTGAGCGGGTGGACGGGATGAACACCACGGAAGCATCTCGGGCGCTCATGGCGCGTTACTTCGGGGACCTGAAGGACGGTGACCTCGGTCGCGACCTGACCGAGGACGTCACCTGGACCAACGAGGAGACGGGCCAGCTACTCCAGGGCCGGACCGCGGTCACCGCCTTCGTCCGCACGCTGCACGTGCAGATGGGCGAGCTCACGACGCGCACGTACATCGTGGACGACAACGCCGCGATGATCGAAGGCGACTGCCTGCCGGTCGTCGCTGGGGCCACACCAGCAGACCGGCTCCCGTACGTCGTGGTCTACGACCTCACGCCTGACGGCATCGCTGCCGTGAGGTTGTACATGTCGATCACGCGGTTGCCTCTCGGCACGCTGTCGCGGGATGCGCGCCTCGTCTCGCCGCCCGCGTGAGTGCCGGTGACAGCTAGACCCGGTCGGCCGCCGCGAGGACGAGGGCCAGCAGCGCCTGGGCGTACGCGTCGGCCGCCTCGTCGGCGCTGAACACCTGCTCCGGCCGCCCTGCGACCTCGATCAGCACCTGGTACCCGCCGTAGGTGGAGCGGGCGAGGCTGCGGAACGTGCCGCCCAGCAGGTCACGCAGCTGGTCCTCGCGCGGCAGCCACAGCGCGTCCTCCTGCGCCACCGAGTCGAGCGCCCACTCGGTCGTGCCGTTGAACCCCAGCACCGTGCCCGTCGGGTAGTCGTGCGGCTCGACCACCATGTCGGAGATGGTGAACACCTGGTCCTCGAGCGTGCGCACGGCGAACCTGTCGCCGGGGCGCGGGTGCCAGCGCAGCCCGGCCTCGTGCAGCTGCTGCGCGAGCGCGCCCGAGATCATCCCACCAGTATCCGCCGCCTGCGCCCGCGTGTCCTGATGGTCTGTCAGCGCGCGCTGAACGCCGCGTCGAACGCGGCCTCGGGCGGGTCGAACGCGTTGCGCCGCACGAACTCGAGCGCCTCGGGCGCGCCGAGCAGCCGGTCCATCCCCGCGTCCTCCCACTCGACCGAGATCGGGCCGTCGTAGCCGATGGAGTTGAGCGCCCGGAACGACGCCTCCCACGGCACGTCACCGCGCCCGGTGGAGACGAAGTCCCATCCGCGACGCAGGTCCGCCCACGCGAGGTGCGAGCCGAGCCGGCCGTTGCGGCCGTTGCCCAGCCGAAGCTTCACGTCCTTGCAGTCGACGTGGTAGATCCGGTCACGGAACTCGAGGATGAAGTCGACGGGGTCCAGCTGCTGCCAGATGAAGTGGCTCGGGTCCCAGTTGAGCCCGAACGCCTCGCGGTGGCCGATGGCCTCGAGCGTGCGCACGCAGGTCCAGTAGTCGTAGGCGATCTCGCTGGGGTGCACCTCGTGCGCGAACCGCACGCCGACCTCGTCGAAGACGTCGAGGATCGGGTTCCAGCGGTCGGCGAAGTCCTGGTACCCGGCGTCGACGGCCTCCTGCGAGACCGGCGGGAACATCGCCACGTACTTCCAGATGCTCGACCCGGTGAAGCCCACGACCGTCTTGACGCCGAGCTTCGCGGCGAGCCGCGCGGTGTGCTTCATCTCCTCGGCCGCCCGCTGCCGGACGCCCTCGGGGTCGCCGTCGCCCCACACGACGTCGGGGAGGATGTCGCGGTGCCGCTGGTCGATCGGGTCGTCGCAGACGGCCTGACCCTTGAGGTGGTTCGAGATGGCGTAGACCTTCAGCCCGTACTTCTCCAGCAGCGCGAGCTTGCCGGCCACGTACTCCTCGTCGTCCCAGCGCCAGGGGTCCAGGTGGTCGCCCCAGCACGCGATCTCGAGGCCGTCGTAGCCCCACCCCGACGCGAGGCGCGCGACCTCCTCGAAGGGCAGGTCGGCCCACTGGCCGGTGAACAGGGTGATCGGTCGGGTCATCGTCAGCTCTCCTTGTTCACGGGTGTCCAGGTGCTGTCGTTCGCGGCGGACCGCTCCACCGCGTCGAGCACGCGTTGGACGACGAGTCCGTCGGCGAAGCTGGGCACCGGCTGCCGGTGCTCGGCGATCGCAGTGATGAGGTCCACCGCCTGGTGGGTGAACGCGTGCTCGTACCCGAGGCCGTGGCCCGCCGGCCACCAGGCTGCTACGTAGGCGTGCTCGGGCTCGGTGACGACGATCCGCCGGAAGCCGGCCTCGGCGGCCGGCTGCGACGCGTCGAAGTAGTGCAGGACGTTCATGTCCTCGAAGTCGAACGCGAGCGAGCCGGCCGACCCGTTGATCTCGAGCCGGATGGCGTTCTTGCGGCCCCACGCGAACCTCGTTGCCTCGAACGTCGCCAGGCCCCCGCCGGACATCCGGCCGAGGAAGATCGCGGCGTCGTCCACGGTGACCGGACCGGTCTGGGTGCTCGACGCGGTCCCGTGCAAGCCGCCGAACGAGTCGGCGACGGGCCGCTCCTTGACGAACGTCTCGAGCACCGCGGACACGCCCGTGACCGACTCCCCGGTGACGAACTGGGCGAGGTCGACGATGTGCGCGCCGATGTCCCCGAGGGCCCCCGAGCCTGCCTTCTGCTTGTCCAGCCGCCACGACAGCGGCGCCTGCGGGTCCGCGATCCAGTCCTGCAGGTACTGCGCGCGCACGTGCCGGACGGTGCCGATGCGGCCGTCCGCGACGAGCGTGCGGGCCAGCTGGATCGCGGGCACGCGGCGGTAGGTGAAGCCGACCATCGCGAGGCCGTCGCTGGCCTCGGCCGCACGGACCATCGCCTCGGCCTCCTCGACGGAGTTGGCCAGCGGCTTCTCGCACAGCACGTGCTTGCCGGCCTCGAGCGCGGCGATCGCGATCTCGGCGTGGGTGTCGCCCGGGGTGCAGATGTCGACCAGGTCGACGTCGTCACGGGCGACGAGCGCCTTCCAGTCGGTCTCGGTACTCGCCCACCCGAGCTTCGCGGCGGCCGCCTCGACGGCCTCCGGAGAACGACCGGCCACCACGGCCATGTCGGGGTGCATCGGCAGGTCGAAGAACCGGGGTGCGTTTCGCCAGGCCTGAGAGTGCGCGATCCCCATGAACGCGTACCCGATCATGCCCACGCCCAGGCGCGGGGGTGCTGCTGTCACGGCTCCTCCTTCTGGCCCCGGGCGGGTCCCCTGCGGAGGGGGACCCGCCCGGCTCGGTCAGGCTGGCTCAGGACTCGAAGGCGCTGGGCAGGTACTGGTCGACGTTGTCCTTGGTGACCACGGGTGCGTACAGCTGCACCTTGCGGGGCACCTCGACCTCGACCAGGTCGCTCATCGACTTGCCCTGCACCAGCAGGCGGGCGAGCTTGATGCCGTCAGCGGCCTGGGTCGACGGGTAGATGACCGTCGCCTTGAGCACCGTGTTGTCGGCCTTGATGGACTCCATGACGTTCTTGGAGCCCGCGCCGCCGACCATGAAGAACTCGTCGCGGCCGGCGTTCTCGATGGCCGCCATGACGCCGACGCCCTGGTCGTCGTCGTGGTTCCAGATGGCGTCGAGCTGCGGCGCGGCCTGCAGCAGGTTGGCCGCTGCAGCCTCACCGCCCTGGACCGTGAAGTCGGCCGCGACGCGGTTGCTCACCTTGAGGCCACACGCCGCGAGGGCGTCCTTGAAGCCGCGGCTGCGGTCCTGCGTCAGGGGCAGGGAGTCGATGCCGGCGATCTCGGCGACCTTCGCGTCGGGCTTGCCGCCCAGCTCGCCGCAGATGTAGGCGCCGGCGCTGACGCCCATGCCGTAGTTGTCGCCGAGCACCGTCGTGCGCGCGGCGTTGGGGTTGTCGAACTCGCGGTCCACGTTGATGACGACGATCCCGGCGTCCATGGCCTTGGTCGCGACCTCGGTGAGCGCGGCACCGTCGAACGGCAGCAGCACGATGGCGTCGACCTTGTCGTTGATGAACTGCTCGATCTGGCTGATCTGCACGTTCACGTCGTTGGTGCCCTCGGCCTGGACCAGCTTCACGTCCGAGTACTTGGCGGCCTCGTCGACGGCCGACTTGGTGATCGAGCCCATCCAGCCGTGGTCGGCCGCCGGGGCCGAGAAGCCGATCGTGACCTCGTCGCCCGGCTCGTCGTTGCCGGTGGCGGCGGCGGCGGGCGCTGCCGGCTCGTCGGTGGTGGTGTCCTCCGGGGTGTTGGACGTGCAGCCGGTGACGACGAGCGCCAGGAGTGCAGTGGTGGCGGCGAGCGCGGTCCAGCGTGAACGCTGCCGGCGCAGGGGTGCTGCGGACATGACGATCCTCCTTGATCGAACGGGCATGACGGGGACGGGCACAGCGGGTGGTGAGGTCAGGTTCCGGCGCGGCTGCGCTCGGCGATGCGCTGCTGGAGCAGCACGGCGACGACGATGATCACGCCCTTGGCGATGTTCTGCGCCGAGATGGACAGGTTGTTCTGCGTGAACACGTTGGTGAGCGTGGTGAAGATCAGCACGCCCAGGACGGTGCCGACGATGGTGCCGCGGCCGCCGATGAGCAGGGTGCCGCCGACGACCACGGCGGCGATGGCGTCGAGCTCGTAGAACTGGCCGTTGGTCGAGCTGCCGGCCGTCGTGCGGCCGAGCATCATCAGGCCGCCGATGCCCGCGGTCAGACCGCACAGGGCGTACAGGTACATCGTGTGGCGCTTCACCTTGATGCCCGCGAGCCGGGCAGCCTCGGGGTTGCCGCCGACGGCGATGGTGCGGCGCCCGAAGGTGGTCCGGTTGAGCAGGATCCAGCCGGCGACCGCGACGACCACGAAGATCCAGACCAGCATCGGGATGCCGAGGAAGTCGTCGCGGAAGAAGTCGAGGAATCCCTGGACCTTGACCACCTGCGTCTGGCGGTTCGCGATGATCTCCGCCAACCCCCGCGCGCCGACGAGCATGGCGAGCGTCGCGATGAACGCGACGACCTTGCCGTAGGCGATGAGCACGCCGTTGACGAGCCCCGCGCCCAAGCCGACCAGGAGCGCGCACCCGACCATGACGATCCAGTGCGAGTTCTGCGCCATGGTCTGCGTGGCCAGGGTGGACGCCCAGACCGAGGCGAGGCCGATCACCGACCCGACGGACAGGTCGATGCCACCGCCCGTGATGACGAAGGTCATGCCGATGCTGATCACGCCGAGCACCGCCGCGAGCCGCAGGATCGTCAGCAGGTTGTCGATGCTCGCGAACCGCTCCCCCGCGGTGATCACCCCGACCGCGCAGATGGCGACCAAGGCGATCACCAGACCGAGGTTGCGACCCGCGGCGCCCGAGAGGAGGCCGGCACGCTTCGTGCTCGAGGAGGCCTTTTCGATCCGAGAGCTCTCGTCGGCGGCCGGCACGGCTGCCGTGATGTCTTGCTCGCTCACGCGGCACTTCCTTCCATGACGAGGTCGAGCACGCGGTGCTCGTCGATGCCGGACGCGGGTCCCTCGTGGACCACCCGTCCTTCGGAGATCACGAGGACGCGGTCGGCGAGGCCGAGCACCTCCGGGATCTCGCTGGAGACGACGACCACCGCGGCCCCCTGGGCGGCCAGGTCGGCGATCAGGGCGTAGATCTCGGCGCGGGCGCCCACGTCGACGCCGCGCGTGGGCTCGTCGAGCAGCAGCACCCGGCAGCCGTGCACGAGCCACCGGGCGAGCAGCACCTTCTGCTGGTTGCCGCCCGAGAGGGTGCGCGCGCTGCGGTCGGGGTCGGACGGCCGCACGTCGAGCGCGTGGATCTGCTCGTCCGCGACGCGCCGCTCGGCGCCCTCGTCGAGGAACGAGGCCGTCGCGTTGCGCGTGAACGTGGAGAGCGTGATGTTGCGGTACACGGGCTCGTCGAGGATGAGGCCCTGGCTCTTGCGCTCCTCGGGGCACAGCCCGATGCCCGCCTTGACCGCGTCGCTGACGGCGCCCGCGCGGAGCTGGCGCCCGCCGACCTCGACCGTGCCGGAGGTGGCCTTCCGCGCGCCGAACACGGTCTCGAGGATCTCGGTGCGACCAGAGCCGACGAGCCCTGCGAGGCCGACGACCTCGCCGGCGCGGACCTCGAACGAGACGCCGGAGAAGGCGCCACGCAGTGCGAGCCCGTCGACGCGGAGCACCGTGGCGGCGTCCTCGGCCACCGGCGGGCGCGGCGCGATGGCGTACTCGACGGTGCGGCCCGTCATCAGCTTGATGAGCTCCGCGGTCGGCGTCTGCGCGGCCGGGAGGCCGGCCGCGACCGTGCGGCCGTCTTTGAGTACGGTGATCCGGTCGCCTATCTGGCGGATCTCGTCCAGCCGGTGCGAGATGTAGACGACCGCGACACCCGACGCCGTGAGCTCGCGGACCACGCGGAAGAGGTTGGTGACCTCCTCGGCGTCGAGCACCGCCGACGGCTCATCCATCACGATCACGCGGGCGTCGTGGGACAGCGCGCGGGCCATGCTCACGATCTGCTTGCCGGCGGCGGACAGCCGGCCGACCTCGCGGCGTGGGGAGATGTCGGGGTGGCCGAGGCGCTTGAGCAGCGCACGTGTCCGGGCGGTGGCCGCACGCCGCTGCGAAAAGCCGGCCGTGGCGAGCTCGTGGCCCAGGTAGATGTTCTCCGCGACGGTCAGCCCGTCCACCACGTCGAGCTCCTGGTACATCGTGGCGACGCCGAGCCGCAGGCCCGCGACGGGGTGCGCGATCGTGACCGCCTGGCCGTCGATGAGGATCTCGCCCTCGTCGGGCTGGTGGGCACCGGCCAGCACCTTGATCAGGGTCGACTTGCCCGCGCCGTTCTGGCCCAGCAGGCAGTGGACCTCGCCGGCCCGGATCTCGAGGTCGACGCCGTCCAGCGCCCGGGCTCCCGGGAACTGCTTGACGATGCCGCGCATCTGCAGAAGTGGTGGGTCCTCGTTGACCATGGGCAGGAACGTAGAACCCACTTCTGTCGTTGGTCAAGCAAAAGTCGCTATTGATGTGTCATGGTTACGAGAACGTGACCTACACAAGACGGAATGGTTCACTGTGCGCATGGACGAGCTCCTCAAGTTCGCCCCCAAGCCGACGGGCGCCGGGGAGATGTTCCAGCTCCTCCGGGACCGGCAGCCCCGGACCCGGTCCGACCTGGCCACCCTCACGGGGCAAGCCCGCTCCACGATCGCCGCTCGGGTCGATCTCCTGCTGTCGTCCGGGCTGGTCACGCCGGCCGGCGAGGCCAGCTCGACGGGCGGCCGCCCGCCCGCCACCTTCGCGTTCAACCCGGCCGCGCGCGTCGTCCTCGCGGTCGACCTCGGCGCCACGCACTCACGTCTGGCGCTCACCGACCTCGTGGGCACCGTGCTCGCCGAGCACCATGAGCCCGTCGCGATCTCCGAGGGCCCTGTCCCGGTGCTCGACCGCGTGGTCGAGGTCGCGCTCGACCTGCTCGGCACCGCCGGCCGTCCGATGAGCGACCTGGTGAGCGTCGGCGTCGGCCTGCCCGGACCGGTCGAGCACTCCACCGGCCGACCCATCAACCCGCCGATCATGCCGGGCTGGGACGACGCCGACGTGCCCGCGCTGCTGTCCCGCAAGCTCCGCGTCCCGGTGCTCGTGGACAACGACGTCAACGTCATGGCCCTCGGCGAGCACACCTCGCAGTGGCCCGAGGTCGACCACCTGCTCTTCGTCAAGGTCGCCACCGGCATCGGCGCCGGCATCATCTCCGACGGCCACATCCGCCGCGGCGCCCAGGGAGCCGCCGGCGACCTCGGGCACATCGCCGTCCCGGGCGGCCTGGACCTGCCGTGCCGCTGCGGCAACACCGGGTGCCTCGAGGCCGTCGCCAGCGGCCCGGCCATCGCGAGCGCGCTGAGCAACGCCGCGACCAGCGCGGACGTCGTCGCGCTCGTCCGCGCGGGCGACCTCGACGCGAGCCGCGAGGTCCGCGAGGCGGGTCGGCACATCGGTGAGGTCCTCGCCGCCTGCGTGAGCATGCTCAACCCGTCGGTCATCGTGATCGGCGGCGAGGTGGCCGAGGCGGGTGAGCACCTGCTGGCCGGCATCCGTGAGGTGGTCTACCGGCGTTCCCTCCCGCTGGCCACGCAGCACCTGCGTATCGTCGCGTCCCGCACCAAGGGCCGCGCCGGTGTGCTCGGCGCGTCCGCCATGGCCTCCGAGCACGTCCTGTCCGCCGCCGCCATCGACGCCCTGATCAGCTAGGAGACGCAGCCGTGACCGAGCAACGCCGAGCCCTCGTCGTCCGCGGCGGGTGGGACGGGCACGCCCCCGAGGAGGCCGCCGAGCTCTTCGTGCCGTTCCTGCGCGAGCACGACTTCGACGTCGTCGTCGAGGGGTCGCTCGAGGCCTACGCCGATGCCGACCTCATGGCCGCCACCGACCTCGTCGTGCAGTGCTGGACCATGGGCGACATCCTTGCCGACGAGCTGCGCGGCCTACGGTCCGCCGTCGCTGCCGGCACCGGGTTCGCCGGCTGGCACGGCGGGATCGTCGACTCCTTCCGGATCGCCACCGACTACCTCCAGCTGGTCGGCGCCCAGTTCGCGGCGCACCCCGGCGGCACCCTGGTCGAGCACACCATCAACGTCACCGGCGACCACCCGATCGTCGAGGGCGTCCACGACTTCACGCTGCGCTCCGAGCAGTACTGGCTGCTCACCGACCCGCTGAACGACGTGCTGGCGACGACCACGATCGCCCCGGGTCCCGACGACCCCTGGCACGCACCCGTCACGTCGCCGGCCGTCTGGACGCGCCGCTGGGGCGCCGGTCGCGTGTTCGTCTGCGCGCCGGGCCACCAGCTGGCCGACCTGGAGGTCCCCGCGGTGCGCACGATCATCGAGCGCGGCCTGCTCTGGGCGAGCCGCTAGGAGGACCGCTCCCGGTACACGTACCGCTCCGCGGGCTGGAACCCCAGCCCGGTGTAGAGCGCGGCCGCCGCGGTGTTCGCGGCTTCGACCTGCAGGAACGCGCGGCGAGCGCCGCGGTCGGCCGCCTCGTGCAGGGCGCGGAGCGTGAGCGACCGGCCCAACCCACGACGGCGGGCCGACGGCACGACCACCAGGCTCGACAGCGCGACCCAGTCCTCCGCGAACGCCGCCCGGATCACGCCGACGGGGCCCGAGGCGTCGGTCGCGGTGAGGTAGATCGCGGGTGCACCGCCGAGCACCGCGCGCGCCAGCCGGAGGCTCGCGCCGTCGTCGTCGTGCGCCGCGCCGGTGGCGTGCAGCCGGGCCTTGGAGCCCGCCCAGGCCGCGAGCCACGCGTCGTCCGGTCGGTCCGCGATCGTCACGCGGACGGGACCCGCGGGCGGCCGCACCGCCTCGGCGGAGCCGTCGTCGACCTCACGCACGAGCACGTCCGTGTGGGAGACCGCCCGGTAGCCGCGCTCCGCGAGCAGGTCGTCCAGCGCCGGCGTCGCCGCCCGGGACACCCGCACGATCGACGGCTGCCCCGCCTCGGCGTACAGCTGCTCGACCCGGTCGAGCGCCGCGCCCACGTCCCTCGGCGACCCCAGCGGCAGCACGCTGTTGGCCCGCCGGGTCAGGCCGCCGGAGAGCCCGACACGCCAGCCGTCCACGTCGACCACCCGGGCCGGCGGCCAGGTCGCGGACTCCACCAGCGCGCCGGGCGCGTCCGGCGGGGTCCACGTGTGGACGCGCAGGTGCACCTCGACGTGGCCCCAGTCCCGCTCGGGGACGGCGACGAACCCGAGCCGCTTGTAGAGCCGCTGCGCGGCCTGCATCGAGTCCAGTGTCGACAGGACGACGCGCCGCGCGCCGCTGGCGACGGCCTCGCGCAGCGCAGCCGACACCAGAAGCTCGGCGATCCCGCGGCGCCGCGCCTCGGGCGCCACCGCGAGCATGCGGATCTCCAGCTCCCCCGGCTCGGCGATCTCCGCGTACGACGTGCCGTAGGGCGCGAGCGTCACGGTCCCCACGACCACCAGGTCGTCGCGCTCGGCCTCCCCGCCGTCGCCCTCGCCGGGCGGCAGCAGCGCGACCAGCAGCGTCGCCTCGCGCGCCCGCCGCTCGGCGTCGCGCAACTCGTCCGCGTACGAGTCGGTCGCGTCGACCAGCCGGTCGGCCAGGTACGCCTCGGCGGTCAGCGCACCGGCGTCGGCCACCTGACCCCCGCTGGCCACCCGGACGACCACGCTGCTCATGTCAGTCCTCCTCGGCGACGGACGAGCCGTCGGTCCCGTCGTCGGCAGGGGCGCCCGCGTGGTCGTCGGACGAGCTGTCCCCGACGCCCGCAGGCCCCTGCGCCAGCAGCGCCTCGAACCCTGCCTCGTCCAGGATCCGCAGCCCGAGCTCGCGCGCCTTGGCCTCCTTGGAGCCCGCGTTCTCCCCCACGACGACGTAGTCCGTCTTCTTCGACACGCTGCCCGCCGACTTGCCGCCGCGCGCCAGGATCGCCTCCTTCGCGCCGTCGCGGCTGAACCGCTCGAGGCCGCCGGTGACCACGACCGTTAGCCCTTCCAGCGTGCGCGGCGCGGACTCGTCGCGCTCCTCGGTCATCCGCACCCCGGCCGCCGCCCACTTCTCGACGATCGCCGCGTGCCACTTGTCGTCCTCACCGGGTTGCTCGAACCACGCCACCACGGCGGCCGCGATGGTCGGTCCGACCCCTTCGGCCGCGCCGATCTCCTCCTCCGACGCCGTCGCGATCGCCGGCACCGACGCGAAGTGCTGCGCGAGCGCCCGCGCGGCGGTCGGGCCGACGTGCCGGATGGAGAGCGCGACGATCACCCGCCACAGCGCCGCCTGCTTGGCCTTCTCGAGGTTGCCCAGCAGCGCCGTGCCCGTGGCGTTGAGGTCGCCGGCCCCGCGAACGACGCCGCCCACCTTCGAGCTGGTCGAGAGCGTGAACAGCGGGACCCGGCGCAGGGCGTCGGCGTCGAGCGCGAACAGGTCGCCCTCGTCGGCCACGACCCCCGCGGTGAGTAGCGCGTTCGCCGCCTCCCAGCCGAGCGCCTCGATGTCGAACGCCCCGCGCGACGCGACGTGGAACAGCCGCTCGCGCAGCTGCGAGGGGCAGGACCGCTGGTTGGGGCAGCGGATGTCGACGTCGCCCTCCTTGGCGGGCGCCAGCGGCGTGCCGCACGAGGGGCACTCCGTCGGCATAACGAACGCGCGCTCGGTGCCGTCGCGCAGGTCCACCACCGGTCCGACGATCTCGGGGATCACGTCGCCCGCCTTGCGCAGCACCACGGTGTCGCCGATGAGCACGCCCTTGCGCGCCACCTCGCTCGCGTTGTGCAGCGTCGCCATCTCGACCGTCGACCCGGACACGAACACCGGCTCCATCACCCCGAACGGCGTCACGCGCCCGGTGCGCCCCACGTTCACGCGGATGTCGAGGAGCTTGGTGTTCACCTCCTCGGGCGGGTACTTGTACGCGATCGCCCACCGCGGCGCCCGGCTGGTCGAGCCGAGCCGGCGCTGCAACGCGATCTCGTCGACCTTCATCACGATGCCGTCGATCTCGTGCTCGACGTCGTGCCGGTGCTCGCCRTAGTAGGCGATCATCTCCCGCACGCCGTCCAGCCCCTCGACGATCCGCGTGTGCCCGGACACGGGCACGCCCCACGATGCAAGCAGGTCGTACACCTGCGACTGCCGCTCGATCCCGGTTCCGCGGCCAGCTCCCCAGACCAGCGCACCGATCCCGTGCGCGTACATCCGCAGGTCGCGCGACGCGGTGACCCGCGGGTCCTTCTGCCGCAGCGAGCCCGCCGCCGCGTTGCGCGGGTTGGCGAACGGGCTCTTGCCCGCCTCCACCTGCGACGCATTGAGCTCGGCGAACGCCGCGACCGGCAGGAAGACCTCGCCGCGGATCTCGATCCGCTCCGGGTGGGTGGCCGGGTCGCCGCCGAGGACGTCGGGGATGGTCGAGATGGTGCGCACGTTGAGCGTGACGTCCTCGCCCGTCCGCCCGTCGCCCCGGGTGGCGGCACGCACCAGCCGGCCCTTCTCGTACAGCAGGGCGATGGCCAGCCCGTCGATCTTCAGCTCGCACAGGTAGTGCAAGGCGGCATCGGACTCGAGGTCGCGGTGCAGGCGGCCCGCCCAGGTCGCGATGTCCTCGTCGGAGAACGCGTTGTCCAGCGACAGCATCCGCTCGACGTGCTCGACCGAGGCGAACTCCGTGGAGAACGTGCCGCCCACCCGCTGCGTCGGCGAGTCCGGCGTGCGCAGGCCGGGGTGCTCGTCCTCGAGGGCCATGAGCTCGCGCAGGCGCTCGTCGTACTGCTTGTCCGACGACACCGGGGCGTCGCGGATGTAGTACGCGAACTGGTCCGCCTCGATCAGGCCCGCGAGCTCGGTCCAGCGGTGGCGGGCCTCGGCGGGGATCTCGCGGGCGGCGGCGTCGTCGTCGATCTCGTTGCTCACGCCCCCATCATGGCGCGGAGCACCCACACCTACCTGCGACGGCGCCCCGTGATCAGCAGCACGGCGCACACGACGACCCCGCCGACGGCCAGGACGGCGCCGGCCGCGAACAGGGCGGGCGACGCGGACGCCACGACGACCTCCGTCGACTCCCCCGCGACGTCCCAGGTGCAGATGGCCTTCGGCGGGACGGCGGTGTACCGCACGCTCGCGTCGTCGGTCCCGGCCGCATAGGCCTGCACGCACGGGTGGGGGTCGTCCTTCGAGGAGCTCAGCGTGCTCACGCCGATGCCGGTGTAGCAGATGACGAGCAGCACCATCCCGACGATCGCCGCGCCGGAGGCGACCAGCAGCGCGAGGGCGCGCCCCACGCTCGGTTGTGCAGCCACTCTCAGTCCTCCGCTCGTTCGGCCACGATCCGCGCGGCCCGCACCAGCCCGGCCAGCACGGCGCGGGCGTCGTCCGGGCTGCCCTTCCCGGTGATGTCGCCGGCGAGCAGGACGACGTCCCGCAGGCGCGCCATGGGCAGCCCGACCGATCGCCACGGCCGGGTGAGCGCCTCGGCCTGGCCCGTCACGTCGGGACCGGCGCACTGCGAGGAGGCCTGCGGCGGCAGCTCGGGCCAGAAGGCCAGGCCGCCCTCGACCACCTCGGCGACCTTCTCCCAGCTCCGCTCGTCGAGCGCGTCCACGGCCAGCCCGAAGCCGTCCACGCCCGCCGCCCGGATCGCCCCGAGGGACGTCCAGGCGGTGCCGCCGTGCACGACGACCGGGACGCCCGCGCCCRTGGCCACCTCCCTGATCCGCTCGGCCGCGACGGGACCCGGTACCGAGCGCAGCGCGGAGTAGCCCGAGAACGACGGCAGCACGCCCGCCATGACCTGCGCCAGCAGCGGCTCGTGCAGCAGCACGATCGGCTCGCCGCCGGGCACGGACCGGCGGATGGTCGCGAGGTGCTCGGCGAGGCCTGCGGCCAACGACGCGGCGAGCTCGCGCACCGCACCCGCATCGGACAGGACCCGGTCCCCACGGGACAGGTACAGCGAGGCGGCGAGCGTCATCGGCCCGAGGATCGGCACGACGAGCCGACCCGTGAACCCGTGCCCGGCGACGGCCAGCGCGTCGACGTCCTCGCGCCCGTAGGCCTGCGCGCGGGCAAGGTCGCGGCCCGGCCGGTCGGCCAGCTTCCAGCCGTGCGGACCCAGCTCGGTGGGCAGCTCCGCCAGCAGCGAGGCCGCGCGCCCGCTCCGGTCGCCCCACGGTCCGCGCTCGGCCAGCTGGACGGTGAACGGCAGGCCGGCCACCTCGGACGGCGTGTCGACGAGGTCGCCGACGACGACGGTCTGCGCCTCGAGCACGTCGAGGCCGGGCCACGGTCCGGTGCCGGTGACTCCCGGTCGGCCGCTCACCGGGCCGCGCCGGCGGTGGCGCGACGGGCGGCCGTCACCGTGGCCTGCCCGAGCACGCGCGTGCCGTCGTAGAGGACCGCCGACTGGCCCGGCGCAACGCCGCGCAGCGAGCCGTCCTCGAGCGCGACGTCGACCTGCCCGTCGCGCAGGGTGGCCCGGGCGGGCACGGCGGCGCCGTGCGCACGGACCTGCAGCGAGCAGGCGAACGACTCGGCCGTGTCCTCGAACCACACCGCTCGGTCGGCCTCCACGGTCCCCACGACGAGGTCGTCGGCGGACCCGACGACCACGCGGTTGTTCACGGGCTCGATCGACAGCACGTACCGGGGTTTCCCGTCGGCTGCGGGCGTCCCGATGGACAGGCCACGCCGCTGCCCCACCGTGTAGGCGTAGGCGCCGTCGTGCGCCCCCAGCACCGCCCCGGTCGCGTCGACGATCTCGCCCGGCTGCGACCCGAGCCGCGAGCGCAGGAACCCCTGGGTGTCACCGTCAGCGACGAAGCAGATGTCGAACGAGTCCGGCTTCGCCGAGACCGACAGCCCTCGCGCGGCTGCCTCGGCGCGCGTCTGCTCCTTCGACGCGACGTCCCCCAGCGGGAACATCGACCGCGCGAGCCGCTCCGGGCCCATCACGGCGAGCACGTAAGACTGGTCCTTGGCCAGGTCGTGGGCGCGGTGCAGCTCCCGGGTGCCGTCGGCGCGGGTCTCGATGCGGGCGTAGTGGCCCGTGCAGACGGCGTCGAACCCGAGGGCCACGGCCTTGTCCAGCAGGGTCGCGAACTTGATGTGCTCGTTGCAGCGCACGCACGGGTTGGGCGTGCGGCCCGCCTCGTACTCGGCGACGAAGTCGGCGACCACCGTCTCCTCGAACCGCTCGGAGAGGTCCCAGACGTAGTACGGGATGCCGAGCACGTCCGCGGCCCGGCGGGCGTCGCCGGCGTCCTCGATCGAGCAGCAGCCGCGCGAGCCGGTGCGGAACTGGTCGCGGGTGCGCGACAGGGCCATGTGCACGCCGACCACGTCGTGCCCGGCGTCCACGGCACGGGCCGCGGCGACGGCGGAGTCGACGCCGCCGGACAGGGCCGCCAGCACGCGCATCAGGACACCGCCCCGACGGTCGCCAGTCCGGCCGCCCGGGCGCGGTCGACGACGCCGGGCAGCGCGGACAGCAGCGCCTCGACGTCGTCGGCGGTCGAGGTGTGCCCGAGGCTGAACCGCAGCGCGCCGCGCGCGGCGACCTCGTCGACCCCCATCGCCAGGAGCACATGGCTGGGGCGCGGGACGCCCGCCTGGCACGCCGACCCCGTCGAGGCCTCGATCCCGGCCGAGTCGAGCAGGTAGAGCAGCGAGTCGCCCTCGCAGCCGGGGAACGTGAAGTGCGCGTTCGCGGGCAGTCGCCTTTCCGCGTCTCGCGGCCCCCGCAGCACCGCGTCGGGCACCAGGGACTCCACGCCGGCGACCAGCGCGTCGCGGAGCGCTCCCACCCGGTCGGCGAACGCCTCGCGGCCGGCGACCGCCACGTCGACCGCGAGCCCGAACGACGCGAGCAGCGCCGCGTCGAGGGTGCCGGACCGCACCCCGCGCTCCTGTCCGCCGCCGTGCAGCACGGGCGTGAGGTCGAGGCCGCGGCGGGCCAGGAGCGCACCGGCTCCGCCAGGCCCACCCACCTTGTGGCCCGTGACGGTCATCGCGTCGAGCCCGGACGCACCGAAGTCGACGGGCACCTGACCCACGGCCTGCACGGCGTCGGCGTGCACGGGCACCCCGAACCGGCGGCCCAGCGCGACCACCTCGTCGAGGGGCTGCAGCGCCCCGACCTCGTTGTTCGCCCACATCACCGAGATCAGCGCGGCCTGCTCGCCGTTCCGCTCGAGCTCCTCGCGCAGGGCGTCCACCTCGAGCACGCCGTCGGAGTCGACCGGCAGCAGCACCAGCTCGGCGCCCGCGTGCTCGGCCATCCAGAACGCGGGGTCGAGCACGGCGTGGTGCTCGACGGCGGACACCAGCAGCCGTCGGCGGTCCGGGTGCTGCGTGCGGCGGGCCCAGAACAGGCCCTTCACGGCGAGGTTGTCGGCCTCCGTGCCGCCCGAGGTCCAGACGACCTCGCTCKGGCGCGCGCCCAGCGCCGCGGCGAGACGCTCGCGGGACTCCTCCACCACCCGCCGGGCGGCCCGGCCCGATGCGTGCAGCGAGGAGGGGTTGCCGGGGCGCGCGAGCTGCTCGGCGAGCACCCGCGCGGCCTCCGGGATCATGGGCGTGGTCGCCGCATGATCGAGATACACGCTCATCGGGTCCATCCTACGAACCGCGCGAGATCATCCCGACCGCACACCCTGTGGGATCACCCTCCGACCGCCGCGAATCTCCTGGCAGGATGTCCGGCGTGAGTGCCGACGACGTCATCGCCCTCCCGCTCGCCTTCAGCGGCCAGCGGCTGGACTGGCGCGACCTCCCGCGCCCCGTCCGCGCCCGGATCGCCGAGCTCGCCGGCTCCCAGGTCACCGCCGAGATCAGCGCGACCAGCGGCTTCAGCCCTGGCTTCGCCGCCGTCCTCGAGCTCGCCGACGGGCGCGGCGTCTTCGTCAAGGCCGTCTCCGCCGAGCAGAACCCCGTCTCGCCGGACCTCGCGCGCGCCGAGATCCGCGTCTCGCGGGCCCTGCCGCCGCAGGTCCCCGCGCCGCGGCTGCTGTGGTTCTCCGACGACGACGACTGGGTCATCCTCGGCTTCGAGGTGGTCCACGGGCGCTCCCCCGAGCTGCCGTGGAAGCCGGCCGACCTGCGGGCCGTCGCCGACGCGCTGGGAGCGCTCGCAGACGCCGAGCCGCTGCCCGGCCACGAGCTGCCGCGCACCGACGACCAGCTGGCCGACGACTTCACCGGTTGGCGCAAGCTGCGCGCGCTCGACGAGGAGACGCAGGTCCGCTACGCCGAGATGGCCGGCGACGCCGGGCGGTGGGCGCTGGACAACATCGAGCAGCTGGTCCGCTGGGAGCAGGAGGCGCTGCGCGTGTGCGCCGGCGACGCGCTCGTGCACGGCGACCTGCGCGCCGACAACGTCATGATCGACCCCGACCACCAGCACCGCGTCTGGCTCATCGACTGGCCGCACGCGAGCGTCGGCGCCCCCTGGCTCGACCTGGCCTTCATGCTGCCCAGCGTCACGCTGCAGGGCGGCGGCGACCCGGCGACGAACTTCCGCACGCACGCGGTGTCGGACGGCGTGCACGACGACCACCTGCGGGCGGGGCTGGCCGGCCTGGCCGGCTACTTCGCGTGGAGCTCGCGGCAGCCGGCGCCGCTCGGCATCCCCAACCTGCGCCGGTTCCAGGCGGCGCAGGGCCTCGCGACGGTGCGCTGGCTGCGCGAGCTGTCCTGACCCTCAGGACGACGTGTCGTCGCGCTCGAGCTTCTGCTCCCGCTCGCGCAGCTGCGCCTCCCAGTCCTTGAGCATCTGCTCGTGCGTCTGGTCGGACGTGCGCATGCCCGCCAGGAACTCGGCGTCGTCGTCCGGGCTCGACCGGCGAGGCCGCTCGTACTCCGGGAAGCCCGCGGTCTGCGTCGACGGCCAGGCCACGTTCCGCGCGGGGCGGTGCTCGGGCCGGCCCGCGACCAGCCACGCGATCCCGCCGACCAGCGGAAGGATGATGATGACGAACACCCAGGTGGTCTTCGAGAGGTTCCGTGGGACGTCGGTCTGGATGCAGTCGATGAGGCAGTACACCAGCAGCGCCAGCTCGATCAGGAACGGCAGGTAGCGGATCACGGTCACTCCTCGGGCGCCCGCCCGGCGCACGGGCAGCCGGGACCGACGCGCACGCTAGCGAACCGGGGTCACCGCTGTCCGGCGATCCGTCGCCCGGCAGAACCGATCACCCGGACGGAGCACTCACCCGAGCACGGCGGACGTGGAGCCCCAGCCGAGCAGGTTGTGCCCCACCGAGCCGATGCCGAGCAAGGTCCCGGGCAGGTCGACGCGCCACAGCTCGCCGCCGTCGGCGAACCGGTACGCGACGAGCTCGCCGACCCCCGGCCAGTCGTTCAGCGCGGCCACGTCGCCCGGCTCGTCCGGCCGCACCTGGCCGCTGAGCAGGTGGCGACCGTCGGTGACCAGGTCGCCCATCGTCCGGCCCTTCATGACCGGTGCCCGCCAGAGCTCCTCGCCTGTGCGGCCGTCCACGGCCACGACCCCGTCCGGGGTGCTGAGGTACACGTGCCCGCGCACCACGACCGCGGAGCCCGACAGGCCATGCCCCACGCTCCACCGCTCGCGTCCCGTCGACCGGTCGTACGCGCGGATCCTCGAGTCCGCCGCGAGCACCAGCCCGGGAAGGCTGCCGTCGTCCGCCGAGACCCCCGCCAGCCGGCCGTCCAGGACGACGTCCGGCCCGTCACCCATGATCGTCGTCGTCTCGCGGCCCCGGTCATCCTGCGTGAACGCCGTCACGGTCCCCCGCAGCGGGTCGGGCTCGAAGCCGTTGCTCGCGTCGACGCCCGCGCCCGACGGATGGCCTTCGCCGTCGAGAAGCGTGATCCGGCGGCCCGCCGTCACCACGGCGAGCCCGTCGGCTGTGGGCAGGACGACCGTCGACCGGTCGACGAAGCCGCCCTCGTCCGGCTCGGCCGTGGGGGACGGCACGACGGTCTGCCACCGCTCGCGCCCGGTCAGCGGGTCCATGGCACTGACGACGAGCGCACCGTCTGCACCCGGCGTCCCGACGACGACCACGCCACCCGGGAGGGCCGCGAACGCCGCCGCTCCCGGCGCCTGCCGGTCGGCGACGACCGAGCCGTCGGCGAGGTCCACGACCACCAGCCGGCTCAGCTCCGACGGGACCAGTACGTTCTCGGCCTCGCGGTAGGCCATGACGGCGTCGGTGACCAGGCAGACCGCGTGGGCGGCGTCCCCGGGGTCGCTCACGCACCCACCGATCGAGCCGAAAGCCTCGTCGTCGCGTGCCACCTCGTGCGCGTCGGCGAGCGGCGTGCTCCAGATCTGCTCGCCCGTCCGCTCGTCGACGGCGACCACTGCCTGCGACTCGTCGCTCGCCCGGCGCAGTCCCACCAGCGCGCCCTTGTGGTTGATGCCGGACCAGAGCACCGACTCGGCACCCGCCTCCGGCCGCCACTGCAGCTGCAGATGCTGGTCGACCGGCCGGACGACCCCTGGCACGCGCGCCAGCTCGGAGACGGCGGAACGCTCGCGCACCTGCACGACGACCTGCACGGCGAGGAGCGCGACCAGAGCGACAGCGGGGACCAGCAGCCAACGCCTCGACCGGCGCGGCAGCGCCGCCTCGTCAGAGCGCGCCGGGACGTCGTCGTGCTCGACGAGCTCGACCGCGTCCATGCCCACGCGCCGCATGGCGCGATTATCCGCCCGCGCTCGCCCCGGCGGGTCGGCCCCTGACGCGGCGGACCTCGGCGACGGCCGGTCGGCGACGACGCCCAGGTCCGCGATCTCAGACAGGACACCAGCAGCGTTCCTGATAGAGCGGCCGAGCACTCACCCGAGCACGGCAGCCGTGGATCCCCACCCGACGAGCGTGTGGCGGACCGCCCTGACCCCGAGCAGGCCGTCGGGCAGGTCGATCCGCCAGTCCTCGCCGCCGTCGTCCAACCGGTACGCGACGAGCACCCCGACCCCCGGCCAGTCGTCCGACGACGTCACGTCCCCCGGCTCCTCGGGTCGCTGCTGCGAGCTGAGCAGGTGACGCCCGTCCGTGACCAGCCCGCCCAGGGTCAGCCCCGGACCGACCGGCGCGCGCCAGAGCTCCTCGCCCGTGCGGCCGTCGACCGCGACCACCCCGCCGCCGGTGCTCACGTACACGCGCCCGCGCAGCACGAGGGCGTCCCCGGCGATGACGTGCCGGATGCTCCAGCGCGGGCGTCCTGTCGACCGGTCGTAGGCACGGACCGTGGTGTCCGCGACGAGCACGAGGTCGGGCACGCTCCCGTCGTCCGCGGACCGCTGGACCATCCCGCCCGCGAGCTCGAGATCCGGCCCGTCGCCCACGAACGTGGTGCGCTGCCGACCCACCTCGTCGATCGAGTACACGGCCACGGTCGCGCGGTCCGGGTCGGCCGAGTAGCCCATGTCCGCGTCGAGGTCCGACCGCACGACGCGACCCTGCGCGTCCAGCAGGGTCAGGCGGCGGCCCGCCATGACCACACCGACCCCGTCGGCGGTCGCGAACATCGAGGTGGTCCCGTCGGAGAAGCCGCTGTCGTCCGGCACGCTGGGCGACGGCGGGACGACGGTCTGCCAGGCCGGGCTCCCGCTGACCAGGTCCGCGGCGGTGACCACGACCGCGCCGTCCTTCTGCGGGACGGCCGTCACCGCCGCTCCGGGCAGCAGAGCGACCGCCACCGCGGACGGCGCCGGCCGGTCGGCGAGGATCGAGCCGTCGGCGAGGTCGACCACGACGAGGCGGCTCGACGTGTCCGGGACGTAGACGATCGCCGTGTCCCGGTAGGTCAGGTACCCGTCGGTGACGAGACAGGCTGCCCGGCCGGTTCCCGGCTCGGCGAGGCACCCGCCGACCGGGGAGAACCCGTCGGTCCCGCGGTCGATCGTGTGGGCGTCGCTCAGCGGTGTCGCCCACGTGCGCGCGCCCGTCTGCTCATCGACGGCGACGAGGGACTGCGCGCCGTCGGCCGCGGTGTCCAGGCCGAGGAGCGTCCCGTCGACGGCGATGCCCGACCCGAGCACCGACCGCTGGCTGCCCAGCTCCGGCGTCCACAGCACCCGGAGATCGGCGTCGACGGGCCGGACGACGCCGGGAACCTCGGCCAGGGCCGCGACGGCCGCGCGCTCGCGCGCCGCGACGACGAGCTGCGACCCGACGAGCGCGACCACGACGGCCGCAGGTACCAGCAGCCAACGGCGGGACGGCCGGCGGCGGGACGGGCCCTCGTCGGCGGGAGGCTCGTCGGCCGCGACGTCGTGCTCGACGAGCTCGACCGCCTGCATGACCTCGCGCCGAGACATGGCCGGAGACTATCCGGGCACGCGGCCGCGCCGAGTCATCAGGCCCGATCGGCCGAACCAGCGCGCGCCGCCCGCCACTCGCCGTCAGCCCTTGAGGCGGCGGATCTCCGCGACGGCCTGCGGCAGGACGGTGAACAGGTCGCCGACGACGCCGAAGTCCGCGATCTCGAAGATCGGGGCGTCGGGGTCGGAGTTCACGGCGACGATCGTGCCGGACGCCTGCATGCCGCCGCGGTGGTGGACCGCGCCGGAGACGCCGACGCCGACGTAGAGCCGCGGGGCGATGGTGACGCCGGTCTGGCCGATCTGCGCGTCGTGGCCGATCCAGCCCTCGTCGGTGGCCACGCGCGTGGCACCCACCGCGCCGCCGAGCACGTCGGCAAGCTCCTCGACTACGGAGAAGTCGCCCTCGGTGCCGCGGCCGCCGGCGACGACGACGCTCGCGCTGCCGAGGTCGGGCCGCCCGCTCGCGGGCCGCTCCGTGCGCTCGACCAGCGTGACCCTCCGGGCCTTGTCGCTGACGGCGACCACGTGCTCGCCGACCTGTGGGGTGACGCCGTCCACGGTCGACGGCTGCACCGAGTTCGGCTTGACCGTGACGATCGCGAGCGGGGTGGTGACGGCGCACGCGGTGGTCCAGGTGCCCGCGAAGACCGTCTTCGACGCGACGTACCGGCCGTCGACGAGCGCGAGCCCGTCCGCGTCCGTGACGACCCCCGCGCCGGTGCTCACGGCGAGGCGCGCGGCGGCCTCCTTGTTCTCGAACGACGAGACGGCCAGCACCAGATCGGCGCCCGTGGCGTCGAGCAGCGACGCGAGCGCCTCCGCGAGCACGGCCGACAGGTGCAGGTCGGCGTCGGCGACCACGCGGTGCACGTGCGTGGCGCCCAGGGCGGCGAGCTCGGCGACGACCTCGGCGGACGGCTCGACGCCGTCGACGGCCCACGCGGCGTGCACGCCGGCCGACCCGGCCAGGTCGCGCGCGAGCGTGAGCAGCTCGCGCACCGGCGCGCGGACGGCACCGGCCTCGGTGTGATCGACGAGCACGAGCACGGGAGCAGTCACGGCAGCGAATCCTTCGGTCAGGAGGTCAGACGAGCTGGTTGTCGACGAGGTACGCGGCGAGCCGGATGCCGGCGTCCCCCGTGTCCTGCACCAGCACGCGGTTGTCGCGGGGCGGGCGGGCGGCGGCCTCGAGCACCTCGGTGCGGGCGCCTGCGGCGCCGACGTGCGCACCGTCGATCTCGAGGTCGGCCAGCGTCAGGGTGGTGATCGGCTTCTTGCGGGCCGCCATGATGCCCTTGAAGTTGGGGTAGCGCGGCTCGTTGGCCTGGTCCGTGACGGACACGAGCGCGGGCAGCGACGCCTCGAGCACCTCGGCGGCGTGGTCGAGGTTGCGCTCCACCCGCACGGTGCCCCCGTCGACGGTGAGGCTGGCGGCGAGCGGCAGCGCGGGCAGGTCGAGCAGCTCCGCGAGCGCAGTCGGCAGCAGGGACGTGAGCCCGTCCAGGCCGGCCATGCCGGTGATGACCAGGTCGACCGGCTCCTGCGCGTCGAGGTGACGGATCGCCGCGGCGAGCACCCGAGCCGTGCCGATCACGTCCGAGCCGGCGATCGCGTCGTCGACCACGTGCACGGCTTCGTCCGCTCCGAGCTGCAGGCCGCGGCGGACGGCGTCAGCGGCGTCGTCGGGACCCACGGTCAGGGCGACCACGGACCCCTCGTGCGCCTCGACCAGCGCAAGCGCGGCCTCGACGGCGTTCTCGTCCAGCTCGTTGATGGTGCCGTCCCCGCCGTCGCGGACCACGCGACCGTCGGGGCCCAGGGCCCGCTCGGACTGGATGTCAGGGACATGCTTCACGCAGACGACGATCCTCACCCGCGGAACGTTACCGCCCGGCCCGGACGCGGCGGACCGCCGTCCCACGGACGGTCCGACGACGCTGTGTGAGAACTTCAACATCTCCCCAGGGCACTTCCGCCCGACATGTGTGGRCTTCCGTCCCGCACAATGTCCCGGTGACCCAGCCCTCCCCTCACCGACGCGCGCCCCGCCTCGGTGTGCACGTGACCGATGAGGGCATCGACGTCGCCGTCTTCGCGGCGCACGCCACGGGTGTCGACCTGTGCCTGTTCGACGGTGCCGACGGACGCCAGGAGCGCCGGGTCCCGCTCGACGGCCCGGTGCACGGCGTGTTCAGCGCGTCCGTCCCCGACGTGGCCGCGGGCCAGCGGTACGGCTTCCGCGCGCACGGCCCCTGGGACCCGGCGGCGGGCCACCGCTACAACCCCGCCAAGCTGCTCGTGGACCCGTACGCCCGCGGGCTCGACGGCGAGGTCGCGCACACCCCGCAGACCTACGGCCACCGCGTCGGGCCCGACCTGGTCGGCGACCCGTACGGCCCCGCGGACCCGCGGGACTCGGCGGGTCACGTCCCGTTCTCCGTCGTCGTGGACACTCGCGAGCTGCCGGGTCCCGACCCCACGACCAACCGCCCGTGGACCCCCTGGTCCCAGACGGTGGTCTACGAGGCGCACGTCCGCGGGCTCACGCTGCTGGCCGACGGGCTGCCCGAGGAGCTGCGCGGCACGTACGCCGGCCTGGCGCACCCCGTCGTGATCGACCACCTGCTCGGGCTGGGCGTGACCGCGGTCGAGCTGCTGCCCGTGCACGCGTTCGCCGACGAGCCGCACCTCGTCGAGAAGGGCCTGACCAACTACTGGGGCTACAGCACGCTCGGCTTCTTCGCCCCGCACGCGGCGTACGCCACCGCCTCCGCGCGGGCGCAGGGTCCGGCCGCGGTGCTGGAGGAGCTCCGCACGGCGGTGCACGCGCTGCACGAGGCGGGCCTCGAGGTGCTGCTCGACGTCGTCTACAACCACACGTGCGAGGGCGGACTGCCGGGGCAGCACCTGTCGTGGCGGGGGCTCGACAGCTCGGTCTACTACGCGCACGACGGCGGCGCCCCGGCCGCGCTCGCGGACGTCACCGGCACCGGCAACACGCTGGACTTCCGCCGGTCCGAGGTGGTCCGCATGACGCTCGACTCGCTGCGCTACTGGGCGGACGTGGTCGGCGTCGACGGCTTCCGGTTCGACCTCGCGGTCACGCTCGGGCGGGACCCGGGCGGCTTCTCGCCCGACCACCCCGCGCTCGTCGCGATGGCCACGGAGCCCGCGCTGCACGGCCTCAAGCTCGTCGCCGAGCCCTGGGACGTCGGTCCCGGCGGCTGGCGCACCGGCCAGTTCCCCATCCCGTTCGCCGAGTGGAACGACCGGTTCCGCAACGCCGCCCGGTCGTTCTGGCTGGCCGACCCGGGCCGCGCGGCCCACGGCCTGCCCGGTCACCGGGTGCGCGACCTGGCGACGCGGCTGTCCGGGTCCGTCGACCTGTTCGGGCACAGCGATCCCCCGCTGGTCCGCGGGCCGGCCACGTCCGTCAACTACATCACCGCGCACGACGGGTTCACGCTGGCCGACCTGGTCGCGTACGACCACAAGCACAACGCGGCCAACGGTGAGCAGAACCGCGACGGCAGCGACGACAACCGCTCGTGGAACCACGGCGTCGAGGGTCCGGTGGAGCAGGACTCCCCGGCCGTCGACCTGGTGCCCCTGCGCCGCCGCTCGATCCGCAACCTGTTCGCCACGCTCGTGCTCGCGGCCGGCACGCCGATGATCACGGCGGGCGACGAGATGGGTCGGACCCAGCGGGGCAACAACAACGCCTACTGCCAGGACAACGAGATCTCCTGGCTGCGCTGGGACCTGTCGGCGTGGCGCAAGGACATGCTGTCGACCGCCCGCTGGCTGCTGCTGCTGCGCCGCGAGCACCCCGCCCTGCGCACCGAGCGCTTCTACTCGGGCCGGCCGTACGTGCCCGGCCGGCGCCCGGACCTCGCCTGGTTCGACGCGCTGGGCCTGCCGTTCGACCACGACCGCTGGCACGACCCGTCGATCCGCACCCTGCAGATGGTCCGCACCGCGCCGCCGCCCGAGCAGGACACCGTGCTGCTGGTGATCAACGGCTCGCTCGACGCCGTGCACCTGATCCTGGCCGACGACCACGGCGGTCGCTGGCGCCTGGCGTGGGACTCGGTCTGGGAGAACCCCGCGGAGGAGCGCGCCGCCGCGATCGAGGGCGGCCTGCACGCGGAGCCGGGCGAGGCGACCGTGGTCGAGGCCCTGAGCATGCGGGTGTACGTCCTGGTCTAGCCCTGCCGGCTCGGGCGGACCATCGCGGTCGCGTCGGGCTCCTCGAACCCGAACTCGCGGTAGAGCCCGTGCGCGTCACCCGTGAACAGGGTCCAGCGGAAGTCCGCGCCGGGGCCGTCGTCGATCATGGCGGCCACCAGGCGGCGACCGAGCCCCGACCCGCGGTGCGCGGCGTCGACGTAGACATCGGCGAGGTAGGCGAAGGCGACGCCGTCCGAGACTGCCCGGGCAAACCCGACCTGCTCGCCCGTCTCCTCGACGTAGGCGCCCACGACGCGCCACGCGGCGTCGATCTGCTGGTCGACGTCCGCGCGGCTGCGCCAGCGGGCCCAGTAGGCCTCGGTCGACAGGAAGCGCCAGACCGCGTCGCGGTCGAGGCGGCCGGGCTCGTCGCTCAGCACATAGGTCACGACACGGATCGTAGAGTTCTGGACGCGCGTCCAACCGCGTACCGTACGAGCCATGACGCACTCCGATGTCGTGGTCGTCGGCGCAGGCCTCGCCGGTCTCGTCGCCACCGCCGAGCTGGTCGCTGCCGGCCGCCGGGTCACGCTGCTCGACGCCGAGCCCGCCGCGAGCCTGGGCGGCCAGGCCTTCTGGTCGTTCGGCGGCCTGTTCCTCGTCGACTCCCCCGAGCAGCGCCGCCTCGGCGTCAAGGACTCCGCCGAGCTCGCGCTCGCGGACTGGCTCGGCTCCGCCGACTTCTCGACCGACGGCTCCGACCGCTGGGGCCGCGCCTGGGCCGAGGGGTTCGTCGACTTCGCCGCCGGCGACATGCGGCCCTGGCTCCACGACAAGGGCGTGCGCTGGTTCCCGCTCGTGCAGTGGCCCGAGCGCGGCGGGTACCTCGCCGAGGGCCACGGCAACTCGGTCCCGCGGTTCCACGTCACCTGGGGCACCGGTCCCGGCATCCTCGAGCCGTTCGTCCGCGCGCTCCTCGACGCGCGCCGCGACGGCTTGGTCGACGTGCGGTTCCGGCACCGCGTGACCGACCTGGTGACGACGGACGGCCGCGTCACGGGCGTCCGGGGCGACGTGCTCGTCGCCGACCCGGTGGAGCGCGCCGTGCCCAGCTCGCGCGAGGTCGCCCAGCCCTTCGAGATCTCCGCGAGCGCGGTCGTCGTCGCCACCGGCGGCATCGGCGCCAACCACGAGCTGGTCCGCGCCACGTGGCCGGCGTCGGCGGGCCGGCTCCCCGCGCGCATGCTCTCCGGCGTGCCGGACCACGTCGACGGCTCCGGCATCGCCGCGGCGAAGGCGTCCGGCGCCGCCGTGGTGCACGAGGACCGCATGTGGCACTACCCCGAGGGCATCACCAACCACTCGCCGGTGTGGTCCCAGCACGGCATCCGCATCCTGCCCGGCCCCAGCAGTCTGTGGCTCGATGCCGACGGCCACCGCCTGCCGGTCCCGCTGTTCCCGGGCTTCGACTCCCTCGGCGCGCTGACGCACATCACGTCCCGTGGCGACGACCACTCGTGGTTCGTGCTGGACAAGACGATCCTCGGGTCGGAGTTCGCGCTGTCCGGCTCCGAGCAGAACCCGGACCTGACGGGCAAGGACATGAAGCTGCTGCTCGAGCGGGTCAAGCCCGGCGCGGTGGGGCCAGTCGAGACGTTCGCGCAGAAGTCGGACGAGTTCCTCTGGGCCGACACCCCGGCCGAGCTGGCCGCGAAGATGAACGCGTTGTCCGGCACGAACCGCATCGACGCCGAGGCGCTCGAGCGCACGATCGTCGCCCGCGACCGGCAGGTGGAGACCGGCCTGGGCAAGGACCTGCAGGTGATCGCGACCGCGATGGCCAGGCGGTACATCGTCGACAAGCTCATCCGCGTGGCCAAGCCGCACCGCCTGCTCGACCCCGAGCACGGCCCGCTGCTGGCGGTCCGCCTCTCGGTTCTCACGCGCAAGACCCTCGGTGGCCTGCACACCGACCTCGAGGGGCGCGTCCTGCGCCCCGACGGCCAGGTGCTGCCCGGCCTGTGGGCGGTCGGTGAGGCGTCCGGGTTCGGCGGCGGCGGGGTGCACGGGCACCGCGCGCTCGAGGGCACGTTCCTCGGCGGCTGCCTGTTCACGGGTCGGACCGTCGGGCGCGCACTGGGAGCGTGAGTCGGCGCGCTTCGGATGCCCCGACCTGGACCTACGGATAGGTTCGGGACCGTGACGATTCCCCCTGCGCCCCTCGGCACGTCCGTCGGCCGCATCCCGATCGTGGACGTCTCTCCCGTCGCGGAGGCCGGGCGGTTCCCGGCGAAGGCGGTGGTCGGCGAGGCGGTGCCCGTCAGGGCGACCGTGTTCCGCGAGGGGCACGACGCCGTCGGGGCCACCGCGGTGCTCACGGACCCCTCGGGCGTCGACGTGGCGAGCGCCCGGATGGTCGACATCGCGCCCGGTCTCGACCGCTTCGAGGCCCGGCTGGTGCCGACCAGCGAGGGCGACTGGACGTTCCGGGTCGAGGGCTGGTCGGACCCGTACGGCACGTGGGCGCACGATGCCGAGATCAAGGTCGAGGCGGGCGTCGACGTCGAGCTCATGCTCACCGAGGGCGCGCTCCTGCTCGAGCGGGCCGCCGGGCGCACGGGCGAGCAGGCGATGCCCGACGAGGCCGTGCGGGTGCTCCGCGACGCGGTCGACGCGCTGCGCGACGTCCGCGACACGCCCCACCAGCGGCTCTCGGCCGGCCTGTCCGCCGCGGTGCACGCCGCTCTCGCCCAGACCCCGCTGCGCGACTCCGTGACCCGGTCCCCGTCGTACCCGCTGGTCGTCGAGCGGCCGCTCGCCCTGGCCGGCGCCTGGTACGAGATCTTCCCGCGCTCGCAGGGCGCCCGGTACGACCCCGAGATCGGCGCGTGGGTCTCCGGGACGCTGCGCACCGCCGCCGAGGACCTGCCGCGCATCGCCGGCATGGGGTTCGACGTCGTGTACCTGACCCCGGTGCACCCGATCGGCGCGACGCACCGCAAGGGCCGCAACAACTCGCTCTACTCCGACCAGGGCGACCCCGGCTCCCCGTACGCGATCGGCTCGCCCGCCGGCGGCCACGACGCGATCGAGCCGACGCTCGGCACGTTCGACGACTTCGACCGCTTCGTCGCGGCCTCCCGCGCACTCGGCATGGAGGTCGCGATCGACATCGCGCTGCAGTGCTCGCCCGACCACCCCTGGGTCACGGCGCACCCGGAGTGGTTCACCACGCGCGCGGACGGCACCATCGCGTACGCCGAGAACCCGCCGAAGAAGTACCAGGACATCTACCCGCTGAACTTCGACAACGACCCCGAGGGGATCTACACCGAGATCCGCCGGGTCCTGCAGGTGTGGATCGACCACGGGGTGACGCTGTTCCGGGTGGACAACCCGCACACCAAGCCGCTGGACTTCTGGGCGCGCATCCTGCAGTCGGTGCGCGCCGACCACCCCGACGTGATCTTCCTGTCCGAGGCGTTCACGCGGCCGGCGATGATGCAGACGCTCGCCAAGATCGGGTTCCACCAGTCGTACACGTACTTCACCTGGCGGAACACCAAGGACGAGATCACCGAGTACCTGGCCGAGGTCTCCGGTGACCAGGGAGCCTGGATGCGGCCGGCCTTCTGGCCGACGACGCACGACATCCTGCCGCCGTACCTGCAGGCCACGGGCGTGCGGGGCTTCGCGGTCCGGGCCGTCCTCGCCGCGCTGGGCGCCCCGACGTGGGGCATCTACTCGGGCTACGAGCTGGTCGAGGACGTGCCGCGGCCGGGCGTCGACGAGCAGATCGACAACGAGAAGTACGAGTTCAAGCCCCGCGACTGGGCCAAGGCCGACGCCATCGGCATCAACCTGCTCCTCGGCCGGCTCAACGAGCTCCGGCACGCGCACCCGGCCCTGCAGCAGCTGCGCAACCTGCGCGTGCTCCCGACGTCGGACGACGCGCTCGTCGCGTTCTCCAAGCACCTGGACGCCGAGCACTCGCCCACGGGGCGGGCCGACACGATCGTCGTCATCGTCAACCTCGACCCGTGGAACACCCGCGAGGGCTCGGTCCAGCTGGACCTGCACGCGTACGGGCTGGACACCGGCCGCCCGGTCGTCGCGCACGACGTCCTGTCGGAGGAGACGTACGAGTGGGGGTCCTCGGTCTACGTCAAGCTCAACCCGATGATCCGCGCCGCGCACGTGGTCCACCTGGTGGCGCCGTGACCGAGACACCGCTGACGCCGCCCATCGGGCGTCACGCCCGGGAGCCCGCGCCGACGACCTCCCAGATCGTGCTGCCGGGACGGCGCACCCCGGTGCTCCCGCACCCCGCCCCCGACACGACCGGGCTGTCCGACGACCCGGAGTGGTACCGCACCGCGGTGTTCTACGAGGTCATGCTCCGCACGTTCTCCGACAGCTCGGGCCAGGGCAGCGGTGACCTGCGCGGCCTGATCGACCGGCTCGACTACCTGCAGTGGCTCGGCATCGACTGCCTGTGGTTGCCGCCGTTCTATCCCAGCCCCCTGCGCGACGGTGGCTACGACGTCGCCGACTACACCGCGATCGCGGGCCAGTACGGCACCATGGCCGACTTCACCGAGCTCATCGAGCAGGTGCACGCCCGCGGCATGCGGATCGTCGTCGACCTGGTGATGAACCACACCAGCGACCAGCACCCGTGGTTCCAGGCGTCCCGCTCCGACCCCGAGGGCCCGTACGGGGACTTCTACGTGTGGAGCGACGACAACACGAAGTACCAGGACGCGCGCATCATCTTCGTCGACACGGAGACGTCCAACTGGACCTTCGACCCCGTCCGGCGCCAGTTCTTCTGGCACCGCTTCTTCGGGCACCAGCCCGACCTCAACTTCGAGAACCCGCGCGTGGTCGAGGCCATGCTCGACGTGGGCCGCTACTGGCTGGGCATCGGCGTGGACGGCTTCCGGCTCGACGCCGTGCCGTACCTGTTCGAGGCCGAGGGCACCAACTGCGAGAACCTGCCGGAGACGCACGCGTTCCTGCGCAAGGTCCGCAAGATGATCGACGACGAGTTCCCCGGCCGCATCATGCTGGCCGAGGCCAACCAGTGGCCCGAGGACGTCGTGCACTACTTCGGCACCGAGGAGGAGCCGGAGTGCCACATGTGCTTCCACTTCCCGGTGATGCCGCGCATCTACTACTCGATCCGCGACCAGCGGGCGACGCAGATCATCGACATCCTGGCCGACACGCCGCCGATCCCCAACAACGGCGCCCAGTGGAGCACCTTCCTGCGCAACCACGACGAGCTCACGCTCGAGATGGTCTCCACCGAGGAGCGCGCGTCCATGTACGGGTGGTACGCGCCCGACTCCCGCATGCGCGCGAACGTCGGCATCCGACGCCGCCTGGCCCCGCTGCTGGACAACTCCCGCAAGGAGATCGAGCTCGCGCACGCGCTCCTGCTGTCCCTGCCCGGCAGCCCGTGCCTGTACTACGGCGACGAGATCGGCATGGGCGACAACATCTGGCTTCCCGACCGCGACGCCGTGCGCACGCCGATGCAGTGGACCCCGGACCGCAACTCGGGATTCTCCACGGCGGACCCCGGCAAGCTGTACCTCCCGCTGGTCCAGTCCCTGGTGCACCACTACAGCCACACCAACGTCGAGACCCAGCTCGCGCAGCCGACGTCGCTGCTGCACTGGGTCCACGGCATGCTTGCCGTCCGGCGGCAGCACCCCGCGCTGGGAGCGGGCGAGTTCGAGGTCCTGGAGTGCGACAACGAGTCGGTCCTCGCGTTCTGCCGGCATACGGCCGACGAGACGATCCTGGTCGTCGCCAACATGGCGTCGACCGCGCGCGCCGCGACGGTGAAGCTCCCGGACCGGGCGCGCTGGACGACGCGCGACGTGTTCGGCGGGGCGCCGTTCACCCCCATCGCCGCCGACGGGTCCGCGTCCTTCACGCTGGGGTCGCGCGACTTCTACTGGCTGGAGCTGACCGCCCCGTGAGCCTGGTCGCCCGCAAGACCCCCGACGACGCCCGCCTGCTCGACGTCGTGCGCGAGTGGCTGCCGACGAAGCGCTGGTTCCCCGCCAAGGGCCAGTCGGCGGAGCTGTCGGCGGTCGCGTCGTTCGCGCTCGCCCCCGACGTGACCGTCCTGCTCGTCCGGGCGCGGGCGGGATCCATCGACGCCGTCCTGCAGGTGCCGCTGGTCCTGGCCGACGGCGCGGCGGACGGCGGGCTCGGCGTCCTCGACGGCCGCAGCGTCCTCGACGGCGCCGACCATCCGGCGTTCCTGACCGCCTGGCTCGCCGCCGCCGACGGGCCCGGCGCGGACGTCGACGTCTCCCGGGCCCGCGCGGTCTCCGGCGAGCAGTCCAACACTTCCGTGATCCTGCCGGGTGCGCGGCCCGGCATCCTCAAGGTGCTGCGCGCCGTCGCCGCGGGCGAGAACCCCGACGTCGACGTCCCGCGCCACCTCGTGGACGTCGGCTGGCAGAACGTCCCGGCGCCGCTGGCATGGCTGCAGGGCGAGTGGCCCGGCCACGACGGAGAGCCGGTGACGGGCTACCTCGGCGTGCTCGCCGCATTCGTCGACGCCGCCGAGGACGGGTTCGAGCTCGCGTGCGCGTACGCGGGTCGGGGGGAGCCTTTCGAGGACCCCGCCGCCGCCCTCGGGGCCGTCACGGCGACCATGCACGAGGCGCTCGTCCGGGCGTACGGCGTCGAGGTCGGCGACCAGGGCCCCGAGGAGGTCGCCCGCGCGGTCGCGGCTCGCTTCTCGTGGGCACTCTCGGCGGTGCCGTCGCTCACGCGCTTCGCCGACGGCGTCGCCCGGGTCGTCGCCGAGGTGCGCGCCCTGTCGTCGGCGCCCCCGCGCCAGCGCGTGCACGGCGACCTGCACCTCGGCCAGGTGCTCCGCTCGCACGACACCTGGTTCATCATGGACTTCGAGGGCGAGCCCCTGGCACCCCTCGCGCAGCGGACCCGGCCCGACCTGGCGCTGCGCGACGTGGCGGGGCTGCTGCGCTCGATCGACTACGCCGCGGCCGTCGGGGGGCTGACAGGGGCCGACGCCGCCGCCTGGGCGGCCGCCGCCCGCGCGGGCCTGCTCCGCGGGTACGGCGGCGGGGACCAGACCCTGCTGCGCGCCCTCGAGCTGGACAAGACGCTCTACGAGGCGGTCTACGAGTCGCGCAACCGCCCGTCGTGGCTGCCTATCCCGATCGCCGGGCTGGAGCGCCTGGCCGGCTGATCAGGCGCCGGCGGTGACCTCGAGCGGCAGCTCCAGCGGCATCCGCACGCCCGCCTGTCGCGGCGCGAGCTCGCTCTGCAGCACCAGCGCGGCGGCGCCGACGGCGGCGGCCTCGGGCGCGTTGGAGGAGATGGTGACGCGCACGGGATGGCTGCCGCGCGCGAAGAAGGACTGCCCGAGCCGGCGCTCGATCTCCGGCAGGTACAGCGAGCCCGCGAGCGCGAACGCCGGACCGGTGAGGATCACCAGCTCGAGGTCGAGCACGTTGGCCAGCGTCTGCGCGGCGACCGCGAGGTACCGGGCCGACCGCTGCAACAGCTCCATCGGCAGCGCCTCGCCGCGGCTGGCTGCGCGGGCGAGAGACCCGAAGTTCTCGGCGACGTTGCGTCCGGCCAGCTCGACGCCCGCGTCGCGGGCCGCGTCGACGACGGCCGCGGGGCCGGCCAGCGCCTCGACGCACCCGATGCTGCCGCACCAGCACTGCGGCCCGTCGAGGTCGACGCAGATGTGCCCGACCTCGCCGGCGTTGGAGCTGGATCCTCGGTAGACCGTGCCGTCGACGATGATCCCGGAGCCGATGCCGGTACCCATGTAGAGCGCCGCGAACGCGGACCCCGTGGCGATCCCGCCGGACCAGTACTCCCCGATGGCGGCGGCGGTCGCGTCGTTGTCCAGCAGCACGGGCAGCCCGACGGCGTCCTCGAGGGCGTCGGCGAGCGGGAACTCTGCCCATGCCTGCATCACGGGCGGGGTCAGGGTCATGCCGGTCGACGACGAGATCGGCCCGGGCGAGACCACGCCGAGCCCGAGGATGCGGGTGGGGTCGACGCCGACGCGCGTGACGGTGGTGCGGATCTCCGCGGCGATGCGGGCGACCACCTCGCGCGGGTCGTCGGACCCCGCGCCGGGCCGCCGCCACCGGGCGACGATCGCACCGCCCAGGTTGGCGATGACGTAGGTGATGCCGGCGTGGTCCAGGTGCACGCCGACGGCGTAGCGGGCCGACGGGTCGAGCTGCAGGAGCATGCGGGGCTTGCCGCCCGTGGACTCGGCCCGTCCGACCTCGAGCACGAGGCCGTCGTCGATGAGCCGGCGCACGACCGTGGAGATCGTGGCGGCGGTCAGACCGGTCGCCCGGGTGAGCTCGACGCGGCTGATCGTGCCCGCCGCCCGGATGAGGTCGAGGATCGCCGACCTGCTGCTGGCGTGCGCGGCGCCGAGGCCCGGCTGCGAGCCGCTCACTGATCCTCCTCCGTGGGGTGTCCCCCTCGTCGCACACCATAACGATCCGGGAACGGGAGCAGACTCCCAAGACACGCCCGTTGACTTACTTTGTTCACTTGCCTAAGAATGCCACACGGGAGCAAGACCCCTCGGTCCCGAGTGGCCCTGCCTCATCAGACCCCGGTCGGCACGCGGAGGTGCCGGCACGACGAGAGGATCAACGATGTTCCCTCAGAAGCGACGCACCCGCCTCATCGCGGTCGCGGCTGCCAGCTCGATCCTGGCCCTCACGGCCGCCTGCTCTGGCGGCGGCGACAGCGGCGGGGGCAACGACGACGGCACCCCCTCGGGGGAGCTCAACGTCCTGACCTGGCGCACCGACCTCGTGGAGGACGGCACGTTCGACAAGTACGTCGAGGAGTTCAAGAAGAAGTACCCCGACGTCACCGACGTCAAGGTCGAGGGGGTCAAGGACTACGAGGGCACCGTCAAGACGCGGATGAACACCGACGATTACGGCGACGTCCTCGCCATCCCGGGTTCCGTGACTCCCGACCAGTTCGGCGACTTCTTCGAGCCGCTCGGCGACCTCGCCGAGATGCAGAAGGAGTACAACTGGCTCAACGACAAGTCCTTCGAGGGCAAGTCGTACGGCATCCCCGTCGTCGGCAACGTGCAGGGCATCCTCTACAACAAGCGTGTGTGGGAGGAGGCGGGGATCACCGAGTTCCCGACCACCCCGCAGGAGTTCCTCGACGACCTGCAGGCCATCAAGGACAAGGGCGTCGCCAAGGTCGCCCCGCTCTACACCAACTACAAGGACGGCTGGACGCTCTCGCAGTGGGACGGCTGGCGCGGGGCGGTGACCGCGGACCCGGACGCCCTGAACAAGATGGCGCAGACGGACACCCCGTGGACCGACGACTCCGACTACGGAGTCATCGACGGCACCATCTTCGACGCCGTCGCCGAGGGCCTCACCGAGGCGGACCCGACCACGACGGACTGGGAGGGCTCCAAGCGCCAGATCGGCGTCGGCGACATCGCCACGATGGTCCTCGGCTCGTGGGCGATCCCGCAGATGGCCGCGGCTGCGGAGGCCGCAGGTGCCGATCCCGCGGACATCGCCTACATGCCGACCCCGGTGCAGGTGGACGGCAAGTTCCACACGGTGGCCGGCGGCGACTACAACCTCGGCATCAACGTGCACTCGAAGAACAAGGCGACCGCTCGCGCGTGGATCGACTGGTTCAACCACGACTCGGGCTACTCGGAGTCCCAGGTCGGCCTCTCGCCCCTCGCCGACGGCCCGGTCCCCGATGCCCTCAAGAGCTTCATGGACAGCGTCGAGCTCATCACCATGAACCCGGCCCCCGAGGGCAAGGAGTCGCTGTTCGCGGACATCGACACCGCGTCGGGCATCGTGACCACGGACCCCAAGTACCGCCTGCAGATCATCGACGACGCCCGCTCCGGTGACCGCACCAAGGAGCAGATCTTCGACGACCTGAACTCCAAGTGGGCCAAGGGTCGCGCCGACGCCGGCGCCTGAGTTCAACGCACCATGACGACCTCATCCTCCAGCTACGCCAGCCGGGCCACGGCCGTAGCGACCGAGCCCGAGCTGGCCCGCCCCACCCGGAACGTTCCGGGTGGGGCGGGCCGCCGCTCCGCGTGGTACCGCCGACTCACGCCCTACCTGTTCCTGCTCGTCCCCGTCGGGCTGCTGCTGCTTCTGACGTACACGCCCGTCGTCAACATGTTCTGGTACTCGGTGACCGACTGGGACGGCCTGGACAAGACCAAGAACTTCATCGGGCTCGAGAACTACATCAACGTGTTCACKGACCCCGACAACCTGCGGGTGTTCTACGTCTCGCTGTTCTACATCGTGGGCTCGCTCGTGCAGATGGCGCTCGCGCTCTACTTCGCGACGATCCTGTCGTTCAAGGTGCGCTTCAAGAACATGTGGAAGGGCATCCTGTTCTTCCCGTACCTCATCAACGGCGTCGCGATCGGGCTGATCTTCCTCAACTTCCTCAAGCCGGGCGGCGGCCTCGACACGGTTCTCATGAAGACCGGGCTCGAGAGCCTCATCCACCAGTGGACCGGCGACCCGGACATCGCCAACTTCTCGCTCGCGGCCGTCTCCGTCTGGCGGTACACCGGCCTGACCTTCGTGATGTTCCTGGGCGCGATCCAGTCCATCAACTCGGAGATCTACGAGGCGGCCGCGCTCGACGGCGCCAACCGCTGGCACGAGTTCTGGTCGATCATCCTGCCGTCGATCCGACCCATCGTGGGCCTGGCCTTCATCCTCGGCATCTCCGGCTCGCTGTCCGTCTTCGAGATCCCGTTCGTCATGACCAATGGCGCCAACGGCACGGAGACGTTCGTCCTACGGACCCTGTGGATGGCCTTCCAGCGCAACATGGTCGGGCTCGCGTCCTCGATGGCCGTCGTGCTCCTGGTGTTCGTTCTGCTGGTCACCTGGCTCCAGCGCCGGCTCGTCCCGGAGGAGGAGGTGGACCTCACGTGAAGGTCGCAGCCACCAGCACCGCCAAGTACGTCTCCCTCGTCGTCGCCTCGATCGTCACGCTGCTGCCGCTCGGGCTCATCCTGTTCGGGTCCTTCAAGACCAACCAGGAGTTCCTGTCGACGAACCCGTTCCAGCCGCCCGACAGCTGGTTCAACTTCGACAATTACGTGCTGGCGTTCACCAAGGGCGGCATGGCGCTGGCGTTCTTCAACACCGCGCTCATCTTCGGCGCAGCCATCGCGGGCACCATCCTCATCGGCGCCGGCACCGCGTACGCGCTGGACCGCTTCCGGTTCCGGGGACGCAGCCTCGTGCTCCTCATGTTCCTGCTGGCGACGCTCGTGCCGGGTGTCACCACGCAGGTCGCGACGTTCCAGATCATCAACGGCCTGGGGCTCTACGGCTCGCGCTGGGCGCTGATCCTGCTCTTCATGGGCACGGACATCGTCTCGATCTACATCTTCGTGCAGTTCATGCGGAGCATCCCGCGCTCACTGGATGAGGCCGCGATGATCGAGGGTGCCGGGCACCTGCGGATCTTCTTCCAGATCATCCTGCCCAACCTCAAGCCCGCGATCGCGACGGTCGTCATCATCAAGGGCATCGGCATCTACAACGAGTTCTACCTGCCGTACCTCTACCTCAACGATCCCGACAAGCTCCCGATCTCCACGGCGCTCTTCGCGTTCAAGGGGCCGTACGGCTCGCAGTGGGAAGCCATCTGCGCGTGCGTGGTCATCACGATCGTGCCGATCCTGGTGCTCTTCCTGTTCCTGCAGCGGTACATCTACAACGGGTTCACGTCGGGCGCGACGAAGTAGCCCGATGACGACGACGGGGCGGCCGACCGGCCGCCCCGTCGTCGTGTCAGACCCGCGTCGCCCGGATCAGCGCGACGCGCTCGGGCGCCTGCAGCGGGGCCTCGAGGCCCACCTCGGAAAGCAGTCGACCGGGGAGCCGGACGCCCTCGGGCGTCCACCACGCCGGCGCGAGCGCGACCGCGTCGCCCGGCGCCTGCGGGCGCACGTCGTAGAGCGCGTCGGGGTCGAGCCCCGGCAGCGCGACGCGCGGCAGCGGGGTCTCGATCGACCGACCCGTCGTCGCGATCGCGAACAGCGCGTCCCCGCGATCCTGCGCAACCACGCCGTGGACGGCGGCGGTCGGGTCGACGACGTCTTCGTGCACGGAGGCGCCTGTGTGCAGCAGCGGGCGCACCTCCTTGTAGAGCGCGATCCACGCGGCCAGCTCGGCGCGCTGCTGCTCGTCGGCCTCCTGCAGGTCCCACTCGATCCCGAGGTGCCCGAACAATGCGGTCGCCGCCCGGAAGGACAGCTCGTGCCGACGTCCGGTGCTGTGCGCGGTGCCGGAGCCGATGTGCGCGCCGACCAGCTCGAGCGGGATCAGCAGGTTGGTCCACCGCTGGATCTGCTGCCGCTCGAGGGCGTCGATGCAGTCGCTGGCCCACACCCGGTCGGTCCGCTGCAGGATCTCGAGGTCCACGCGCGCACCGCCCGACGAGCACGACTCGATCTCGACGCCCGGGTGCAGCGCGCGCAGCTCGTCGAGCAGCCGGTACACGGCGAGCGTCTGCCCGTGCACCCCGGGCGCTCCCCCGTGCCCCGCGTCGACCAGGTCCCGGTTGTGGTCCCACTTGAGGTAGCCGATGGCGTACTCGGTGAGCAGCGCGTCGAGCCGCTCGAGGATGTACGCGAAGGCCTCCGGCACCGCGAGGTCGAGCACCTGCTGGTGCCGTGCCTCCCGGGGCAGCCGCGACGGCACGCGCAGGATCCAGTCGGGGTGCGCGCGGGCCAGGTCGGAGTCGGCGTTCACCATCTCCGGCTCCACCCAGAGCCCGAACTGCAGCCCGAGCCCCGTCACGTGCTCGACCAGCGGGTGCAGCCCGTCGGGCCAGACGTCCGCCGACACGTACCAGTCGCCCAGCGCCCGGGTGTCGTCACGGCGGTCGCCGAACCAGCCGTCGTCGAGCACGAAGCGCTCGGCGCCGACGCCGGCCGCGGCGTCGGCCAGGGCGGTGAGCCGCCCGAGGTCGTGCTGGAAGTAGACGGCCTCCCACGTGTTGAGCGTGACGGGCCGCGGCGAGCGCGGGTGCTGCGGGCGCGCACGCATCCACGCGTGGAACCGGTCCGCGAGCGCGTCCAGCCCGACGCCCCAGGACCCGTACACCCACGGGCTCGTGTACGACTCGCCACGGGCCAGCCGCACCTCGCCGGACCCGAGCAGCTCGCCGCCACCCAGCAGGCCGTGGTGGTAGTGGCTGCGCTCGGCCAGCGAACGGTGGTTGCCCGACCACGCCGTGTGCAGGCCCCACACCTCGCCGGTGCGGTTCGCGAAGCCCGCGGTGCCGGCGACGAGCACGAACGCCGAGTCGTAGCCGGTCCGCCCCCGCCGGTTCTCGCGCAGCCGCGTGCCGTGGTTGAACGCCGTCCGCTGCGGGCTGCGCTCGCGCGCCCACCGGCCCGTGAAGTCGAGCAGCTCAGTGGCCGCGGACGGCACCGGCAGGGTGAGCAGCAGCCCGTCCAGCCCGTAGACCTCGTCGGCCTCGTTGGTCAGCACCGCCTGCTGACGGACGAGCCCCTGCGCGGTGAGCTCGAGCACGAGCGTGAGCCCCAGACGCGCCGCGTCGTCGCCCGCGTCGACGGTGAGCCGCTGCGTCCCGTCGTCGGCCGTGACGACGGAGTGCGCGCGCACGACGAACCGCGTCGAGAAGTCCTGCCCGGCGCGGCTGCCGACGAGGCCCGGCGTCCCCAGGAAACCGGCCGACTCCTGGGGCAGCACGGCGATCTCGACCTCCCCGTCCACCGGGAAGCCGTGTGGCACGGGCCGCCATGCGCGCCGAGCCACGGACAGGTCGACGTCACCGACGTCGCGCCCCCAGTGCAGGACTCGCGGCAGCGCGCCGCCGGTCAGGTCGACGACGACGCTGACTCCCGCGGCGCGCAGGTGGACGAGGGTGTCGAGGGTGGCGCTGTCGGTCACGGCGGGTGTCTCCTGGTCCGGAACGGGCTGGCGGGTCGGATGCGCTGGACGCGCCCCTGAACGCTACGGGCCGAGGCTTGGTCTCGGCGTCATTGACTTACTTTATTCAGTTGTCTAAGAATGGTCATCGGGTACTTGCCAGAAGTTCGGCCCCTCCCCGAGGTGCCGACGCTGCCCGTCGCAAGGATGCGGCGGGCACACGCCGGACCCCCGGACCCAGGAGCTCGAGGATGAACACCCAGGACCTGTACGACGGCTGGTCCCTGACCGCTGTCGCCGGCCCCGTCCCGGCCGATATCGTCGGCCGCCGTGTCCGCGCCCGCGTGCCCGGCACCAGCCACACGGCGCTGCTCGAGGCCGGCCTGATCCCCGACCCCTACCTCGACCGCCACGAGGAGGACCTCGCGTGGATGCGCCGCACCGACTGGGCGTACGAGCGCGACCTCGACCTCGCCCCCGCAGCCACCGACGAGCGCGTCGACCTGGTGTTCGACGGCATCGACACGGTGGCCACGCTCACGTTCGACGGTCACGAGATCGGCCGCACCGCCAACCAGCACCGCTCCTACCGCTTCGACGTCCGCGACCTGCTGCGGCCCACCACCCAGCAATTGCGCGTCCTGCTCACGTCCGCCCTCGTGCACGCCGAGGCTGAGGCCGCCCGGCTCGGTCCGCGCCCGCTCGCCTACGACCAGCCGTTCAACATGGTCCGCAAGATGGCCTGCTCGTTCGGCTGGGACTGGGGACCGGACCTGCAGACCGCGGGCCTGTGGCGACCGGTCCGCGTCGAGCGCTGGTCGGTCGCGCGCCTCGCCGCGGTCCGCCCGCTGGTCACCGTCGACGCGACGGGCACCGGGCACGTCGCGGTGCACGTCGAGATCGAGCGCTCGGGGCTGCCGGGCGGTGACGTGGCCGTCGAGGTGCGTGCCCGCGTGGCCGGCGCCGACGTCTCCGTCACCGTGCCGGGCGGCGCGAACTCGGCCGTAGTCGACCTCGAGGTCCCGCACGCTCCCCTGTGGTGGCCGGTCGGCCACGGCGCGCAGCCGCTCAGCGAGCTGGTCGTCGCGCTCGTCGGCCCGGATACCGAGCAGCCGCTGGACACGTGGACCCGGCGCATCGGCTTCCGCACGGTCGAGCTCGACACCAGCACGGACGAGGACGGCACCGCGTTCACGTTCCGCATCAACGGGCGACCGATCTTCGTCAAGGGCGCCAACTGGATCCCCGACGACCACCTGCTCACCCGGATCACCCGGGAGCGCCTCGCGCACCGACTGGACCAAGCCGTCGACGCCAACCTCAACCTCGTGCGCATCTGGGGCGGGGGCATCTACGAGTCCGAGGACTTCTACGAGCTCTGCGACGAACGCGGCCTGCTCGTCTGGCAGGACTTCCTCCTCGCCTGCGCGGCCTACCCCGAGGAGCAGCCGCTCTGGGACGAGCTGGAGGCCGAGGCCCGCGAGCACGTCGCGCGCCTGACCCCCCACCCGTCGCTCGTGCTGTGGAACGGCGGCAACGAGAACCTCTGGGGCTTCCTCGACTGGGGCTGGCAGGAGGAGCTCCAGGGCCGGACCTGGGGCTACCGGTACGCCACGGAGCTGCTCGCGGGCATCGTCGCCGAGCTCGACCCCACCCGCCCCTACTCCGACGGCAGCCCGTACTCCCCCGGCGCCGCCCTCACCGCGATCCACCCGAACGACCCCGACCACGGCACCCACCACCAGTGGGAGGTCTGGAACCGCGTCGACTACACCGTCTACGGCGACGAGGTCCCCCGCTTCTGCTCCGAGTTCGGGTTCCAGGGCCCGCCGACGTGGGCGACGCTCACCCGGGCGGTGCACGCCGTCGACGGCGGGCCGCTGACCAAGGACGATCCGGCGTTCCTGCTCCACCAGAAGGCCGACGACGGCAACGGCAAGCTCGACCGCGGCCTCGCTCCCCACCTGGGCGTCCCCGACGACTTCGCCGACTGGCACTGGGCGACCCAGCTCAACCAGGCGCGCGCGGTGCGGTTCGCGATCGAGCACTACCGCTCGTGGTGGCCGCGGACCGCCGGCGCGATCGTCTGGCAGCTCAACGACTGCTGGCCGGTCACGTCGTGGGCCGCCATCGACGGCGACGAGCGCCCGAAGCCCCTCTGGTACGCCCTCAAGGCCGCCTACGCCGCCCGCCTGCTCACCGTGCAGCCGCGTGACGGTCGCGAGGTGCTCGCGGTCGTCAACGACACCGCCGCCATCTGGCAGGGCATCGTGCGGCTGTCACGCCAGCGGCTCGACGGCACGGTGCTCGCCGAGGAGGACCTCGCCCTCGCGGTGGGCGCCTGGTCCGTCGGCCAGTTCGCCCTGCCGACCACGGTGGCGACGCCCGTCGACCCCGCGCAGGAGGTCCTCGTGGTGCGCCTGGGCGCTCTCCAGACGGTGCACCCATGGGCGGAGGACATCGACCTCGCCCTCGACCCCGCGCCCCTGCGCGCCTCGGTGACGCCCGTCCAGGACGGCTACCGCGTGGACGTCACGGCGTCGTCCCTCGCCCGCGACGTGACCCTGCTGGTCGACCGGCTGGACCCCGAGGCCCGCGTCGACACCGCTCTTGTCGACATCCCCGCGGGCGCCACGGCGTCCTTCCACGTGCGGACCCGCGGCACGTTCGACCCCGCCGAGCTCACGCGCGCACCCGTGCTCCGGTCCGCCAACGACGTCGTCGTCCGTCGCGCCTCAGAGGTGGAGGCGCGTGGCCTCACCCAGTCGCCCGCCTGACTCCCTCGCAGGCGAGGGGTCGGTCCGCGTGACCTCGCCCGGTCGCCCGCCTGATTCCGTCGCCGCCGAGGGGTCGGCGCGCGCGAGCTTATCCAGTCACGCGCCTGAGTCCCTCGCCGCCGAGGAGGCCGCGCGCGTGACGTCACCCCACCGCCGCCGCGATGCCCTGCGTGGCGCAGGTACGCTCGCGAGCATGACGCAAGGTCTCGACGCGGTCGGCCTGGTTCTCGCCCGACCTGCACGGATGCTCGGCTTCGAGCCCTTCTTCATGGAGCTCGTCGGCGGCATCGAGGAGTCCCTGGCAGGCGAGAGCCGCTCGCTGCTCCTGCACGTCGTCCCGGACCACGACGCCGAGATCCGCACCTACCGCCGATGGGGCGAGGGCAACCTCGTCGACGCCGTCGTCGTCGTCAACGTGGCGCTCGAGGACTCCCGCCTCGACGTGCTGAGCGAGCTCGGCATCCCCACGGTCGTCGTGGGCGGACCGCGTCCCGACCTGCCGTTCGCCAACGTCTGGATCGACAACGCCGAGGCCATGCGCACCGCCGTCCAGCACCTGGTCGGCCTGGGCCACCGCCGGCTGGCGCGGGTCAGCGGCCCGCGCGGGCTCGCGCACACCCAGGCCCGCACCGAGGCGTTCACGGGCGAGTGCGACCGGCTGGGCGCCCATGGCACGGTCGTCGAGGGCGACTACGGCGAGGAGTCCGGCACCCGCGCCACCCGCGCGCTGCTCGGCCGCGGCTCACCGCCGTCCGCGATCATCTACGACAACGACGTCATGGCCGTCGCCGGCCTCGGCGTCGCGCACGAGATGGACGTCGCGGTCCCCGAGCGCCTCTCCCTGCTCGCCTGGGACGACTCGGCCCTCTGCCGTCTCTCCCACCCGGCGCTATCGGCCATGAGCCTCGACGTCCACGCCATGGGGGTGCAGGTCGCCGACTGCGTGCTCAACCTGCTCGCCTCGGGCACGGTCCGTTCGTACACGGCCCCCCTGCCCCGCCTCGTCACCCGCGGCACCACGACCACAGCACCCGCCGACGACGCGTGAAGAATGCCCGGATATGCCCTGAGACGCAGGTCACCCGGCCGACCATCCTGCGCTCGCCCCCTGCGGGTGGTTGGGTAGGGGGATGAGCCCGGCCGCACCGTCCCCGGTCCCCGTCGACGTCGACACCCTTCGCACCGTCGCCCACGGGGCGTCCTACGCACCGCACGACGTCCTCGGCCCGCACGTCGGGGGCGGCGGGGTCACCGTCCGCACGCTCCGGCCGCTGGCCGAATCCGTCGTGGTCGTGACATCGACCTCGCGCGTGGCCGCCCGGCACGAGCAGGACGGCATCTGGGTCGCGGTCCTGCCCGGCACCGACGTGCCCGACTACCGGCTCGAGGTGACGTACGACGGCCACGCCTCCGTGGTCGACGACCCGTACCGGTTCCTGCCCACCGTGCAGGAGCTCGATCGCCACCTCGTCCGCGAGGGTCGCCACGAGCAGCTGTGGACCGTCCTCGGCGCCAACGTGCGCCGCTACCCCGGCGAGCTCGGCGAGGTCATCGGCACGTCGTTCGCTGTCTGGGCCCCCAATGCCCGCGCCGTCCGCGTGGTCGGCGACTTCAACTACTGGCAGGGCGCCTCGCACAGCATGCGCTCGCTGGGCGACAGCGGCGTCTGGGAAGTCTTCGCCCCCGACGTCAGGGCCGGCGCACGGTACAAGTTCGAGATCCTCGGCCACGACGGCTCGTGGAGGCAGAAGGCGGACCCCCTCGCGCAGGGCACCGAGGTGCCGMCCGCGACGGCGTCGGTCGTCGTCGAGTCGACGTACCAGTGGTCCGACGACGCATGGCTCACCGCCCGCGGCACGCACGACCCGCACACGGCCCCGATGAGCGTCTACGAGGTCCACCTGGGCTCCTGGCGCGTCGGCCTGTCCTACCGGGACCTGGCGCACCAGCTGACCGAGCACGTCGCGTCGCTCGGCTTCACGCACGTCGAGATGATGCCGGTGGCGGAGCACCCGTTCGGCGGCTCGTGGGGCTACCAGGTGTCGTCCTACTTCGCGCCGACCTCCCGGTTCGGCCACCCGGACGACTTCCGCTACCTCGTCGACACCCTCCACCGTGCGGGCATCGGCGTCATCGTCGACTGGGTGCCCGCTCACTTCCCCAAGGACGAGTGGTCGCTGGCGCAGTTCGACGGCACCCCGCTGTACGAGCACCCGGACCCGCTGCTCGGCGAGCACCCCGACTGGGGCACGTACATCTTCAACTTCGGCCGCTCCGAGGTCCGCAACTTCCTCGTCGCCAACGCCACCTACTGGCTCGAGGAGTTCCACGTCGACGGCCTGCGCGTCGACGCCGTCGCCTCGATGCTGTACCTCGACTACAGCCGCAAGCCCGGTCAGTGGCGGCCCAACCAGTACGGCGGCCGCGAGAACCTGGACGCCATCTCGTTCCTGCAGGAGGCCAACGCCACGGCCTACCGGCGAACCCCCGGCATCATGATGATCGCCGAGGAGTCGACGGCCTGGCCCGGCGTCACCGCCCCCACCGACGGCAACGGCCTCGGGTTCGGCCTGAAGTGGAACATGGGCTGGATGAACGACACCCTCCGCTACATGGCCGAGCAACCCATCCACCGGCGCTACCACCACAACGAGATCACCTTCTCGATGGTCTACGCCTACTCCGAGCGGTTCGTGCTCCCCATCAGTCACGACGAGGTCGTGCACGGGAAGGGCTCCCTGTATGAGCGCATGCCCGGGGACCACTGGCAGAAGCTCGCCGGCGTGCGACTCCTGCTCGGCTACCAATGGACGCACCCCGGCAAGCAGCTGATCTTCATGGGCAGCGAGTTCGCGCAGCAGACCGAGTGGACCGAGGCCCACTCCCTGGACTGGCACGCGCTCGACGACCCCGCCCACCAGGGCGTCCTACGCTCTGTCGCCGACCTCAACCGGGTCTACAAGGAGACGCCGGCCCTCTGGCAGCTCGACCACACGCCGGACGGCTTCGAGTGGATCGACTCCGACGACGCGTTCCGCAACACGCTCGCGTACCTGCGCAAGGGCTCCGACTCCCCGCCGGTCGCCGTCGTCATCAACTTCGCCGGCGTCCCACACGAGGGTTACCGCCTGGCGCTCCCCCGCGGCGGACGCTGGCGCGAGATCTACAACTCGGACTCCGAGTCCTACGGCGGATCCGGCGTCGGCAACCTCGGCGAGATCGAGGCCCTGCCCGAGCCCCACTACGGCCGCCCGTACTCCGCCTCGATCCGCGTCCCCCCGCTGGGCGTGGTCGTCTTCGAGGCCGTCCGCTGAGCGCCGCTTAGGGGCCGGCTGGCCAACCGGATCGCACGACGACAAGGGAAGCCCTCGGGCTCCCCTTTTCGTCACTCCTCGTTGACGGCATGTCGGGCTCATCGACGCATGTCCCGGGCGCAGCGTCCTTGACTCCCGCCCTGCGCCGGCAGGAGCGGCCCATCCGCCGCCTGGAAACGCAAACGGGCCATCCCGAAGGAATGGCCCGATAGTCCACACCTGTTCCTTTTAGAGAAACAGAATACGCACGCGTTCTTGCGGCAGAAACAGAAGAAGCCACCCCCGTAGGGGTGGCTTCTCCTGAATGATGTCCGGCGGCGTCCTACTCTCCCACACCCTGGCGAGTGCAGTACCATCGGCGCTGAAGGGCTTAGCTTCCGGGTTCGGAATGGGACCGGGCGTTTCCCCTTCGCTATGACCGCCGTAACGTTGTCGAGTTGTCAAACGGGTTCCCGTTCGTCTCTCGGGAACCGCACAGTGGACGCGTAGCAAAGCAATGAATGAAGTGGTGAA
>NZ_JBFUAI010000004.1:0-219366 GCF_056406355.1 Cellulomonas sp. P1_C4 | reverse complement strand
TCCTCGCACCGACCATCGGCGCCCAGCTGCTGCTGGTGGGCTCGTGGCGGCTGATCTTCGTGTTCCTCGCCAGCACCGGCGCGATCCTGCTGGTGGTCGCCGCCTTCACGCTGCGCGAGTCGCTGCCCGTGGAGCTCCGTCGGACCGGGGGCACCACCGCGGCGCTGCGCACCTACCGCGACCTGCTCACACCTCGTCCGGCGTCGCAGCCACCAGCACGAGCGCGGTGCCGCCGGTGACCGGGTCGCGGCGCTCGAGGGTCCTGTCCCCTGCCGCGGGGACGCTCCGACCTGCGACGTAGTGCTCTGCGAGCCGCTGTCGCGAAGGCCGGTCGCGCCGGACGGCGGCAGTGGATGACGCGGCGAGAGTCATGGCGACAGCTCCGTTCCTTCGGCGGAGAAGCGGTTCAACGTGCGGCTCTCGGAGAAGTGCTTCACAGTGGCGAGCAGAAGGCGCCGAGAACCGAGCACCACTCATCGTGTGCAGAACACGCACGACTCTGGACCACCGATGAGAGGCCCGCCACTCATGCGCGTCCTGGGCATCAACGCGATCTATCACGACCCTTCTGCCGCACTCGTCGTCGACGGCCACGTGGTCGCCGCCGCCGAGGAGGAGCGGTTCAGCCGCCGCAAGCACGGCAAACGACCCGTGCCGTTCTCGGCCTGGGAGCTGCCCGAGCTGTCGATGCGGTGGTGCCTGGCCGAGGCCGGTCTGCGGCCCGCGGACCTCGACGCCGTGGCGTACGGGTGGGACCCCGCCCTCGCCAAGAACGCCGAGGACCTGGGGCTCGACGACCCGTGGGACCACCTGCGCACCACCTACGCCGAGCGCGTGCCCGGGTTCCTGACGAGCGCCCTGCCGGGCATCGACCCGTCGATCGTGCGGTACGTCCCCCACCACGTGGCTCACGCCGCGTCGGCGGCCCTCGCGTCCCCGTTCGACGAGAGCAGCGTCCTGGTCCTCGACGGCCGGGGCGAGCGGGCCTCCCACCTGGCGGGCCGCTACACCGGTGGGCGCCTCGAGATCTTCACCACGCAGGAGCTCCCGAGCTCGCTCGGCCTCGTCTACGAGTCGCTCACCGAGCACCTCGGATTCCTGCGCTCCAGCGACGAGTACAAGGTCATGGCGCTCGCGTCCTACGGGAAGCCGGCGTTCCTCGACGACCTGCGGCCGCTGATCTACGCGACGGGCGACGGCGGCTTCGTGGCCGAGGCACCCGACTGGGAGCGGTGGGCGCCGCGCCGGGTCGACGACGGCACGTGGGGCGGCGAGCACGCGGACCTGGCGTGCTCCGTCCAGGCCCGCCTGGAGGAGGTCCTCGTCGACCTCGCGCGGTGGTTGCACGAGCGTACGGGCGACCGGGTCCTCACCATGGCGGGCGGCATCGCGCTCAACTGCGTGGCCAACTCGCGGATCTGGCGCGAGAGCGGGTTCGAGGAGGTCTGGGTGCAGCCCGCGTCGGGCGACGCCGGGACGGCGCTCGGGGCGGCCATGCAGCTCGCCGCCGAGCTCGGCGACACCCCGCAGCCCATGCCGGGCGCCGCGCTCGGCCGGTCCTGGAGCGACGACGCCCTCGCCGACTGGCTCCGCGCGGCGGCCGTGCCGTTCAGCACCCCCGCCGACCTGGCGGGCGAGGTGGCCGACGTGCTCGCCGACGACGGGGTCGTGGCCTGGTTCGACGGGCGCAGCGAGTTCGGGCCGCGCGCCCTCGGGCACCGCTCGCTGCTGGCCCACCCCGGCCACGCCGAGAACCTGGAGCGGCTCAACGACGTGAAGGGGCGCGAGCAGTTCCGCCCGGTGGCCCCGATGGTCCTGCTCGACCAGGCGCCCGAGCTCTTCTCCGGCGGTCCCGTGCCCAGCCCGTACATGCTGTTCGTGCACGACGTCGACCCGACGTGGCGAAGTCGCATCCCCGCAGCCGTGCACGTCGACGGGACCGCCCGCATCCAGACCGTGGACCCCGCGACGCAGCCGCGCCTCGGCGCGACGATCGAGGCGTTCCGGGAGCGCACCGGCCTGCCGGTGGTGATCAACACCAGTCTCAACACCGCGGKCCGGCCCATGGTCGACGACCCGCGGGACGCGCTCGAGCTCTTCGGCTCGGCGCCCGTCGACCTCCTGGTGCTCGGCCCGCACCTCGTGCGTCGCGCGGAGCTCTTCCGGACGACCCGATGACCGGGACCCCGTCGTGGTCGGTCGTCGTGCCCACCGTGGGCCGCCCGTCGCTCGACGTGCTCCTGACCAGCCTTGCCGGGCAGGACTGGGCCGCCGCCGGCACCCAGCCGTCGGTCGTCGTCGTCTGCGACGACCGACCCCTGGCGTCCACGCTCCCGCTGGTCCTGCCGGACCTGCCGTGGCCGAGCCGGGTAGTCAGGACGGGCGGCCGAGGGCCGGCGGCCGCACGGAACGCCGGCTGGCGCAGCACCGACACGGCGTGGGTGGCGTTCCTCGACGACGACGTGGTGCTGCCCCCCGGCTGGGCGTCCGCGCTCGCCGACGACCTGCGCGCGGTGGCTCCTGACGTCGCCGGCACCCAGGCCCGCCTGCGCGTGCCCCTGCCGCCCGACCGTCGACCCACCGACTGGGAGCGCAACACCGCCGGGCTCGAGCACGCCCGGTGGGCCACCGCCGACATGGCGTTCCGACGCTCGGCGCTGCAGGAGGTGGAGGGGTTCGACGAGCGGTTCCCGCGCGCCTACCGCGAGGACGCCGACCTCGCGCTGCGCCTGCGGCAGGCGGGCTGGCGGCTGGTCGTCGGGTCGCGGACCACGCACCACCCGGTCCGCCCAGCCGACGACCGGGTGAGCGTCCGCGTGCAGGCGGGGGCCCAGGACGACGCGCTCATGCGCGCCCTGCACGGCCGGGCCTGGCGCGAGCTCGCCGGTACCGGTCGGGGCCGCTTCCCCTGGCATGTCGCGACGGTCGTGGCCGCCGGGACCGGCCTCGTGGCGGCGGTTGGCGGGCGCCGTCGGACGGCCGCCGCCGGGCTCGGCGCGTGGGCGCTGCTCACCGCCGACTTCGCCCGTCGCCGCATCGCCCCCGGCCCCGGGCCTGGTGAGCCGGGCGCGCTCGCCGAGTGGCGGCGCATGGCGTGGACCAGCGCCGTCATCCCGTTCGTGGCGGTGCGCCACCGTGTGCGCGGGACCATCACGCACCGACGTGCGACCCCCTGGCGCCCCGCGACGCGGGCGGTCCTCTTCGACCGCGACGGGACGCTCGTCCACGACGTGCCGTACAACGGCGACCCCGACCGCGTCGATCCGGTTGCCAAGGCGGACGAGGCGCTGGCCGCCCTTCGCGCGGCGCACCTGGCCGTCGGCCTGGTCACCAACCAGTCCGGCGTCGCGCGTGGTCTGCTCAGCCGGGGCCAGGTCGACGCCGTGAACGATCGGGTGGCCGAGCTGGTCGGGGCGTTCGACACCGTCCAGGTGTGCCCGCACGGGCCAGAGGCTGGGTGCGCGTGCCGGAAGCCGGCCGGCGGGATGGTGCTCCGCGCCGCGGAGGAACTGGGGATCGCGCCGTGGGAGTGCGCCGTGGTCGGCGACATCGGCGCGGACGTGGACGCCGCCCGGGCGGCCGGCGCGCGGGCCGTGCTCGTGCCCACCGAGGCGACGCGTCCCGAGGAGATCCGGTCCGCCGAGCTGGTGGCCGCCAACCTGCGCGAGGCGGTCACCCTCCTCGTCCCGGGGCGTGCGCGATGAGCGGCGTGCTCGCGGTGCGGCTCGACTCGGACGGCGACGTGCTGATCACGGGTCCGGCGGTGCGCGCCCTCGGCGCGCTCGGCGACGTGGACCTGCTCGTGTCGCCGGCCGGGCGGCAGGCGGCGGCCCTGCTGCCGGCGGTGCGGGACGTCGCGGTGTTCGACGCGCCGTGGAGCGGCCTGTCCCCCGCGCCCGTGGACGCGGCCGAGATCTCGGAGCTGGTGGGACGGCTCAGCGCCGCGCAGTACGAGCGGGCCGTCGTGTTCACGTCGTTCCACCAGAGCCCGCTCCCCATGGCGCTGGTGCTGCGGCTCGCCGGCCTGCCCTTCATCGCCGCCACCAGCGAGGACTACCCCGGCACCCTGCTCGACGTCCGGCACCGCCGACCCGACGGCCTGCACGAGGTCGAGGCCGCGCTCTCGCTCGCGCGCGCCGCGGGCGGCTCGCTGCCGCCGGGAGACGACGGCCGACCGGCCGTCCGGGYGCCGCTGCCGGACGTCAGCAGGCTGGTCCCCMGCGCGCGGTACGTCGTCGTGCACCCGGGCGCGTCCGTGCCGTCGCKCGCGCCGACGCAGGACCAGGCGCGCGAGATCGTCACGGGCCTGGCCGACGCCGGGTGGGCCGTCCTCGTCACCGGCGGACCCACCGAGACCGGCCTCACCGCCGACGTCGCCGGGGCCTCGCCCGCCGCCGTCGACCTCGGTGGCCGCACGAGCCTGGCCGAGCTGGCCGGCGTGCTGGCCGGCGCGGACGCCGTCGTCGTCGGCAACACCGGACCCGCCCACCTGGCATCGGCGGTCGGCACGCCCGTCGTCTCCCTGTTCTCCCCGGTGGTGCCCGCCGACCGCTGGGCGCCGTTCGGCGTGCCGCACGTGCTGCTCGGCGACCAGGCCGCCGCGTGCGCCGGGACCCGGGCACGCGTCTGCCCGGTCCCCGGCCACCCGTGCCTGACGTCGGTGACCACGGCGCAGGTCGTCGCCGCCGTCGACGCGCTGGCCCGGGCCTCCCGCGAGGAGGTCGTCGCATGAGGGTGCTCGTCTGGCACGTGCACGGCTCGTGGATGACCTCCTTCGTCCAGGGTCCCGACGACTACGTGGTGCCCGTGGACGCCGCCCGGTCGCCGGACGGCCTCGGGCGGGCGAGAACGTGGGACTGGCCGGCGTCCGCGCGCGAGGTGCCGCTGGAGCGCCTGCGCGACGAACCGGTCGACGTCGTCGTGCTGCAGCGGCCGCGTGACCTCGAGCTGGTCGAACGCTGGACCGGCCGGCGCCCCGGTGTCGACCTTCCGGCCGTGTACCTGGAGCACAACACCCCGGCGGGTCCGGCTGCGGCGACGCCGCACCTTCTGGCCGACCGGTCCGACATCGTGGTGGCCCACGTCTCCGACTTCAACGCCCTGATGTGGGACAGCGGGCGGGCCCCGACGGCCGTCATCGACCACGGCATCCCCGACCCCGGCTACCGGTACACCGGTGAGCGCGCGCGGGTCGCGGCGGTGGTGAACGAGCCGGTGCGGCGCTGGCGCGTGGCGGGGACGGACCTGCTGCTCGACGTCGCCTCGCGGGTGCCCGTGGAGGTCTACGGGATGGGCGTCGCGGGGCTGGCGGAGCACGCGGCCGACCTGGCGCCGTTCCTCCACGACGACGTCCCGCAGCACCGGCTGCACGACGACCTCGCCGGCGCGCGCGCCTACCTGCACCCGTTCCGCTGGACCAGCCTGGGCCTCTCGCTCATCGAGGCGATGACCCTCGGCATGCCGGTGCTCGCCGTCGCGTCCACGGCCGCCCCCGAGGCGGTGCCGCCCGAGGCCGGCGTGGTGAGCGCGCGGCCMGACCGGTTGGTGGACGCGGCGCGCCGCTGGCTGCACGAGCCCGAGGACGCGCGGGCGCACGGCCTCGCGGCGCGGGAGCACGCGCTGCGGGTGTTCGGCCTCGACCGGTTCCTGTCCGACTGGCAATCCCTGCTCAAGGAGGTGACGCGATGAGGATCGCGATGGTGTCCGAGCACGCAAGCCCTCTCGCCACGCTCGGTGGCGTGGACGCGGGTGGACAGAACGTCCACGTCGCCGCGCTCGCCGCAGCCCTGGCTCGCGGCGGCCACCAGGTCGACGTCTACACCCGGCGCGACGACCGCCACCAGCCGGAGTGCGTCGAGCTCGTGCCCGGCGTCACGGTCGTGCACGTCCCGGCCGGTCCGGCCCGACCCGTCCCCAAGGACGAGCTCGTGCCGTACATGCCGGCGTTCGGCGACCTGCTCGCGGAGCACTGGAGCGGACAGCGGGCGCCGGACGTGGCGCACGCGCACTTCTGGATGTCGGGGATGGCGGCCCTCCAGGCCGCCGCCGTGACAGGCACACCGGTCGCGCAGACGTTCCACGCGCTGGGATCGGTGAAGCGCCGGTACCAGGGCGACAAGGACACGAGCCCGGCTGGGCGCATCGCGACCGAGTCCTCGATCGGGCGGCGCGTCGACGTCGTCGTCGCCACCTGCTCGGACGAGGTGGCCGAGCTCGTCAGGCTCGGTGTGCCGACCGGCAAGGTCCGGGTGGTGCCCTGCGGCGTCGACGTCGAGCACTTCCGTCCGAGTGGCCAGGTCGCCGACCTTCCCCGGCGTGCCCGCTACCGCCTGCTCGGCATCGGGCGGCTGGTGGAGCGCAAGGGGCTCGAGACCGTGGTCGACGCGCTCACCGAGCTGCCCGACGCGGAGCTCGTCGTCGCGGGCGGCCCGGCGGCCGACGGGCTCGGCGCGGATGCCGAGGCCCGACGGCTGCTCGCCCTGGCGTCGTCGCGCGGTGTGCGCGACCGGCTCCGGCTGGTCGGACGCGTCGACCACGACGACCTGCCGGCGCTGGTGCGCTCGGCCGACGTCGTCGTCGCGACGCCCTGGTACGAGCCCTTCGGGATCGTGCCCATCGAGGCCGCCGCCTGCGGGGTTCCCGTCGTCGGCTCGGCGGTCGGGGGCCTGCTCGACACCGTGCAGGACGGTCGGACCGGGCTGCTCGTCCCGCCGCGCGACCCTGGTGCCCTGGCCGCCGCCCTGCGGTCCCTGCTCGACGACGCCGAGCGCCGCGCCGAGTTCGGCGCCGCCGCTCGGAGGCGCGCCGTCTCCCGGTACGGCTGGGATCGGGTCGCCGCGCAGACCGAGCTCGTCTACCGCACCATGACGCACCGCAGGGTGCTCTCGGAGGTGGCGGTCGGATGAGCGGCACCGGATGGCTCGAGGAGCACCTGGCCGAGCTGGCGGACTCGCTCGGGGCGGTCGAGGACCAGGCCGCCCTGGTCGACCGGTGGGGTCAGCAGCTGGCCGAGCGGTTGGTGGCCGGCGGTCGGCTGCTCGCGGCCGGGAACGGCGGCAGCGCGGCCGAGGCGCAGCACCTCACCGCCGAGCTGGTGGGGCGGTTCGTGGCCGAGCGGCGGCCCTACTCGGCGATCGCGCTGTGCGCGGAGACCTCGAGCCTCACCGCGATCGTCAACGACTACGGCGCCGACGAGATGTTCGCGCGGCAGGTCGAGGCGCACGGCCGCGCCGAGGACGTGCTGGTGCTCCTGTCGACCTCGGGACGCAGCCCGAACGTCCTGGCGGCTGCCGAGCGCGGCCGGAGCCTGGGCATGCGCGTGTGGGGGCTCACCGGTCCCGGTCCCAACCCGCTGGCGGAGGCGTGCGACGAGGCCGTCTGTGTCCCGGCCGCGTCGACGGCCGGCGTCCAGGCCGTGCACCTGGTCCTCGTCCATGCGCTGTGCGCGGCGGTCGACGCGCACCTCGACCGCCTGGAGCACGGCGAGCCCGCGGTGGACGGCACGCCCGACGACCGCCCGCACGTCGTGGTGGTCGGGGACACCGTGCTGGACCGCGACGTGGACGGCAGGACCGAGCGGCTCTGCCCGGACGCGCCGGCGCCCGTCCTCGACGTGACAGCCACGCACGACTCCCCGGGCGGGGCCGGCCTCGCCGCGCTGCTCTGCGCGGCGAGTGGCGCGCGGGTCACGCTGATCACGCCGCTGGCGTCCGACGCCGACGGCAGGTCCCTGCTGCGCGACCTGCGGCAGGACGTCGACGTCCTCGCGCTCGGTCACGACGGCCCGACGCGTCGGAAGGTGCGGGTGCGCAGCGACGGCCACTCGCTCGTGCGCGTCGACGACGGCGGACCGGGCAGTCCGACGGCACTGGCCGAGGACCGGGTCCGCGCAGTCCTGGCGTCGGCCGACGCCGTCCTCGTCGCGGACTACGGCGCGGGCGTCACCCGAGACCCCCGCCTCCGGGAGCTGCTCGCGGACGCCGCCGGGCGCCGCCCCGTGGTGTGGGACCCGCACCCGCGCGGCGGGCCGCCGGTCCCCGGAGCCACGCTGGTCACCCCCAACCTCGCCGAGGCCCGGCTCGCCGCGCCGGTGGACGCGTCGCCCGACGCCCTCGCCCAGGCCCTGCGGTCCGCCTGGGACGCGCGGGCCGTGGCGGTGACCGCCGGGGCGCAGGGCGCGTTCCTCGCCACGTCCGGCGACGAGCCGTCGTTCGTGCCGGCGAGCCCGGCCCGGGGCGGCGACACGTGCGGCGCCGGCGACCGGTTCGCCGCCACGGCGGCCGTGTCCCTGGCCCGCGGTGGGCTCGTCTCGGCGGCGGTGGGCGCGGCGGTCGCCGAGGCGTCGGCGTGGGTGGCCGCCGGTGGCGCCGAGGCGTTCCGGACGCGGCGTCGAAGCGCACCGCCCGAGCAGCCCTCCGCGCCGCCCGAGGAGGACGTCGCCACCCTGGCCGCACGGCTGCGGATGGGCGGCCGGACGCTCGTCGCCACCGGCGGGTGCTTCGACATCGTGCACGCGGGTCACGTCGCGACGCTCCAGGCGGCCCGCCGGCTCGGCGACGCGCTMGTCGTGGTGATGAACTCCGACGACTCCGTCCGTCGCCTCAAGGGCGCCGGTCGACCCGTGGTCGGCGCCGCGGACCGTGCGCGCGTGCTCGAGGCCCTGGACTGCGTCGACGCCGTCGTCGTCTTCGACGAGGACGACCCGCGCGCGGTGCTGGCGGCCCTGCGGCCCGACGTCTGGGCGAAGGGCGGCGACTACGGCGGCCGACCCCTGCCCGAGAGCGAGGTCGTGCGGTCCGCAGGGGGCCGCGTGGTCCTGCTGCCCTACCTGGACGGGCGGTCCACGTCGTCCATCATCGAGCGGACGGGCCGCGCCCGGACGCCTGTGCCCGAGGAGGTCGCATGACCGACACGTCGACAAGACCGTTCACCATCGAGACCCGGCGGCTCGGCACCGTCGTCGTCACCGGCGGCGCGAGCGGCCTCGGGGCCGCGGTCGTCGATGCCGTGGCCGCGGCCGGCGGGACGCCCGCCGTCCTCGACCGGGTGCCGCCGCGCGACGGGGTCGCCTACGTCCTGGTGGACCTGTCGGACTCGACCGCGGCCGCCCGCGCGGTCGAGGAGCTGGTCGACCAGGTGGGCGCGCCGAGCGGTCTGGTGACCRCGGCCGGTACCGACGCGTGCGGGCCGCTCGACCAGATCGACACCGAGACGTGGGAGCGCGTCGTGCGCGTCAACCTCTTCGGCACGGTCGCCGTCGTGCGCGCCTGCCTGCCCCACCTGGAGCAGACGCGGGGCACGGTCGTGACGGTGGCGTCGACGCTGGCGCTGCGCGGGATGAGCGACGCCACCGCCTACTGCGCGTCCAAGTTCGCCGTCCGCGGCTTCACGCACGCCCTCGCGGCCGAGCTCGCCGGCCGCGTCGGCGTCACGCTGCTCATCCCGGGCGGCATGCGCACACCGTTCTTCGACGGCCGCAGCGAGCAGTACCGGCCCGGACCGGACGCACAGCTCAACGACCCGGCCGCCACCGCGGGGGCCGTGCTCACCGCCCTCACCCAGCCGGTGGGCAGCGAGATCCGGGAGATGCTCGTGATGTCGTCCGGGGAGAGCTCCTGGCCGTGACCGGCGACGTGCTGGTGCTGCGMGCGCTCGGGCTGGGCGACGCGGTGACCGGCATCGCGCCCCTGCGCGGCGTGCGGCGGGCGTGGCCGGACCGGCGCCTGTGGCTGGCCGCGCCCGAGGCGGTCGGGCGCTGGCTGCAGGGCCTCGGGCTCGTCGACGAGGTCGTCGTGACCGCCGGTCTCGACGAGCCGCTGGCGTGGGGCCGCCGCGGGCACGTCGCCGTCAACCTGCACGGGCGCGGGCCGCAGAGCCACGCCCTGCTGCGTGCCACCCGTCMCGACCGTCTGGTGGCGTTCGCCGCGGTGGACCACCCCGACGGCCCGGCGTGGCGAGCCGACGAGCACGAGGTCGACCGGTGGTGCCGCCTGGTCCGCTCCGCGGGAGGCCGGTGCGAGCGCGCGGACCTGCGCGTGGACGTCGGCGTCGATGACCGGTCCGACGAGGTGCTGCTGCACCCGGGCGCCGCCTCCGCGGCACGTCGCTGGCCGCCCGGCCGGTGGGCCGCCCTGGCCCGGACCCTCGCGTCCGACGGAGCGCGCGTGACCCTGACGGCAGGACCGGACGAGCAGCACCTGTGCGCACGGATCCGCGCCCTCGCAGGCCCGGGCGTCGAGGTCGCGGGAGTGCTGCCGCTCGCCGACCTGGTCCGCCGGGTCGCGGCGGCGCGGTTGCTCGTCTGCGGCGACACCGGCGTCGCCCACCTGGCCACGGCGACCGCCACACCGTCCGTGCTGCTGTTCGGGCCGGTGCCGCCGAGCCGGTGGGGACCCGCGATCGACCTCGACGTGCACGCCGTCCTGTGGCACGGCGACGGGCTCCCGGCCGGCGACCCCCACGGCACCAGCATCGATCTCGCCCTGGACGCGATCGGTACGGACGAGGTGGTCGCCGCCGTCGACCGCCTGCTGAGCGTGCGGTCAGGCTGAGATGCTCTCGGCCTGACGGAACCACCGGACGGTCCGATCGAGCCCCTCGGCCCACGGGACCTCGGGCGCCCAGCCCAGCTCCCGGGACGCCAGCGACGTGTCCGGACGCCGCACCTCGGGGTCGTCCACCGGGCGGCCCACGAAGGTGATCCCCGACCGGGAACCCGTCGCGGCCAGCACGTCCTGCGCGATCTGGAGGACGGTGAGCTCGGTCGGGTTGCCGATGTTCATCGGCCCGGTGTGGCCGTGCGCCGCGAGCGCGAGGATCCCGCGCACGAGGTCGTCCACGTAGCAGACCGACCGCGTCTGGCTCCCGTCACCCGCCACGGTGACCGGCTCCCCGGCCAGCGCCTGCCGGATGAACGTGGGGATCGCGCGCCCGTCGTGCGGGCGCATCCGGGGACCGTAGGTGTTGAAGATCCGCACGATCGCCGTGTCGACGCCGTGGGTCGTGCGGTAGGCGGTGGTGAGCGCCTCCCCGTACCGCTTCGCCTCGTCGTAGACCCCGCGCGGACCCACGGGGTTCACGTGACCCCAGTAGTCCTCGGGCTGGGGGTGCACCTGCGGGTCGCCGTACACCTCAGACGTGGAGGCGAGCACGAACCGCGCGCCCTTCTCCTTGGCCAGGCCGAGCGCGTGACCGGTACCGATCGAGCCCACCTTCAGCGTCTCGATGGGCAGCTGCAGGTAGTCGACCGGAGACGCCGGCGACGCGAAGTGCAGCACCAGGTCCACCGGGCCCGGCACGTGCACGAAGTCGGTGACGTCGCAGCGGACCAGCCGGAACCCGCGCCGGTCCATCAGGTGCGCGACGTTCGAGGGCGCGCCCGTGAGAAAGCTGTCCAGGCAGACCACCTCGGCCCCACGGTCCAGGAGCTCGGTGCACAGGTGGCTCCCGAGGAAGCCTGCCCCGCCGGTGACGACGACGCGTCCCCGGGTCGGGTCGGACGAGGTGGGTCGGTTCACGGCGGTCGGCATGGGCACGCGTCCCCTCGTCGGGATCGTCCGCGTCGTCGGCCCCGTCTTCGCCGGCTGGTGGTTCCTGGGACAGTCCTACCGCCCTTTGCGGCAGCCCGCGCGCCGAGCCGGCTCCTCCGGGTTGCGACCGCCAGGACACGAATCAGCGTGGATATCGGTCAAGCAAGGGGTGGCGCCAGGCGCCCGATGGGTGAGCGCCGGCTCACCGCCCAGCCGGCCCGGCTCGTGTGGCACGTCCGACGCCACGTCCCTACGCTGACCTCCGGTCGAGCCGTGGCCGCTGACGACTCACGAAGGCGCGCGGCGATGACAGACTCGATCACGAAGCCCTCTGTGGACGACCCGACCGAAGGCCCCGGGCCCCGACGGGTCCTGGTGACCGGTGCCGACTCGGGCATCGGCAAGGCGTGCGCGGTCGCCCTCGCCGACGAGGCCGAGCACGTAGCGGTGACGTGGCACGCCGACGAGGACGGCGCGCGGCGCACCGCCGAGGAGATCGCCGCGCACGGTGCCACGGCGCACGTCCTGCACCTCGACCTGACGGACCCGACCACGGCGCCCGGCGTCGTCGACGACGCGGTGCGCGCGATGGGCGGGCTGGACGCGGTCGTGATCAACGCGGGGACCGGCACGGCCACTCCCCTGCTCGACGTCACGTGGGAGCAGTGGCGCGACGTCCTCGCCGTCGACCTGGACGGCGCGTTCCTGTGCCTGCAGCGCGGCGCGCGGCACCTCGTCGACCAGGGCACGGGTGGCCGCATCGTCGCGATCACCAGCGTGCACGAACACGCGCCGCGGGTGGGATCCGCACCGTACTGCGCGGCCAAGGGCGGCCTCGGCCTGCTGGTCAAGGTCGCCGCGCTCGAGCTCGCCGAGCACGGGATCACCGTGAACGCGGTGGCTCCCGGCGAGATCGCCACCCCGATGACCGGTCAGGAGGACGAGTCGGTCCTCGAGGGCAAGGAGCGGCCCGGAATCCCGCTCGGCCGTCCGGGCGACGCGCGCGAGATCGCCGCCGTCGTGCGCCTGCTGTGCCGCCCCGACGGCGGCTACGTCACGGGCGCGTCGTGGGCGGTCGACGGCGGCATGCTCACCATGGGCCCGATGGCGGGGTCGCACCTGCGGTCCGACGACTGGCGCCGACCGTGAGCGCCGCGTGAGCGCGACCCTCGAGGACGCCGCCCGGCGGGTGCTGGGGCCCGGTGCGCAGCTGCGGGACGTCCAGTCGGACGCCCTGCGCGGGCTGGCGGGCCACGACACGATGCTGGTGGCGCGCAGCGGCGCCGGCAAGACCGCGGTGTACGCCATCGCGACGCTCATGACGGGCCGGCTGACCGTCGTCGTCTCGCCGCTGCTCGCCCTGCAGCGCGATCAGGTCGACGCCCTGGCCGCGGCGGGCCTGCGCGCGGACGCCGTCAGCTCCGCCGTGTCGCCGGCACGGCGCCGAGCGGCGCTGGAGGACGCCGCGGAGGGCAGGCTCGACGTGCTCCTCCTGGCCCCCGAGCAGCTGGTCCGGGCCCAGGTTGCCGAGGCCCTGGCCCGAGGCGACGTGGGCCTCGTCGTGGTCGACGAGGCGCACTGCGTGAGCGAGTGGGGCCACGACTTCCGACCCGACTACATGGCCGTCGCCGAGACCGTCCGCCGGCTCGGGTCTCCCCGGCTCTTGGCCCTGACCGCGACCGCGTCCCCGCGCGTCCGCGCCGAGATCGTCGAGCGGCTGGGCATGCGCGACGCCCGCGTCCTCGTCCGCGACGCCGACCGCCCCAACATCTGGCTCGGCGTGCACCACGCACCGACTACCCGCGACCGGGACGACCTCGTCGTCCGCGCCGCCCTCGCCGAGGACGGAGCCGCGCTCGTCTACGCGCGCACCCACGGCCACGCCGACGCCTTGGCCAGAGCGCTTACCGAGGCGGGACGGCCGTGCGACGCGTACCACGCGGGCCGCGCCGCCAAGGTGCGGGAGAAGCTCCAGGACGCCTTCCTGGGCGGCCGCGCGGACACCCTCGTCGCGACGAGTGCGTTCGGCATGGGCGTCGACCGTGCCGACGTCCGCCTCGTCCTGCACGCCGGCCTGCCGCCGTCGCTCGACTCCTACTACCAGGAGGTCGGCCGAGCCGGTCGCGACGGCATGCCCGCGCGTGCCGTCGGTGCCGTGCTCCCGGGCGAGGTGGGCCTGAACCGCTTCCTCAGCTCCGCCGCCGGCCCGCGACCGGCGTCCGCCCGCGCGGTGCTGCGAGCCGTCGCCCGGGGCGCGACGACGCGGGCGGACGTGATGGCCGCGACCGGCCTGGCGCCGCGCACCGTCTCCCGGACGCTCGCCGCGCTGGTGGACGTCACGGCGCTGGACGCCGACGAGGGCGGGTACCGCCCCGGAGCGGTCGAGGAGGGCGCCGTGCTGCGCGCGCTGCGCGACCGGCGCGTCCGGCGGCAGGCGCTCGACCGGTCGCGCGTGGAGATGGTGCAGACGTACGCCGACTCGTCCGACTGCCGGCGACGCCTGCTCCTGGAGCTGCTGGGCGAGTCGCACCCGGACCGGTGCGGCGCGTGCGACAGCTGCGATGCCGGGACGAGCATCGACGTGCTCGACGCCCGGCTGCGGGGCGGCCAGCCGGTGGTCCATGCCGAGTGGGGGCCGGGCACGGTGAGCGCCGTCGAGGCCGACCGGGTCACCGTGCTCTTCGACGACCGCGGCTACGTCACGCTCGACACCGCCATCTCGCTCGACTCCGGGCTCCTCGTGCCGGGCTGACACCCGCCGAGCGGCTCGTCGTCGCGCGGTCCGACGTCGAGGTTGCGCAGGGCCGGCCGTCAGGTGGCGCCCGCACTCAGGCCTGGATGAGCGGGCCGTGCGCGTCGGGGTTGTCGGGGTCCTGGATCGCCGGCGGCGCGTTCGGCGGCTCCTTGTCGGGGATCCCGTCGAGCTCGTCCGGCAGGTCCGGGACGTCGTCCCGGGCCGGTGACTTGTCGTCCATGGCTGTCCCTTCGCGTGCTGTCGTGATCGTCGTGGTCGGGGATCTGTTCTCGATCGTGATCGTTGCTGCTCTGCTCGCTCAGAGCTGGAGCCGCACCCCTGCCTCGTGGGGCACGGCGACGAGCTGGCGCTCGGCGTCGCCCTCGAGAGCGGCCGCGCCCGGGCCGCGTCGGAGCAGCGGGAGCACGGTGCGGTGCTGCACGTCCTCGAGCTCGAAGGCCAGCGCGGCGTACAGCGCGAGCACGGCCAGTGCGATGCCCGTCCAGCCGGCGAGCTGCGTCCACGCGGCAGACCCGGTCAGCTGCACGACGCCGGTGAAGGCGAAGCGCACGGCGCTGAGGCCCATGACGGCGGCGGCGACGAGCTTGCCGGACGCGGACACCGCGGGCACGAGCATCGCCGCGGCCGCTGCCAGCAGGAGGACGCCGAGACCCGGCGAGTGCGCACCAGGAGCGGCCTGGACGGTCGTGACGCAGACCGCCGCCCACGTGCCGGCCAGCACGCCCATCCCAGTGCCGGCGACCGGATCCCGAGCAAGGAACCCGAGGACGCTGGCGAGCAGCTGGACCGGCACCGTGAACACCAGGACGCCGAGCGCGACGACCGCCCCCTGGTCCGCGGGGACCCAGCCGAGCTGCACGGCGGCGAACCCGGTGGTGGCCACAACCAGCCCGAGGAACCCCAGAGGCAGCGGCGTGCCCACGGGCCGCAGCACGACCCGGACACGGCTGCTGTCGACCGCGCTCATCGCAGGGTGGACCTGGCCTTCGTCGCCGTGGTCTGCACCGCGCGCAGGCCGCGCGAGCCGAGCGTCGGTCCGTCCTGCTGGCCCTCGACGCGCTCTGCGAGCCGGCGGGCGATCGACGCGACGACGGGGAGCAGGACGACGACCAGGACGAGGACCCGCAGTCGGCGGAAGAGCAGGAACCACATCGGTGCCTCCGAGGATCGGTCAGCCACCGACGCGCCTTCCCGACGTCGACCTCCATCGTCGGCCCGACCCGGCGCCGACGCACGTCGACGCGATCAGTCGCGCACGATCTGCGCAGCCGACTCCTTGCGCTTGGCGCGCAGCCACGTCACCTGGCGACGGTTCTGCGGGGCGCAGAGCTCCACGAGCTCCAGGAGCCCGTCGTCCCGGCGTGCCTTCGCCGCCTGGCCGAGCACGTCCCAGTCGGTGGCGAGCCCGCACGCCGTGCCGTAGACGTCGCGCAGGTCGGCCAGGAGGGCGGCGCCGGGATCGTCGCGCGCCAGCGACGGCGCGGAGACGTCGGGCAGGCGGAGGTCCGCGTGCTCGGCCAGGGCGGCCGCGTGGTCCTGCGACCAGCGGGCCAGGTCGCGCGCCACGAAGTGCACGTCCTGCTCGGCCCGGTGGGCGTCGGCCAGGGCGACCAGCCGGGCGGCGAGGTCCGCCTCCGCGTTCGCCATCTGCTCGAGCAGCCGCGCGATCTTCATGGCGTGCTCCCCTCGGGAAGGACCTCGTCGACCTCCGCCGCGGGACCGCCGCGGGTGGCCGGCACGCCGGGCACGACCGGGGCGGACGCCGTCGTGGTCGGCGCGGGGGCGCTCCGCCCGCCGCCGTCGGCGACCTTGCGCACCCGCGCCGCGCCCGACTTGAACAGCGGCTGCTTGGACACCGCGTCCCACTCGGTGGGGGTCAGCTCGTTGGCGGCGCGCCCGGCGTCGTCGGGACCGGAGCCCGACGGCGTGTCCCAGTATCCGTAGTGGAACGGCAGGAACACGACGCCCGGGCGGATCCCGGTGACCCGGACGCGCGCCTGGACGCTCCCGCGTGGCGTCGTGATCTCCGCCAGGTCGCCCTCCGCCAACGACAGCGCAGCGGCGTCGGGCGCCGCGAGCTCGACCCAGACGTCCGGTGCCGCCGCCTGCAGCTGGGGCGCGCGGCCCGTCTTGGTCCTCGTGTGGAAGTGGTACAGCGTCYGGCCCGTGAGCAGGGCGAACGGGTAGTCGCCGCCGGGTTCCTCGTGCGGCGGCCGGTACTCCGCACCCTTGAGCATCGCCTTCCCGTGCGGGTTGGTCGCGCGGTACTCGCTCGCCTCCACCGGCGCTCCCGTGACCAGGTCACGACCGTAGGTCTCGCACCGGTCGGGGTCGGCCCAGAACTCGCCGTCGGCGTAGAGACGCTCGGTGCCGCCGGGCTGCTCCGGGGTGCACGGCCACTGCACCCCGCCCGAGCCCCGGAGCGCCGCGTAGGAGAGCCCGCTGTAGTCGCACAGGCGACCGGCGCTGCACCGCTTCCAGGCCTCGAACGCCTCCTCGGGCGTGCGCCAGGGCACGAGCGGTGCACCGTCCCGGTCGACCAGCCCGAGGCGGTCGGCCAGGTCGACGAAGATCTCGAGGTCGGAGCGCGCCTCCCMCGGCGGGTCGGCGGCACGCTCCGAGAGGTGGACCGTGCGGTCGGCGTTGGTGAACGTCCCCGTCTTCTCGGCCCACGCGGCGGCCGGCAGCACCACGTCCGCCAGCTGCGCGGTCTCGGTGAGGAAGATGTCCTGCACCACCAGGAACAGCCCGTCCCCCGAGAGCACCGACCGGATCCGCGGCAGCTCGGGCAGCGACACCGCCGGGTTGGTCGCCTGGACCCACAGCATGCCGATCGAGCCTTGCTCGGCGTAGCGGAAGATCTGCATCGCGTGGGTGGGCGGCGAGTGGTGCGGGATCGCCGTGGTGTCCACGTTCCACACGTGCGCCAGCTGGGCCACGTGCTCGGAGTTCGCCCAGTTGCGGAACCCCGACAGGTCCCCGTCGGCGCCGCACTCCCGGGTGTTCTGCGCGGTGGGCTGCCCGTTCATCTGCAGCAGGCCGCAGCCGGGTCGGCCGAGCATCCCCCGCAGCAGGTGCACGTTGTTGACCTGCACGGCCGCCGCCGTGGCCTGGTTCGACTGGTAGAAGCCCTGCAGCACCGTGGAGAGCAGACGCTCGGCGGTGCCCAGCAGGCGGGCGCCCGCGCGCAGGTCGTCGACGTCCACCCCGCAGATCTCGGCCGCGCGTTCCGCCGGGTAGTCCTGCACGATCGCCTGCAGGTCCTCGAACCCGACCGTGTGCGCCGCGACGTACGCCGGGTCGATCCAGTCGTTCAGCAGAAGCTCGTGCAGCAGCCCGTTCATCAGCGCCAGGTTGGTCCCCGGTCGAGGAGCCAGGTGGACCGTGGCAGCACGCGCGACCGGCGTCGGGCGAGGGTCGACGCACAGGATCGCGGGCGGCCGGGGTCCGGCGAGCCGGTCGAGGATCCGCGACCACAGCACCGTCTGCGTCTCGGCCACGTTGTGCCCGTAGAGCGCGATGACGTCGGCGTGGTCGACGTCGGTGTACGACCCCGGCTGGCCGTCGCAGCCGAACGACTCCTTGAGCGCCTCGGCGGCCGTCGCGGTGCACAGCCGCGTGTTGCCGTCCAGGTGCGCGGTGCCGATGCCGCCCCGCGCCACCACGGCGAGCGTGTAGTACTCCTCGAGGAACAGCTGGCCCGACGTGTAGAAGCCGATGCTGCTCGGCCCGTGCTCGTCGAGCAGGTGCCGGGTCCGGGCGACCACGCGCCCCATCGCCTCGTCCCACGAGGCCTCGACCAGCCGGCCACCCTCCCGGACCAGCGGGCGGGTCAGCCGGTCGGGCGAGTGGTTGGCCTGCCACCCGAACAGGTCCTTCGGGCCGAGCCGCCCGTGGTTCACCCGGTCCTCGGCGCGGCCCCGCACCCCGACGATGCGCCCGTCCCGCACCGCGATGTCCAGCCCGTCGCCGTTGGAGTGCAGCACGGACGCGCTCTGCACCCAGGCGTCCACCTGGTCGCCCGTGGTCCCCTCCTCGAGGAACCTGTCCACCCGCACGGGCCAGGCGTCGCCGGCGCCGTACGGCGTGCGGGCTCCCCACGGCTCCGCGATCCGGTCGCGCGACACGTCGGGGCCGCCCCTCAGAAGACGGGTTTTCCGCCGGTGACCCCGATGACGGTCCCCGACACGTACGACGCGGTCGAGCTGGCCGCGAGGAACACGAAGGCGGGGGCGACCTCGGCGGGCTGTCCGGCCCTGCCCAGCGGGGTGTCGGAGCCGAACTTCTCGATCTTCGCCTCCGGCTGGGTGGCGGGCTGCAGCGGGGTCCAGATGGGCCCCGGCGCAACGGCGTTGACGCGGATGCCGCGCGGCCCGAGCTCGCCGGCCAGGTTCACCGTGAAGTTGTTGATCGCCGCCTTGGTCGAGGCGTAGTCGAGCAGCGACTCCGACGGCTGGTACGCCTGGATCGAGGACACGTTGATGATCGACCCGCCCGCCTCGAGGTGCTCGAGCGCCGTCTGCGTGACCCAGAACAGCGCGTAGAGGTTGGTCTTGAAGGTGCGGTCCAGGTCCTCCGTCGTGATGTCCGCGACAGACTCGCGCCGCGCCCACTGGTAGCCGGCGTTGTTCACGAGGATGTCCAGGCCGCCCAGCTCCGAGGCGGCGCGGTCCGCCGCGCCACGCGCCTCGTCCTCGTTGCGCAGGTCCGCCGCGATGAGCACGCACCGCCGCCCCGCGCGCTCGACCCACTCCGCCGTCTCGTCGGCGTCGGGCTTCTCCTCGGGCAGGAAGACGATGGCGACGTCCGCGTCCTCGCGGGCGTACGCGATGGCGACCGCCCGGCCGATGCCGGAGTCACCACCGGTGATCAGCGCCTTGCGGCCGGCCAGGAGGCCCGAGCCCTGATAGCTCGACTCGCCGTGGTCGGGCGCCGGGCGCATCGGGTCGGTGAGGCCGGGAGGCTGCTGCTGCTGGGCGGGGAACTGCTCGTCGGACTCGGACATGCGGGGCTCCTCGGTGGGTGCGAGCCGTCGACCGCCGACCTTCTTCAGCCCGTCGAGCCTCTCACCGGGCCGCCCGGCGCACCACCGCAGGGTCAGCGCTGCTGAGCGGCGCGGAGCACGTCGCGCGCCGCCTCCGTGAGGTGCGACCCGTTCGCCGACGAGCGTCGCAGCAGCTCGTCGTAGGCCTCGGCCATGTCGAGCGACAGCTGGAACGCGAGCACACCCTTCGCCTGCTCGACGACCACTCGCCCCGCGAGCGCCTCCGTGATGCGCTGGGCGAGCTCGTCGTCCTTCAGGCCGAGCGGCTGGACGATGGCCAGGGTCGCCAGGTCGGCGAAGCTCTGGGCCAGCAGCCGGGCGGCCGGGCTGAGCTCCTGCTCGGCGGCCGAGAAGAGGTTGAGCCCCCCGATGACGTGGTTGCGCCAGTGCATCGGGAAGGCGTGCACCGTGAGGAAGCCCTCGTCGACGATCTTGCGGCCCACCTGCCCCCAGCGCTCCACGATCTGAGCGGCACCGACGGCGTCCACGGTCTGCCCGTCGCGGGCCGCGTCGACGCACGGCCCGGCCACGTGCTGCGCCTGGTAGAGCTCGAGCTCGACGGCACGGTGCGAGGTGGCGCTGAGCAGCTCGAAGTCGCCCTCGCCCGTCCGCACGAGCAGGGCTGCGGCGTTCGCGGGCACCAGCTCGGCGCAGTCCTGCACCAGGCGCGCGAGCAGGCCCGTGACCTCGTGCTCACCGACGAGCGCGCTCGCCACGTCCGCGAGCGCCTGCGCCGACGTCCGTGCAGTCATGCGTCACCGTTTCCCGAGCCGTCGTCCATGGCCTCGCTGTGCGAGTCGCCCTGGTCCGTGTGTGTGAAGCCGAGCCGCCGCTCGACGACCTCCGCGGCGATCAGATCCAGGGTCGTCTCCTCGGCGTAGGCGTGCGCGCGCAGGATCGCGAGGGCGTCCTCGGGGCCGACCGCGAGCTGGGCGACGATCATGCCCGTCGCCTGGTGGACCCGGGCGCGGTCCGACCACGCGGCGAAGCGCCCTTCGACGCCGCCCCAGCGTTCGTCGAGGAGGGCCGCCCCCACGGCGTCCACGAGGAACTGCGCGTCGTCCAGGCTCTGCTCGAGCCCGCCGTCCGCCCGGTACAGGGTCACCACGCCGATCGTGCTCCCGCCGGGGTGCATCGGGATGGCCCAGACCGTCAACGGGCCCGCGATGTCGCCGGCCAGCTCGGTGAACATCGGGAAGGGGCCGCCGCGGTCGCCGTCGACGTGGGTGACCACGGTCCGTCCCTCGCGGAAGGCGTCCTGCCCCGGTCCCTCCCCGAGGACGTCCTGCAGGTCCTCGATGCGTGCGGACGTGCCGTTGGACGTGCTGACGGTGAGCCGCTCGGGCCGGGTGGACGAGAGCGTGATGGCGCCCCCGTCGGCGCCGAGGATCTCCACGCAGGCACGGCACAGGCGCACGGGGAGCGGGAGGTCGGGCGGACTCGCCGCGAGCGAGCCGGCGAGGCGCGCGAGCACGGCGCTCCGGTTGCTCACGGGCTGACCTCCTTCGCGCGCGCACGCCTGCTCCTGGCCCCATCATCCTCCCCGCGTGGAGCCGGCATCGGCGGAGCGCACCGTCGCGCCGGCGCGGAATCTGCACATTTCAGACGAACGGAACAGGGTGCTGTCACCCACGTTCGGTTCTACGCTCTTGACAAGAGCGAGACGGCGACGTAGCGGATCCTCTCCTGGGTTCAGGAGGGAGCCCACGACCGGGGGATCTCTCGTCGCCGGCGGGTGAGGAGGGACGATGACCGCACCGACGACCCGGGCGGGTCGCTTCCGGTTCACGCCGACCGCCGACCGGTGGTGGTGGTCGGACGAGATGTTCCGCATCCACGGCATGGAGCCCGGAGACGTGGTGCCGACCCGGGGACTGTTCCTGTCGCACGTCCACCCGGCCGACCGGCCGAAGGTCGCCGAGGCGATCGAGCCGCGCGGCGACCTCGAGGCGCGCAGCTGCGAGTACCGGCTGGTCGACCTGTCGGGCGTGGAGCGCCAGGTGCTGCTCGCACTGGCGCACGAGGGTCCCGGCGGCTCGGTGGGGAGCTCCGGCTTCCTCGTGGACTCCACCGGCTCGCGTGAGGCGGCCGTGGCCTGCCGGGTCAACGAGCAGCTCGACGTCGCCCTGGCCTCGCACGCCGTGATCGACCAGGCCAAGGGCGTCCTCATGCTCACCTACGGCGTCGACAGCGACAGCGCCTTCGCCATGCTGCGCGCGAGCTCGCAGCAGCACAACGTGCGCCTGCGACAGCTGGCCGCCGACGTCGTGTCGGCCGTCGAGTGCGGCCTGCCGCCGCGTGCGCGCGAGTGCGTCGACGAGTCGGTGGGCGCGGTGCTGGCGGGCGCTCGCGCCCCACGGTCGCCGTCGGGCGGCGTCGCGCCGCTCGGTCTGCACATGGAGKGCCACGCCGACGTGCCGACACTGCGCGTGGAGGGCTGCGTCGACGTCTCCACCGGGGACCAGCTAACGTCGGCGATCGCGATGCTGGTGCTGCGGGGACGTGAGGGTGGGCGGGCCGTCGTGGACCTGCAGCGCGTCCATCGCGTCAGCCCGGCCCTGGCCGAGGTCCTCACGACGGCGCTCCGGCGTGCGGCCGAGCAGGGCGTGGTGCTGACGGTCGTGGGCGGGCGGCCGCTCCCTCTCGCGCACGCCGGCGCTGTTCCCCGACCTGCGGGCGTGCGGGGCTGACGTCACTCGGGCGGGAGATGCAGCTCGCGCAGGATGCGCCTGGCGACGTCACCCAGGGCGAGGTGCTCCTGCGTGCTCTCCGCCCGGAGCATCGCGAGCGCCTGGGCAGCGCTGCAGTCGTGCTGCGCCATGGTCGCACCGACGGATCCGCGCGTCCCACTCGACGTGGCGACCCGCGGTGCCTTGGCGCGCCAGTGCGACGAGCCGTCGCCGCGCGCCTCGACCCGGTCCAGGTGGGTCATGAAGTCGGGCAGGTGGGTGAGGTCCGCCCAGTAGGCGAACACCTCGTCGATCGGTCGACGGACGGTGATCGCGGCATGCAGTGTCACGAGCTGCTCCTCGTGCCGACGGGCTCAGCCGCTCCTTGGCCGTCCTGCCGAGCGTGCGCCTGGGGACGGTGCCGCGCCACCGACGCGCGTCGTGCGTGGGCGAGCGAGCGCCCCTACGCTCGGGCCGTGCTCCAGCGCGGCGGATGGCGTCCGGCGGTCTGGCTCGCGGTCTGCGTCGTGGCCGTGGGCGGCTGCGGCGCGGCCCGGCCCGGTGCCACGGCGGCGGACGCCACGGTCGAGACGTTCTACCGCGCGGTCTCCGCCGACGACGGAACCGGTGCATGCGCCGTCCTCGCGCCGTCCACCGTCGAGAACCTGGAGGACGACGCCGACGAGCCCTGTGCCGAGGCCGTCCTGGACGGCGACGTGGGCGAGACCCTCACCGCGCGCGCCCAGGACCCCGGCGACCCGTCGGCGCGGGTCGCCGGCCGAGCGGCGCAGGTGACGCTCGCGACGGACGTGCTCTTCCTGACCGTCTCAGGCGACCACTGGCTCGTCACGGCCGCCGGGTGCGACGCCCGGCCCGACCGGCCCTACGACTGCGTGCTGGAGGGTTCGTGATGATGAAGCTGCTGTTCTGGACCTGTCTCGGCGGGGTGCTGCTGGGCCTGGGGTACTTCATGGCACTCGGGGTGCTGCACCGATGAGGCGACTGCGCGAGAACAGCCTGACGCTCTTCTTCGGCGCCATCTTCGTCGCGGCCCTGGTGGGTCAGGCCGTCTCCGGCGTCGCCCTGACGAACGAGGAGCAGGTGAGCGCCGGACTCGACCCGATCACGATCGGCGAGTACGTCACCACCTCGCAGTTCGCCGTGGACGTCACCGAGAACTGGCAGTCGGAGTTCCTCCAGTTCCTGCTCTACATCGTCGCGACCGTCTTCCTCCTGCAGCGCGGCTCGCCCGAGTCGAAGAAGCTCGACGAGGCCGGCCGGGAGAGCGACGAGGACCAGTTGGTCGCCGAGCACTCCACCGACGACTCCCCGGCCTGGGCGCGGGTCCGCGGGTGGCGACTGTCGGTGTACTCGCGGTCGCTCGGCCTGGTGATGGGGACGATCTTCCTGCTGTCGTGGCTCACCCAGTCCGTCACCGGGTCCGTCGCCTACTCCGAGGAGCAGATGCGCGACCTGGCGGACCCGGTCAGCTGGCCGCAGTACCTGCTGCTGCCCGACTTCTGGAGCAGGACGCTGCAGAACTGGCAGTCCGAGTTCCTCGCCGTCGCCAGCATGGTCGTGCTGTCCATCTACCTGCGCGAACGCGGTTCACCGGAGTCCAAGCCGGTCGGCAGCCCGCACGACGCCACCGGGGTCGAAGGCTGACCACCAGCGGGTGATCCGGGCGGGCGGACCCGCGTCCGGGTGGCGTGCGTCCCTCTTCCGGCTTAACGTCAAAAGCACCGGTCGGAAGGCTCGACCGGTTGACCGTCGCCCCGGCACAGACACGTCGCCGGGCACGGGACGGGTGACGCGCCGATGCGCTCCCGAACCCGTGCAGACGGTTGCGCGACAGAAGGTTCGCGCCCCTGCCGATCCCCGCCCGCAGCGTCTTCGCCGCTGCGGAGATCTTGTGCACCCCTCGCACGACACCCGAGAAGAGGCCGACACCATGAGCGACGACTACACCAGCAGCTATCCCGGCGACCAGAGCGGCACCGGCACCTTCGGCAGCACGGACGGCGACCAGCTGGGCGGCGCCGTCACCTTCAGCACGACGGACGCGGGCCAGCGGACCACCGGGACGACCAGTACCGGATCCGCCGGCACCACCAGCACCACCGGATCGGGCAGTACCGCCGACACCGCCAAGGAGCAGGCCGCCAATCTCAAGGACCAGGCCGCGGGGGCCGGTGGGCACCTGCTCGACGAGGCGAAGGGCGAGGCCGCCGCCGTGACCGACGAGGCGCGCCGCCAGCTCGGCGACCTCTGGTCGCAGACCCGCGACGAGATCTCCGCACAGGTGGGCACCCAGCAGAACCGGCTCGCCGGCGGACTGACGTCGTTCGCCACGCAGCTCAACCAGATGGCCGACGCACCTACCGAGCGCAACCTCGCGACGGACGTCGTCCGCGAGGTCGGCGACCGGGCGGACGCCCTGGGTCGCTGGCTCCAGGATCACGGTCCGGACGAGGTGCTCGACGAGGTGCGTCACTTCGCACGACGTCGTCCCGGCACCTTCCTGCTGGTCGCCGCAGGAGCCGGCGTGGTGCTCGGCCGCCTCACCCGCGGGCTGAAGGACGCGCCGTCCACGCCGTCGAGGCCGTCGGTCCGGACGCAGCCGACGGAGTCCCTGCCCGTCTACCAGGACGTCGTCGAGGAGCGCCCCCGGTTCACCGACGAGCTCGCGACCCCGGTGCCCAGCTCGAGCACGTGGGAGCAGCGATGAGCGACTCGTGGGACGCCCCGCCGCGCCAGTCGGTCGGTGACCTGCTCGGTGACGTCACCCGCGACATCTCGACGCTGCTGCGCCAGGAGGTCGAGCTGGCCAAGGCCGAGGTCCGGGAGTCCGCCAAGCAGGCCGCCAAGGGCGGGTCCCTGTACGCCGGTGCGGCGGTCGCCGGGCACTTCGTCCTGCTGTTCCTCTCGGTCGCCCTGTGGTGGGCCCTCGGCGACGCGCTGGACTCGCTGGCGTGGTCGGCCGTGATCGTGGCCGTCCTGTGGGCGGTGATCGGTGCGGTGCTGGCCGCACGTGGCCGCGCCGAGTCCAAGCGCGTGGCCGGCCTGCCGCAGACCACCGACACCGTCAAGAAGATCCCCAACGCCCTGCAAGGACACGAGGAGAAGAACTCATGAGCACCCATCCCGATCAGATCCGCGCCGACATCGAGCGCACCCGCGCCGAGCTCAGCTCGGACGTCGACGCCCTCAGCGACAAGGTCAGCCCGACCCAGGCCGCTCAGCGCCAGGCCGAGAAGGTCCGCACGAAGGTCGCCGACGTCAAGGACCGCGTCATGGGCGGCGTCTCGAGCGGTGCGAACACCGCCGGGTGGGCCACGTCCAGCGTGGGCGACAAGGGCTCCGAACTGCCGCACGCCGCGGCCGACAAGACCCGCGGCAACCCGTTGGCGGCCGGCCTGGTCGCGTTCGGCGCGGGATGGCTGATCTCCTCGCTGCTGCCCAGCACCCGGCAGGAGCAGCAGCTCGCCCAGTCGGCCAAGGACCAGGCCGCGCCCCTGGTCCAGGAGGCCAAGGAGGCCGCCCAGGGCGTGGCGGAGAACCTGCGCCAGCCCGCCCAGGACGCCGCCGCCGCGGTCAAGGATCGGGCCACGGAGGCCGGCGCCACGCTCCGCGACGAGGGCCGCTCGACCGCCGAGGACCTGCGCGCGCAGGCCAGCGGCGCCACCGAGACGGTCAACGGGGCGCACGACCAGTCCGTCGGCTACTAGGAACCCTCGCGGCGGGGCACAGCGCGGTGCCCCGCCGCGTGGTCGCAGTGCACCGACCACGAGCGGAGGACACGTCGATGACGCACGACACCCGCAGCACGCGCAGCACCGAGAAGGCCACCGCCCCGGCTCCCGAAGACCCGCGCAAGCCGGACTCGCCCGACGACATCACCAAGCGGTCCTGGCAGTACGTCGCCCGCAAGACACTGCGGGAGTTCGGCCACGACCAGTGCACCGACCTGGCCGCCGCGCTCACCTACTACGCGGTCCTTGCGATCGCCCCAGCCCTGTTGGCCGTCATCTCGGTGCTCGGCCTGGTGGGAGACCCGCAGAAGATGGTCGGCGACGTCCTCAAGATCGCCGGCGACGTCGGCGTCTCGTCCGTCGACGACACCCTGAAGCCGATCCTGACCCAGCTGACCGAGGCGCCCGCGGCCGGCTTCGCGCTCGTCCTCGGGCTGGTGCTGGCGCTGTGGTCGGCCTCCGGCTACGTCGCCGCGTTCAGCCGCGGCATGAACCGSRTCTACGAGATCGACGAGGGCCGCCCGATCTGGAAGCTGCGCCCCGTCCTGCTCCTCGTCACCGTGATCCTCGTCGTGCTCGCGGTGGCGATCGTCGTGGCCGTGGTCCTGTCCGGCGGCATCGCGCGKTCGGTCGGCGCCTCGATCGGGCTCAGCGACGTGACGGTCACCGTGTGGAACATCGTGAAGTGGCCGGTGATCGTCGCCCTCGTCGTCGTCGCGATCGCGGTCCTCTACTACGCGACCCCGAACGTGCGGCAGCCCAAGTTCCGCTGGATCAGCGTCGGCGCGATCGTCGCGCTCGTCGTGTGGGTGGTCGCCTCGCTCGGGTTCGGGTTCTACGTCGGCCACTTCTCCAGCTACGACAAGACGTACGGCTCCCTGGCCGGCGTCATCGTGTTCCTGCTCTGGCTGTGGATCACCAACCTGGCTCTCCTGTTCGGCGCGGAGCTCGACGCCGAGGTCGAGCGCGGACGCCAGCTACAGGGCGGCATCGAGGCCGAGAAGACCATCCAGCTCCCGCCGCGCGACACCCGCGCGAGCGAGAAGAAGCAGGCCAAGCAGGAGGAGGACGAGCGGATCGGCCGCGCCCTACGCGAGTCGCGCGGGTCGGACGACGAGCAGAACGCCTGACGAACGAGATTGAGCGCCGTACGGTTTGTCCCCCCTACGGACGAGGACAGTCACGACCAAGGCCAGGACGGTCCGACCGATGGCGATCGGCCACGGACCGCGGGCACCCGTCGAGGCGGCGCGGTGGTCAGGCGCGGGACCGGCTGCGGCCCACAAGCCAGCCGATGAGGCTGATGACGAGCAGTGCGATGCCGATCCACAGCAGTACCTTCGCCGCTGTCACGGCAACGCCGAGAACGATCATCACGACACCAACGATGATCAAGATCAGCCAGAGTGCCATGGGAGCATCTCCTCCTCGGGGCTCGGCCTGGAGCGTGAAGCAACCGGCCGGCGCGCCCTCGGGCCCAGGGTCACGTCTCTGAAACCCTGGACCGAGCGTCCCACCGAGTCGGGCACCGCGCGAGCGGACGCACGCAGAAGACCGGTCCCCCACCCCACGATCGGCCAGCACGTCCAGGACGGTCCGCGGCGAACACCCGATCGCCCTGGTGACTGTCGCCATCAGCGTGCCGGCTCCGCCGGGTCCCGGACGACCGTGCCGTACAGGTGCAGGTGGGATCCGCAGATCGCGGTGGATGCGACTCACACGATCGCGTCGTCCGGCGCCTCGATGCGCAGGTCCGGGACGGTCTCGACCCGGACGTCCTCGCGTCCTTGCCACGTGAGTGGTCGCACGTCGGTCCTCCTGGTCGTCAGTAGGGCGATGTCTCTGCACCTGACACGAATCGTGGCTCCCGCGTCCGGCACCGCGACCCGGCCGGTGCCGGCCGCGCTCAGTGCCCTCGGACGGTTCGATGCGGGAACGTCAGGCGAGCGCGTCGATCCGGGCCATCTCCTCGGCCGTGAGCTCGAACCCCAGCACGTCGAGGTTGGCGGCGATCCGGTCCCGGTCGGTCGACTTGGGGATCACGACGACCTCGTGCTGCACGTGCCAGCGGATCACCACCTGAGCGGCCGTGACGTCGTGCGCCGCGGCCGCGTCGGCCAGGGCTGGGGCGCGCAGGTCGGAGCGCTTCAACGGGCTGTAGCCCTCGACGACGATCCCCCGCTCGCGGTGCGCGGCGAGCAGTTCCGGGTCGTGGTCCGCCGGGCTGTACGGGATCTGGTTCACGGCGGGCGCTTCGCCGGTCGCGTCGATCAGCTCGTCGATCTGCGCGATCGAGTAGTTCGAGACGCCGATCGAGCGGACCAGTCCGTCGTCCCGGGCCGCACGGAACGCGTCCCATGTCCGCGGTGCTGGGGCGCCGCCGGGCGGCCAGTGGATGAGCCAGAGGTCCAGGTGGTCGAGATGGAGCGCGACCAGTGACTCGGTGAGCGTCTGCCGTTCGCGCCCGACGCGTTCGGGCGGGAGCTTGGTGGTGACGAAGACGTCGTCGCGGTCGATGCCGACCGTGGCGAGCGCGCGTCCGACCTCTGCTTCGTTGCGGTACATGGTGGCGGTGTCGATGTGGCGGTAGCTCAGCTGCAGCGCCGTGCTGACGGCTCGCTCGGCCGCACCACCTCCGGCCTGCCAGGTGCCAAGACCGACCACGGGTATCGCCCCGCCCGGCAACCTCAGCCTGGGCACGTCGACGTGGATCATCGACCCATGATGCGTCGCCGTGCTCCGGGGCGCGAGCGAACCCGGGACGCACGCGACCAGTTGCGCCGATCGGTCGGCCGGATACCGTGAATCTCGGTCGAGCAGCGGGCCGGCATGCAGGGCGCAGCGCCACGCGCGGGTTGCCCTCACGACGGACGGCACCGGAGCACATCGATGACTGCACGACCGCATCACCAGGTGAACGAGCCCCCTGGACCGCTGGTCGAGGGACGCGGTGACGGCACGTCGGCCGCCATCGCCCCCGCAGGCGACCGCCCGATCGCCGACGGACCGGCCGGCTCGTGAACGGGCCCGACCGCGCACGCAGCGGTGCACAGGAGCTGATCCTCGTCCGCCACGGCGAGAGCGTGGGCAACGTCGCAGCGACCGTCGCCGAGAGGGCAGGACGCGAGGAGCTCGAGCTCGAGACGCGCGACGCTGACACCCCCCTGTCGTCGCTCGGCGAGCAGCAGGCAGCCGCACTCGGGGCATGGCTCGTCGAGCGGGGCGCGCAGGACGGTCCCGAGGTGGTCTGGTGCTCGCCGTACGTGCGTGCCGTGCAGACCGCGACGATCGCGCTGCGTGCTGCCGGCTCCGAGCTGTCCGTGCGCGAGGACGAGCGACTGCGCGACCGCGAGCTCGGCATCCTCGACCGACTCACGACGACAGGTGTCGACGCCCGTTTCCCGGCCGAGAGCGCACGACGACGGCACCTCGGCAAGTTCTACTACCGGCCTCCGGGTGGGGAGTCGTGGGCCGACCTCGTGCTCCGGGTACGGGCGTTCCTCGCAGACCTCGACCGGGTCGAGGACGGGCGCCGCGTGCTCGTCGTCGCGCACGACGCGGTGATCATGTCCGTCCGCTACGTGTGCGAGAGCCTGTCGGAGCGGGAGGTGCTCGACCTCGCCCGCCATGCCCCGGTGCGCAACGCCGCCGTCACCCGCCTGGTCCGCGGCGCGAACGGCTGGCAGGCGCGCGAGGTCAACGAGGACGAGCATCTGGTCCGGCAGGACACGCCCGTCACCCTGCACGCCGGGGACCGCGATGCCCTCCCGCACTGAGACCMTCACGCCGGCGGTGCTGCGCGACTGGCCGCTGCCCGCGCCGGGGAGCTCGAAGTACTCCCGGGGAGAGGTCGCCGTCGTCGGCGGCGCTCGGTCGTCGCCCGGCGCGGCGCTGCTGGCGGGCACGTCCGCGCTGCGTGCGGGAGCCGGCCGACTGACGATCGCCGTGGCGCGAACGGTCGCCGTCCAGCTGGCGGTCGCGCTCCCCGAGGCGGGCGTGCACGGACTTCCCGAGACCGAGTCCGGCGCCCCGGACGGCACGGGCACCGAGATGCTCGACGACGATCTCGCCGCGGCCGATGCCGTGCTCGTCGGTCCCGGGCTCGACGACGCCGACCGGACGGTCGACCTCCTGCGTGCGATCACACCGCGCATCAGCAGGAAGGCACAGGTGCTGCTCGACGCCTTCGCCCTCGGCGTCCTGCCCCGGGTCACCGAGGTTGCCGAGCCCCTCGCCGGTCGCCTGGTGCTCACGCCCAACGCGACCGAGGCGGCGTTCCTGCTCGGGGTCGACGAGGCCGGGGACGACGCTCCCCGCCGCATCGCGGAGAAGTTCGGGGCCGTCGTGGCTTGTCGGGGCACGATCGCCGCACCGGACGGCCGCTCGTGGCAGATGGCGACGGGATCGCCCGGGCTGGCCACGTCGGGCAGCGGCGACGTCCTCGCGGGCGTCCTCGTCGGCCTGCTCGCCCGAGGCGCCGACGCCGAACAGGCGGCCTGCTGGGCAACCCATCTGCACGCCGCCGCAGGCGATCGTCTGGCAGTGCGTGTCGGGCGCGTCGGGTACCTGGCGCGCGAGCTCGTCGACGAGATCCCGGCACTCCTGACCGAGCTGTCTGCGTAGCCCCTCAGCCAGGCCGGCAGAACTCGCTGACCCGGTCCCGAGCTATCGGCTCCTGTGGCTGCCCGCGGTCGCGCGAGCGCCACGCGGATCACGCGTAGCGATCCATCCGCCCGCCAGGGTTTCTCCGACGGAGTGGGCGCCGACGACGAGATGCATGGGCACGCGGTGAGCGGCGCTACGACGTTTGGCGGCCGCTAGTGCGAATCGCGCGACGCCCCCGACGCTGTCGAGGCCTTGGACGTCGACCATCACGCCGTCGCGGTCCCCTGCGAGCATGAGCTTGTTCAATGCGGCGGTCAGCTCGCCCACGGTCGCCAGGTCGACCCGGCCCGTGACGCGCAGCGTCGGGATGTCCGCCTGCGTGTCGAACGACAGACTCACGGACCGACCCCCGGACCAGGGGAACGGGAATTGGGCATCGTCGAGGACGGCCAGGAACGTCTCGTCCACCAGCGCGCGCACCTGGGTGCCGAGACCGCCGGCGCACTGCAGGGCGGTGATCAGCCTCTCAGCGAGCGTGCGAAGCCGGACGTTGCGCTGCTGCGAGGCCCACCGCAAGAGCTGAAACGCACTCTCGCTGTCGACGCCGTAGACAGCCATGAGGGCGCCCTTGGCCTGGTCGATGGCGGCGTGCGATTCCAGCGCGAGCTGAAGTTCGGCGTTCACCCCGTGGGCGACCGCTTGACGGACCCGTTCGGTGTCATTGATGAGGAACCCCCGCACCGTTCCCGTCTCATCGACCGGGCTCAGTGCGAGCAGGACTTCCTTCGTCTCACCGGTGAGGTCGATCAGGCGGTAGGCACACACGGCCGGCTCGCCGGCGGTCAAGGTGCCGTCGAGCACGGCCTCGACGCCGCACCGATCCTCAGGATGGACATGGCTCACGAACAAGGCCCGCGTGGGTACGACTTCGCCGGGTGACATCCCGTGCAGCGCGAACATCCCGTCCGACCAGGACCATCGAGGTGCACTTGGGGAGAAGCCGAACTGGCCGACAGTCATCGTCGTTGAGGTAGTCACAAGGTCCTCCGGCACGTTCACACGTGGGCGGGTCACCGCGGCAGGCTTGACACTGAACCTGTGGCGATCCGCCAGGTCGGCCAGTGACCGAACCGACCAGTGCGGTTTGTGTGCCGAAAGACTAGGCCGACCCGAGGCCGCCTGCACCCGCTAAACCGCCACGCACCGAATGCCGTACCGAAGGTTGACCGCCGGTCGCGCGACCCGCGTCAGCGTCGCCTCAACGCCTACCTCGAGACACTCGCCGCCAACAGCTACACGCTGCACAACCACCGTCGGCCAGATAGAACTGAGAGATGCCGACAGTTCACGGCGAGGTCGAGTCGACGTACGAGGCGGACGGTGCGTTCGACGTGCCGAGCCTCGTCGCGCTGTTCGGGACGGCGCGCGGCACGAAGGATGCTCCTGCGGACGACGGGACCCCCTGGGCAGAGGGCGAAGCGGTAGAGCACCAGCTCAGCGCGACGTATTACGACACAGCCGAGCTCGACCTGTTGGCCGCAGGGACGTTCTCCAGATCGTCCGTCGCGGGCGGCGAGTCCTTCGGTTCATCGCGCGGCAGCCCGTCGGGCTCGTCGAGCAGATCGGGGACTTCGCGGAGCACGCGACAGCGCACACCCTCGGCGCGCCCGAGGCCGCTTTGCCGGTCAACGCGGGCGTCTTGACCTCCGAGCTCGGCCGCTCGACAACTGCCAGGTCGCCAACAGGTCCTCAGGCGGGGCGCTAGTTTCAATCCATGATGGGCCAGACGGAGGTGCCCGCTGGCGGGGGCCACGTGACCGTCCGCGTCGCCGACTTCGACGAGCACTCAGCTCCCCCGATCCCGACCGGCGATGAGCTCGGTCGGTTCGTTGTGGTGCTGCGACGCCAGGACGGTAGGCCCGTTCGCGTCACCACGGCGGACGGCGGACTCCTTGGGCACCTACCAATGGAGTGGAGCTGCGCCCTCGACTACGAGCTCGCCCGATGCGCGAGCAAGGGGCTCGAAGCCACGGCGCGTGCGTCGATAGCCGGGCCTCGGGACGAGCGGGATCTGTTCGTCTTGCTCGCGTGGCCCGGCCTTCGTCCTGGCCGCTAGCGCTTGTGCACGTCGGCGTCATCGAGCCCGCCGGGCCCGCCACCAGGACCTCGATGCTGTCCTGGGCGGTCGGAGCCCAGACCCGCTTCTTCGAAGAGCGGTCGGGGCTCTGTCGCCGAGGTCCGCAACCTTCGTGAGGCACTACGCCGCGAGATCAACAGTCGCGCTCGGGCGCTCCCGGGCCGCGTCAAGGACGAGGTGGCTCACAAGCTGGCGCTCGTTGCGTCGGAACTTGCGACAACGCGATCCGCCACGGGCGGCCGTCGAGCGCGATCCTCGGACGCGTGCCGTGACCACGTACGGCGGCCTCGTCACAAAGCCGGCGCAGTGCATCCACGACGGCAGCGCCCGAACCCAGCACCAGCGCTTCGACTCGATAGAAGACGCGCACTCGGCCCTGATCGGATTCCACTCGGTACTCGCGGTCGACAAACAGGACCTTCCTGACATGTACTAAGCGTGACACGCATGGCCTGCATGGGATGCATACATATTTGGCGCAGTCGGACCGAGACGCTGACAACGATGTCAATCGCACCGGCCGAATGTCGCCCACAGATACGGACGGGCAGCGACCGAGCGATGCTCCGTCCGACAGCAATCCTGTTGTCAGAGAGGACAACCGATGCTCAGCTCCTTGATCCCCCGACGCGGACCGGCGCGCCCCTCAGCGTCTCGTCTCGCCGTCTGCGCTGGGGCCGCCACGATCGCCCTGCTGGTCGGCGGCGTCGTCGTCCCGGGCGCAGCTTCTGCGGACCCCGCCGCAGATGTGCAGTCCCCCCCGACCGCGGCGGACGCACCATGGACGAAGACGGTCACGTGGCTAGTGTCCCAGCTCACGGTCGCTGAAAAGACGTCGCTGGTTCGCGGCACCACCGACCCTGACCCGCACGGCCAGGCGGGCTACCTGCCTGGTGTCGCGCGGCTCGGCATCCCGGAGATGCGCCACGTCGACGCCCTCGGCATCAACGTATACGCCGACGCAACCGGCCTACCCAGCCGCATCGGTCTCGCATCCTCGTTCGATCGGTCGGCCTACTCGACGCTCGGTGAGATCGTGGGCCAGGAGGGTCGCGCCCTCGACACGGACGTGATCTACGGCCCGCAGGTCGACATGTCCCGGTACCCGTCTTGGACGCGCAACCTGACGACCAACGGTGAAGACGCGTACGTGTCGGCACAGTTCGCTGCGACCGAGATCAACGGCATCCAGAGCCAGGGCCTCCTCGCGCAGGTCAAGCACGTGTCGATGTACAACGGTCAGGACCAGACCGTGCCGTCGTTGGTCAGCTCGCAGGCGGCGCACGAGCTGTACCTCAAGCCCGCGCAGGCGGCCATCGAGGACGGCGGCGTCAGCTCGATGATGTGCTCCTACGCCACGTTCCGCATCGTCGGTGAGCAGCCGGCCCCGCAGTTCTCCTGCAGCAACACGAACTTGCTCACCAACATCGTCAAGGGCCAGTTCGGGCTGAAGGGGTTCATCACCTCCGACTACTTCGCCGCGTCGAAGGCGACGTCCGACCTCATCGCCGGCATGGACCAGGAGTTCATCAGCCAGAGCCTCACGGCCGCCAAGCTGACGCCGCTCGTGACCGTCACGTCCTCGACGTACGACCCCGCCTACGCGAACGCGTTGGACAACGCGATCGCCCGGGCGATCTACGAGATGGAGCGCTTCGGTCTGCTGGACAACAGCAAGATCCCCGCCGCCTACCAGTCGGACGTCCCCCAGCACGGTGACGTGAGCTCGACATTCAACGGGACCCCGGTCGACAAGACCGCCGGCTCCGCCGTCGCGCTCAAGCTCGCCGAGGAGTCCGCCGTCCTGCTCAAGAACGACGCCAACACGCTGCCGCTCGCGACGGGCAGCAAGGTCGCCGTCGTCGGCCCGACGGGCTACCTGATGCCCTCGGCACCCGGTGGCGAGCGCTCGCGTGGCTTCGGTGACCGCAACAACTACACCCCGGTCAAGGCGATCAAGGCGGCGAACGGCACGAGCAACGTGCTCGCGGCGCCCGGGATCGACTGGATCGGCACGACGGTGCCGGCCGCCAACCTGAAGCAGGACGCGGCGGGCACCCTCGCCGGCCTGGTCCGTACGACCACGACCAGCGACGCGGTCCCGGTGGTCACGACCTCGACCGACACGATCGTGGACGGCAACCAGACGAACCTGGTCAAGGGCTACCGGTACTCCTGGACGGGCTACATCAACGTCCCGACGACGGACACATACACGCTGTACCTGCAGCGCCCGTACGGCACGGACTCCGGGGTGACCACCGCGTACAACAACGGGGTCCGCCCGGCCGCGGCCGGCACGGTTTCCCTGGCGGTCGACGGCACGACCAGGACGCTGGCTTCGCCGGCGTCGACGATCCTGCAGAACGACTTCCCGGACGGCCAGCTCGCGTCCAACGGGCAGTACCTCGGCAAGGACAACACCGGCGTCACGCTCGCGGGCCTGACCGCCGGTCTGCACCAGGTCACGTTCACCTACAGCCCGACGGCCAACTCCGCGCAGGCGCCGACGCTGCGCTTCGCGTGGGCGCCGCTCGCGGCGAACACCGCAGCGGCGGTCACTGCCGCCCAGACGGCCGACAAGACCGTCATCTTCGTCGGCTCAAACAACGCCGGCTCGGGTCCGAGCTCGTCGAGCTCCGCCGGTCTGTCGGTCATCCCACAGGACCAGATCGACCTGATCAACGCGGTCGCGCCTGCTGCTCACGCAGCGGGTCACAAGGTCGTCATCGTGCTCAACGCCGGTGCCGCCGTCGCGATGCCGTGGGCCAGCCAGGCCGACGCCATCCTCAACATGTGGTACCCGGGCCAGGAGGGTGGCACCGCAACCGCCAACCTCTTGTACGGCACGGCGAACCCGTCGGGCAAGCTGCCGATCACCTTCCCGGTGGATGACGCCCACACCATGTACACCGATTTCCCGGAGCGCACCACCGCCACCGTCAGCGGTGACGACCAGACGGTGTCCTCGTTCAAGTGGACCGAGGGTGTCAACGTCGGCTACCGCTGGTACACCAACCCGGCAGTGAACGTGAACAACTACCAGCCGCAGTACGCCTTCGGTTTCGGCCTGTCCTACACCTCGTTCGCATACTCGGGGCTGTCGGCCAAGGTCACGGCCGACAGCGGCCTGGACGTCACGTTCACGGTCGCGAACACCGGCGCCAAGGCGGGCGCAGATGCTCCTCAGGTTTACCTGGGCGCCTCACCCGATCTCGCCCCGCCGGTATACGACTCCAACGGGCTCGTGATCAGCGGGTTCGAGCAGTCGGCACAGAAGCTCGTCCAGTTCGACCGCGTCCAGCTCGAGCCGGGCGCTTCCAAGACCCTCACGCTGCACGTCGACCCGCAGGACGTCTCCGGGTGGGACACCGTCGCGCAGAACTGGGTCGTCGGTACGGGCAGCCGGACCATCAGCCTGGGCGCGGCGTCCAACGACATCAAGCTCACGGTCACCAAGAACGTGACGTCGTCGAACGTGGCACCTGAGATCACGACCGACATCGCCGCGACCTCCTCGGTCGCGGTCGGTGCGAACCTGACCCTGACGGCGGCGGCCTCCGGTTCGCCGGCCCCGACCGTGCAGTGGCAGAAGAGCACGGACGGCACGACCTGGAACGACATCGCCGGCGCAACGTCCCCGACCTACACGCTCACGGGCGCGGTGGCCGCGGACAACGGAATCCAGATCCGGGCCGTCTTCGAGAACGACCTCGGTCAGGCCACGACCACGGTCACCACCGTCTCGGTGACGCGGGCCGCGCTCAGCGCCCCCGTGCTCTCACTGACAACCGGTGTGGTCGTCGTCAACGCGCAGAACTACACCAAGGGCACGGTCGGTATCACCTGGACGGCGTCCGCCCCGGCGGCGTCGCTCAAGGAGTACCAGATCCTCGACGGGAGCACGGTCCTCCAGACCGTCGCCGCCTCGTCGACCTCGGCAACCCTGGTTCTCGCGGCGGGCACGCACACGCTCAGCGTGAAGGCGATCCCGGTCGACGCCCTGGTCATCGGTGGGGCGAAGACGTCGGCCAGCCAGGTCGTCATCGTCGACCAGACGCCACCCTCGACCACGGTCGTCCGTCCGGCGGGCAAGGCGAAGAACTGGACCGCCATCGGCGGCCAGTCGGTCGACACGGCCTCCGGCGCCGCAACCGTCACGGCCTACTTCGTCGAACAGCGAGGCTCGAACTACTACTACTATACGGGCTCCGTGTGGTCGAAGGGCACGAGCCAGTCCGACGCGGCCGCCAAGGCCAAGCGCATCACAGTCCAGGTCTCCTCGACCGGTACCTGGAACGTCCCCGTCACGGACATCAACGCCGAGAACCTCTCGGTCTCTTTCAGCGGCACCGATAAGGTCGGCAACACCTCGCCGGTCGTCACGGTGGTCTGGTCCGTGAAGTAGGCAGTTCCACCAGCACGAGTGCCCTGTCCCCGCTTCTGAGGGACAGGGCACTCGTGCGTGCCGTCGGCGTCCAGCAATTCGGACCGATACACGCCGATGCTGGATCCGTCGGCGCGGGGCGGTCGCCAGTTCCGTAGAGGACGTCTAGCGCACTCAGGGAGACTTCGACACGTCGGACACCAGCGCGCCCCGCACCCCTGAAGACTCAGCTCCGCGCCCTTGCTGTCGAGCAGCCCGATCCGTCCCTCCGGCATGATCCGTGCGGTCTCCGACCCCTCGACTACGTCGAAGGAGTCGGTCGCGTTGGAGATGGTGTACCGACCCGACTCCTTCGTCGGAGCGCTCGTCACCGGGCCGAAGAACACCGTGGTGCGGCCCGCATCCGGATGCAGGACCCGTCGTGCTCGAAGCCCCCAGCGCGCGCGACGTACCTCCCGGCAGTCAGGGTGGCGTAGGTCGGATCATCGTCGAGGTAATCCGACCCCACCTCGACGATCGGCCCAGGATCTGCGCATCCGGGCGGGGCTCGCCGAGTCCGCGGCGACGGGCTGCCCCTCATACCAGGGACCGTGGGAGCCCATCGGGGCCGCCCTCGCCGACGGTGCACACGTCAACCAGCGGGCAGCCGTTGGTCGGGCTCACGACCGACGACGTCGCCGCGTGGGAGACGCCGGATAGTCCCCGAGTCCGAATCGAGCCGTTCGGGTACGCCCGAACTCTCAGAGAGCACCTCGGACGACCGGCTCTTCGCGAAGTTCCGAGGTGCCCGTGTCGACCTCACGGGACGCCTTCAAGCGTGGAATCGCCAGCGCCACGACGAGCCCGACAGCAACGCAGCCCGCCAGAGCGAAGTACCCGTTCCGGTAGCTGGCATCGGTGTAGAACTGCGTCCCGTCCATCACGGTGCCCGAAGCGTTCAGCGCCGTGAACATGATCTGTGCAGACATGGCGGTGAAGACGCCCTGCAGGAGGGTGGCCATCCCGTTGGCCATCGCCTGCTCCTCCTGCGAGACGGCGGCCATGATCATGACAGGAACGCAGGACATCACCATCCCAGCCCCGAGTGCCGTGACCCCGCCGGTCAGGATGATCTGCAGCGCGCCGTGGTGGAAGAGGMCCTGCACCACCATGCCGGCGATGATGAGCGACGCACCACCGATGAACGGGAGCTTGGGGCTGATTCGGCGTGTCACGAACCCGGTGACGATCCCGGTGGCGAACATCAGCACACCGCCAGGGATCGCGACGAGACCACTCTTCGTCCCGCTCCAGCCCAGACCGTCCGAGACACCGGGAATCGATGGGTACAACGTGATGACGATGACCATCGTCGTGGCGGCGAAGATCGTCCCGAGCACGATCGATCCCGATGAGAGCACGGTGGCGACGCTCCGGCGGCCGAGCATGTGCACATCGACGAGCGGATCCACAGCGCGACGCTCGACGCGCACGAACAGGATGACCGCCACAGCGATGGCAGCGACCGAGCCGAGCGTCCTCAGGCTGGTCCAGCCCCACTCCCCTGCCCGCTCGATGACGTAGGCGAGGCCTGCGACCGACGCACCGATGAGGAGTCCACCGGCCCAGTCCAGCTGGCCACGCTTCGGACGGCCCGGCGTCGTGGGGACGAAGAGCCACACCAGCGCGAGGCCGACCGCCGTGATCCCGGCGAGGAACCACAGCGCACCCCGGAAGCCAACCGCGTCGAGCAGCGCGCCCGCGATGAGGGGGCACAGGGCGACGACGAAGCCGACGCTGGAACCGATGGTCCCGGAGACGGGTCCCACCAGCCGCGGCGGGAACACCTCTCGCACGGTGGCGAACACCAGCGCGACGATCGGCGCGTAGCAGGCGGCGAGGCCTCGGCCGATCAACAAGACCTGGAAGTTCGGGGCGAGAGCGACGATCACGTCACCGGCAAGGCCAATGGCGATGATGACGAGCATGACCTTCTTCTTGCCATGGATGTCGCCGAGCTTCGCGGCGAACGGCGTCAAGACCGTGCCAACGATCGAATAGATGAGGATGAACCACGCGATATGGACGGTCTGGAAGTGCTGGGCGATCGCGGCCTGCGACATCGAGGTCATCACGCCGGCGACCGTCATGATCTGCGCCGGCCACAGGAGCGCGAGGACGAGAACGGCGGCGCGGGCGCCCATGCGCTGCGGCGCATCTCCTGAGACGCGCGCGATGTCGGGCACGGATGGCATTGGTGACGAACTCAAGGCATGTCCTCTCAAATGCGACTCCGGGCTTCCCAAGCACGGTGCCGAAATCGCGTGACTATCGAAGGGTAGAAGTGGGGCGCGTGGCGACGCGAGGTCAGAGGCGGGCTGAGAAACTGTGGAGGCCGCCGGTGACCTCCGTGCGGTAGCCGTCAGGCAGAACCACGTCGGCAGTGACCCCTTCTGGCAGGCTGAGATCGAGGTCGAACCGTCCGTCGGCAACGCTCCACTGGACGCCCACGGGGCCCGCCGGTGTCTCGCGTTCGGCCTCAACGTGGTCCAGGCCAGGTCCCGGCACTGGCTCGATCCGCACGCGGCGGAAGCCGGCCTCGGCGGGGCGGATCCCCGCGACCACCTGGAACACCCAGTCCGCGACAGCGCCGAGCGCGTAGTGGTTGAAGCTCGTCATGTCGCCCGCATTGATGGACCCGTCGGGGAGCATGGAGTCCCATCGCTCCCACACCGTGGTCGCGCCCATCGTCGCGGGGTAGAGCCACGAAGGGCAGCGCTCTTCAAGGAGCAGGCGGTAGGCCTCGGCGACGTGGCCGGTCTCCGAGAGAGCCCACGTGACGTACGGCGTGCCTGCGAACCCCGTCGAGACGAGGAAATCTCGTTCGCGAACGATCTCCGCCAGCCTGCGTCCCGCGATCGCGCGTTGATCGCCTTCGAGCACCCCGAAGGCGATGGCGAGGGCGTACACGGTCGCACAGTCCGACCGAATCCGGCCCTGTTCCACGTAGTGCGTCACGAAGGCAGCGCGCGTGCGGGATGCGAGCGCGGCCCACCGTTCCTCGTCAGCCGCTCTCCCGAGCAGTCGCGCCGCCTGGCCGGCGAACGACGCGCTGCGGAACAGGCAGGCCGTTGCCACGACGCCTCGGTCGGCCTTGCTCATCCACGGCTGGTCTGGTGGTCCGTCGGGGTCGAGCCAGTCGCCCAGCTGAATTCCCGCGTCCCACAACCCGGTCTCGGAGACCGCAGACTCAACGGACTCTAGGTGCATGGCGATGAGCGGGTAGTGCCTGGCCAGTCGGTCGATGTCGCCGTAGGCGTTCCACAGGGCCTGCGGGACCCAGACCGCAGCGTCACCCCAGATCGCGGTGGCGCCGGGCCGGGGGAAGGTCGGTGGCAGGTCGGCCTTCTTGAGGATGTCCGGCACCGTGAGCGGGACGACGCCCTTCTCGCTGGCGCGCGACTCCGCCTCGACGTCCGCGAGCCACACGTGCAATAAGTCGGCGACATCGAACTGCGTCGCCGCCGTCGCGGCGTACACGGCTATGTCGCCAGTCCAGCCGAGCCGTTCGTCGCGCTGTGGGCAGTCCGTCGGGATGCCGAGGAAGTTCCCACGCTGGCCCCAGACGGAGTTGAGCATGAACCGGTCGAGCAGGACGTGCGAGCTGCTGAACTTGCTCGTGCGACGGATCCGGGAGTGGACTACCACGGCTTCGAGGGAGTCGAGCGACAACGCCCCTGGCCAACCTGTCACCTCGGCGTAGCGGAAGCCGTGGAACGTGAAGGTCGGCTCGAACTGGTCGTCGCCACCCGACAGCACGAACGTGTCAGTCGACGTCGCGGCGCGCAGCGGCCGGGTTGCGAGCTCACCGTGCTCGAGAACCTCGGCGTGACGGAGCGTGATCTCGGCACCCTCAGGACCTTGCACGGTGGAACGCACCCAGCCGACGAGGTTCTGGCCGAAGTCGACGAGCGTGCGCCCAGAGGGGGACTCCCAGATTCGCTGCGGTCGCAGGGACTCGTGTCGGATGACGTCCGGCCCCTCCTGGACGACGAGGGTGTGACGGTCGAACGGAACCCCCCGGACGGCGAGCGGCTCACGGGTCGCGCGCAGCCGGGCGTCGATGCGCTGGCCTCGGTAGAGCGAGTTCTCGGTGGTAGCGGAGCGGTGACCGACCCACGACGGGTTCGTCGAGACGCACTGCACGTGCCCGTCGTCGAAGGTGATCTCGAGAACGCCGATGACGCCGATGTCGGGGCCGTAGTCCACCTTCGCACCGTCGAATCCGAGCTCCCCCCGGAACCAGCCATTACCCAGCTCGAACGCAACCTCGACTTGTTGGCCCCCACTGGCGATGAGGTCGGTGACGTCGACATCCTGTACCGCGAGCCGCCACTCGTAGGCGCTCCATCCCGGGCTGAGGACGGCCTCGGACACCGGTTTGTCGCCGATCCGTGCTTCATATACGCCACACGCGGTCGAGGCGAGACGGGCGGAGCGCACTGCGGCCGCCGGCTGCTCGAGGGCGACAAGAGTGCTGACCACGACGGCGGCGGCCTTCGGCGCATCGGCTGTGATCATGTCTGCGTCGGCGAGCAGACATACCGCCGACGGCGGGGCGAGCGTGGGCATGGATCTCCTCGAGTTTGCGGTCCGGGTGCGCTCGGGGACGCGGGTGCTAGAGCCCCGCGTCCCAGTAGCCGCAGAACGGGTCGACGGGGCTTCGGCCGATGAAAGGGGCGTCCCCGACGAGGCGCTCGACGACCGCGCGGATGGTGGCCGGGTTCCCGGCGTACGCATTGACGTAGGTCTTGACGCGCGGCACGTCCTGGAGGTGGAAGGGGTTCGCGACCGACACGACGAGCGTGGGAACCTCGTGCGTGTAGCGCGGGAGGTTGGCGGCGGTCCAGAACGTCCACTCGAGTCGCGCTGTCGCGGCATTCGACGTTGGGGGCACGTCCGCCACGTAGATCACGGCGTCGAACCCCTCGACGAGCTCCGTGCCGGTGACGGCGCCCGCGGTACCGACGGGCTGGAACATCGTGGCCTCCCGCGGAGGGTCGTCATGAAGTGTGGCTGTGAACCCCCGCTCGCCCAGTTCCTTGCACAGCAGCTCCGCCGGCGTCGTCGTGGGAAGCGCGCCACCTCGCAGCGAGTAGACCAGGATGCGGGGTCGCTCCTCGGGCCTCAACGGAAGAAGGCCGGCCTCGAGGTCCTTCACGAGCGTGATCGCTGCACCGGCCTGCTCCATGGCCCACCGCTCGTGCGTTCCGCGGTCGATCTGGTCGAGCGAGTCCGGCACGAGCTCGGCAATGTCCATGGCATGCAGTCCGAGGGCTGCCTTGAGTGCCAGCACGCGCGTGACTGCCTGGTCGAGCCGGTCCGCTGTCACGACACCGGCGTGGAGGCCAGCCCGCATGTGCGCGAGATCCTGTGCGTAGTCCTGGGTGAACAGGAACATGTCGCAACCGGCGGCGATCGACTGTGGGACGGCTTGAGCCCGAGGCATGGACATCTGCATGCCTCCCATCAGCGTCGCGTCGGTCACGACGAGCCCGTTGAACCCGAGGTTGCCGCGAAGCAGGTCGGTGGTGATCTCGGGTGCAAGGCTCGCGGGAAGGATGTCCTCGTCGGCGATGCCAGGGCGCAGGACCCGGGAGTAGGCGGGAAGGGCGATGTGCGCCGCCATCAGCGTCAGCGCACCGGCCTCGATCATGGCCTTGTACACGGTCCCGAACGACGCATCCCAGTCCGGCACACTCATCGTGTTGACGGTCGTCACCACGTGCTGGTCACGGTCGTCGACGCCGTCGCCGGGCCAGTGCTTGACCGATGCGGCCACGCCGTTGGACTGCAGCCCTTCGACGAAGGCCGTGCCCATCCGCGCGACCCGCTCGGTCGAGTCGCCGAAGCCGCGGTTGAGGACGATGGGGTTGCGCCAGTTCGTCTGGATGTCGACGATGGGCGAGAACGCCCAGTTCACGCCCAGCGCGCGGCCCTGCACGGCGCAGACCTCACCCATCCGCCGCGCGTGCTCAGCGTCATCCGTCGCCGCCGCCTGGAGTGGCGATCCCATCGATGTCGCGTCGAACGCGACGCCATTCGCTCCTGCCTCGAGGTTGGCCGCGATGAGCAGCGGGACCCGCGCGCGTCCCTGGACAAGTGCGTTGAACTGCACCACTTCGCTGCTCATCGAGGGCCGCCGCATGTAGCCGCCGGGCTCCGCGACCTCGAAGTCGGCGTCGGCCTGCTCCAGGGTGGCGGGTTCGGCGAGCAGGCAGAAGAGCTGCCCCAGTTTCGCGTCCTCGTCCATCGCCGCGAGCGTGTCGTGCACCCAGCCCTGGGCTGCTGCATCGAGGTGAAAGGGTGCGTCGCCGAGTCGTACGGAGCCATGGCCAGCCGAGTCGATCTTCACCGAGTCGGCTCTGGACGCGCCCGCCACGGGAGACGTGAACGTCACTCCACGCTCCTCGAGCTGGCCGGCCTCGGCCAGCCCACCCAGGACCGTGTCGGCGCCCTGGAGCGCGTCAGGATCGCCGATGCCGACGACCACCATCCCCGCGGCGCGGGCACCAGCGATTCCGGCAAGAGCGTCCTCGAACACCACACAGTCGGCCGCGGCGACCCCCAGCAGCTCGGCTGCTGCGTCGAAGACCGCAGGGTCGGGCTTCGACTGCGTGACGGTGTTGCCGTCGACGACCGCGTCGAACAGGTCAGCGATGCCCAGTCGTTCCAGTACGCGGGGTGCGTTCCGGCTCGCCGAGGCGAGCGCGATGGGGATCCCGTGCCCGCGCAGCGAGCGCAGGAGAGCCTCCGCGCCAGGGAGCAGGTCGGAAGGCGTCAGTTCCTCGATCGACTCGACGTACTGGGCGTTCTTCAGGTCGGCGAGGCGAGCAGCTTCCACCTCGTCGATATCGAGCCCTCCGATCCCGAGGACCACCCGCAACGCGTCGGCGCGACCGACCCCCTTGAGGAGTTCCTCGTGCTCGTCGGCGAGCGCAAAGCCGAGCTCGGCTGCGATGGAGCGCCAGGCAGCGAAGTGGTGGGCGGCGGTGTCGACGAGGACTCCGTCGAGGTCGAAGATCGCGGCGTGGGCCGTCATCGGTGTGCTCCTTCGAACGCATGATTGCTGCGGCGGTCGTCGAGACCGCCGTACGGGGTGATGTCAGAGGGACGCTTGGAGGTCTGCTTCGTGCTGGGCGGCGAGCACCCGGTGTCGATCGGCCCGGTGCTGCGCCTGACGACGAGGGTGCGGCAACGGCGCCGCCATGAGCAGACGTTGGGTGTACGGGTGCTCCGGTCGGGCCGTGACGTCGTCGCAGTCGCCGCTCTCGACGATCGCGCCGCGGTACATCACCGCCACCCGGTGGCTCAGCTGCCGTACGACAGCGAGGTCGTGCGTCACGAACAGGTAAGCGACGCCGGTTCGCTCCTGGATCTCGATGAACAGGTCGAGGACTCGGCGCTGGGTCGTCACATCGAGGGCCGACACGGGCTCGTCGCACACGATCAGCGACGGTTCGAGCGCCAGCGCCCGGGCGATCGCGATCCGCTGGCGCTGTCCGCCCGAGAACTCGTTCGGGTAGCGCCCGAGCGAGTCGCTCGGCATGTGCACGGCGTCGAGCAGGTCCGTGACCCGGGTGCGCGCCGCGGCCCCCGACTCGCCGTGGGCGCGTAACGGCTCGGTCAGCGTCTGTTCGATGGTGAGGTTCGGGTTCAGTGACGTGTACGGATCCTGGAACACGACCTGAATGTCACGAGCCAGCTCGCGTCTGTCTTGGCGGCTCGCGTTGGTGATGTCACGACCGCGGAAGCGCACGGTTCCGCCCGTGATGGGAGCCAGCCCGAGGATCGCGCGCCCGAGTGTCGTCTTGCCCGAGCCCGACTCCCCGACGAGACCCACGGTCTCACCCGGCTGGATCTCGAGGGAGATGCCCTTGAGCACGGACTTCGGAGCGGCGCGGACTCCCCGTTGGGGGTAGGCGACCTCGAGGTCAGCGACCTTCAGCAGTGGCTCGCTCATCGGGAGCTCCTCTCGGGGGCGGACTCGAGCGACGGACGGACCGTGTCGTCGAGAATCGATGTCAGCAGCGACTTTGTGTACTCGTCCTGAGGTGCGTCGAAGACGTCCTCCACAGACCCGCACTCGACGAGCCGTCCGTTCCGCATGACCGCGACCCGATCGCAGATGTCCGCGACGACGCCGAAGTTGTGAGTGACGACGATCATCGCCATCTGGCGCTCGGCCTGAAGGTCACGCAGGACGTCGAGCACCTCGGCCTGGACGGTGACGTCGAGTGCTGTCGTTGGCTCGTCCGCGATGAGGACGTCGGGCTCGGTGGCGATCGCGCCGGCGATGAGGACGCGCTGGGCCATGCCACCCGAGACCTGGTGCGGGTAGGCGCGCATCACGGACTCGGGGTCGGCGATGCCCACGCGGGCGAGCAGCTCCACCGCGCGCTTCCGGGCGTCAGCCGCGCTCAACCCGATCACCTTTCGCAGGGGTTCCATGAGCTGGTAGCCGATCGTGAACGACGGGTCCAGGTTCGACATCGGCTCTTGCGGGATGTAGGCGACCGTGCGGCCACGCTCACGCGCACGGTCTGCTTGCGAGGCGATCCGCCCTCCCAGCGCGATGTGCCCGGCGCTGACGCGTCCGCCACCAGGGAGGACGTCGAGGATCGCGAAGGCCGTCTGCGTCTTGCCGGACCCTGACTCGCCGACGAGCCCCAGCACCTCGCCGGGGCGGACGTCGAAGCTCACGTCGGCGACGACGACCTTGGGCGCCTCGCCCGGGACGACGTACGAGACCTCAAGGCCGCGCACGCTGAGCGCGGCCTCCGGGTCGAACGGGACGGACGCCGTCGCGGACGGTGCCGTCGCGCGGCTACGCCGCGACGACGACGACCGCTCGAGCGCATCGCGCAGCGCGTTCGCGAACAAGGTGAGTGCGATGCTGATCAGCGCGATCGTGATGGCTGGCCACACGAGGAGCAGCGGTTGGCGGTAGATGGCTTGGAAACCGTCATTGAGCATCCCGCCCCAGGTGATGAGATCCCGGTCCCCGAGCCCGAGGAACTCGAGCCCGGCTTGGATCCCGATCGCGACGCCTGCGATCCCCGCGGCCTGGATGATCACAGGTGCACGGACGACGGACAGGATGTGTCGGCCGATGATGCGTACGTCTGAGAGCCCCGAGATCCGCGCGGCGTCGACGTAGAGCTCATTGCGGACGCCGGAGACCGTCGCGAACGTCAGCCGGTAGAAGGCCGGCGACACGATGACACCGAAGATGACCATCGCCCACCACATGCTCGGACCGATCACGGTGCGGGCGGCAAGCAGCACCACCATCGCGGGCATAGCCATCAGGAGCGACGCGACATAGGAGAACGACGTCTCGCGGAACCCCCGGTAATACCCGGCGACGAGACCCGAGGTCACGCCGATGACGGAAGAGACTGCGAGGACGATGAGCGCGCCGAGGAGGCTGTATCGCGTGGCGATGAGGAGCCGGGAGAGCACGTCGCGGCCGGACGGGTCGGTGCCGAGAAGGTGCTCTGCACTCGGCGGGAGCAGGATGCTCTGAAGATCGGCTGCATAGGCGTCGCCAGGCGTGATCCACGGGCCGATCACCGCGATCGCGATATATGCCGCGATCACGACTGTGGCGGCGAGGCCGAGCGGCTGACGACGCACCACCCGGAGGAGCGAAGGCCGTCGTCCCACGCTCTGCGGCACGGGAGCTGGGAGCGGAGTCGTCATCAGAGTCGAACCTTCGGGTTGAGCCAGGCCTGCACGAGGTCGATGAGAAGGTTGAGCACCACGACCAGAGCCACCGTGACGACGACGATGCCCATGATCACCGGCACGTCGCCGCTCAGCGTGGAGGAGACAGTGAGCTTGCCGAGGCCCGGCAGCGAGAAGATCTGCTCGATGACGATCGCGCCACCGAGCATGCCGACGAACATGAGAGCGAGCACATTGAGCGCCGGTCCGCCGGCATTCCGCAGCACGTGGCGGAAGATGATGGTCCGCGAGTCGAGCCCGCGACACTCCAGCGTGCGAACGTAGTCCTTGCGCTGTTCGTCGAGCATCGACCCGCGCACCTGCTGTGCGACGGCTGCGACACCTGCGACGGCCAGAGCGGCAATAGGCAGTGTGGCGGTGGCGAGCCAGCCGGTGATCGAATCGTTCGGCGCGACGTAGCCGGTCGGCCGGAACCAGCCGAGCTTGACCGCGAACACGAGCACGAACACGAGGGCGACGAGAAAGCCCGGGACGGCCGCGCCGACCAGAGACGCGACCTGCACGCTTCGGTCTGTCCAACCGCCGCGCGTCGCTGCGAGCGATCCCAGTGCGACCGCGAGAACACCGGAGACGAGGACGGCTACGGTCACGAGGGTCAACGTGACGGCTGTGCGGCCGGCCAGGACTGCAGAGACTGGGGCGTTCGACGCCCATGAGGTCCCGAAGTCGCCCGTGAGCGCCGAGCTGAGCCAGTCCCAGTAGCGGGTGAGCAATGGTTGGTCCAGGCCGAGCTGCACCGTCTTCGCAGCGACCTGCTGATCGGTCGCGGTCGCGCCGAGCAGGTTGCGCGCAACGTCCCCGCCACTCACGTAGAGCAGGACGAAGGCGGCGGACGAGATGACGAAGAGGAGAGAGACGCCCGCGCCTAGGCGTACTGCGATGAATCGACCCACGGGTAACTCCAAGACGGGTGCGGAGGGTTGTGCCTTGGTCGCGGATGACGGAGGGACGCTGCCCGGTCGGGGTGGCGCCCCTCCGTCCGCACGTCAGGACTTCGGAGTGATGTTCCAGAGGTACGGGAAGCTGTTTCCGACCTGCACCGTGACGTCAGTCGAGGCGTCCGTGAAAAACGTGGTGATGTTCCGGAACCACGGGTCGAACCACGCCTGGTCCACCAGATAGGCATTCAGTTCCGAGGCAGCCTTCGCGGACTCCTCGGGCGTACCCGTCTGGATCGTCTGGCCCCAGGCCGCGACCTTCTCGTCGGGCTGGTGCATGGGATTCCACGGAGCGTTCTGCGCGGCAACGAGGTTGTACGTCGCCCACTCGCTGCCCGGCTGCTCGAGACGGAATGCGGCGATCGGGTACGAGCCCGAGAGGAGCGAGCCCACGTAGGCCTGCGGTGCGACATCGACGAAGTTCGCCGTGATGCCCACCTCCGCCAGCTGCTGGCCGACAAGGTCGAAGGTCGCGGGCGGGACGAAGGAGACGGTCGGGAAGGTGATCTCCACACCATCGGCGTACCCCGCCTCGGCGAGCAGCGCGCGAGCCTTGTCCGGGTCGTAGGGGTAGGCGTCGTCGAGATCGGCGTCGAAACCGGGTGTGTCCGGCCCGAAGACCTGCGTGGTCAGGTCTCCGCGTCCGCCGGAGAGGCCTTTCAGGATGCCGGCCTTGTCGACCGCGTAGTTGATCGCCTGGCGCACCCGGACGTCGCCCATCGCCGGGCTCAGGTCGCCGGCACGGTCGAACAGCAGCAGCCCCTGCCAGTCGTTCGAGTACTCGTGTGCCGTGTATCCGGCACCCTTGATCTGATCGAACCCGTCATCGCCTGCGTACAGAGCGGCGTTCAGCTGGCCGCCGAGCAGGGCGTTCTGCATCGACACCGAGTCGTCGAAGACCGTCATGTCGACCTCGTCGTAGTGCTGGTACTCGGGCGCCCAGTAGTCCTTGTTTGCCGTGAAGACGTACTTGGAATCGGTGACGGTGCGAGCGGCGTCGAGGACGTAGGGACCGGTGCCGATCGGGTTGGGGTCGTCGAAGGACGCGGGAGACTCCTGGTAGCCGGCGGCACGCGACAGGTTCACCAGCAGTGACGGGTCGGGAGCCGAAAGTGTGATCTGGAGCGTGGCCGCATCCACGGCCTTGGCGTCAGTGACGCCTGCCAGCCAGTTCGCGTTCTCGGCCGAGCCGTCGCGGAAGCGCAGCACGTTCTGTGCCGCCACGGAGGCGTCGAACTTCGTGCCGTCGGTGAAGGAGACGTCGTCGCGCAGCTTCAGCGTGAGGACGGTGTTGGTGTCGTCGTAGGTCCACTCGGTGGCGAGGCTCGGCTGAAGCTCGTTGGTCGGGGTCGCGCGGACCAGGGTGTCGTAGACGGCCTGCCCGTAGGGGGCCTTGGTCGAGAAGGACATGTTCGCCGCGACGAGACCACCCTGTCCCGGTGCGTCCACCATGCCGAGGTTCAGCAGCGGCGCGTGGGACGACCCCTCGCTGGCTCCAGCGGTTGAGTTCCCGGACGCGTCGTCGGCCGGTGAGCAGCCCATGAGGCTGCCGAGCGTCAACGCGCTGGCAGCGGCGATCAGTACCGAGCTCTTGCGAAACCTCATCGTTTCCCCAATCCAGAACAGAGCGACGGCATCGGCGCCGTCCGGAGGACCCTAGCACCAAAACTGAGTGGGTAGTTAGTTTTGGCCTCTCGCGGGCCGTGATCGACGGGTGAAGGTGCTAACGTCGCTGGCCATGACCCCCAGCACCGCCGTACGCGGCAGCTACGCGAAGTCCGCCGAACGTCGTCGGGACATCGTGGACGCAGCCTTCGAAGTCTTCGCCGCAAACGGCTACACCAACGGCTCGCTGCGGGAGATCGCCGCTCGCGTCGGTCTGAGCCAGGCGGGCGTGCTGTTCCACTTCAGCTCGAAGACCGAGCTGCTCGCCGCTGTACTCGAGCAGCGAGACGCGCGCAGCAGGGAGGTCTTCGCCCGTGTGACGCAGCCGGGAATCGGCCAGTTGCGCGCGTTCCTCGAGATCGTGCGGATAAACACGCTGCAGCCCGGAATGATCGAGCTCTACGCGATCCTCTCCGCAGAAGGCACGACAGATGGCCATCCGGCACACGCGTACTTTCGCGACCGCTACCGCCTGATCACCGAGATGGCGAAAGAGTCGTTCGTCGCGATGCGCGAGGAGGGCATCCTGCGTGCCGGCGTCGAGCCCGGCCACGCCGCACGCTCCATGCTGGCTGTCGTCGACGGCTTGCAGTTCCAGTGGCTGTACGACCCGGAAAACGTCGACCTGCACGCCGAGGTCCGCGCCCACATGCAGTCCTTGGTCACGGTGCCGCTCTAGCAAAGCTGACAGCCCAGTCAGTTTTCGGCTCAGGATCCGCCCCGTCGACCGCTCTCGGTTTGTCCCCCTCCGACGCCGGGAGCGCCACGGGGCGGCCGCGGTGGGGATGGCGATGCCGGAGCTCCGGAGAGCGCGCCCAGGGCACGGTGGTCGGCGCGCCGGACAAGACGTCGGGTGGAGCGCGCCCACCCGATCGTCAGCCTCAAGCTCGGCGCCGCCCTTGATCCTGACGGGACAGCTCTCCATCCGTTTCATCCGAGTGCGACCTGGTATGGACACACCGAACGCCACCAGCTGGTGCGAGCGCACCTCGGATCCGGAAGTGGCACGGTCGACTCGCTCCCTCGTCAGCGAGTCCCTGACCAACCGCGCGCTCACGACGCTTGCGTCAGGACAGGATTACCGACCAAGGGGATGCCGCGTGCGGAGCTCGCCGTGCACTGCCCGAGTCCGTGGACTCGGGCAGTGCACGGCGTTTTGGCTGCTCCGAGCGCATGACACCGTCGGTCAGTGCACCTGGTCCTCCCGTTCCCGCCGCAGACGGATCGCCATGTACGGCTTCCCTGGCAACGGCACAAGGACGTGGCCCTCGTGCAAGCCTGGAATGGGTTCGACGGTCATGTCCCAGGTGTCGATGACGTCCACGCGGAAGCGACCGGCGGGCAAGAAGACGTTCCGGTAACGCGGTCGCGAGAACCCGGTGTATCCGACGAGGTACTCACCGGGCACACCACCCCACCGCATGTCCCACTCGGACGGGCATGGATCCATGACCCCCGTGGGTGACTCAGAGACGATCTGCTCGAGGAACGCGATCCTTGCCGGGCTTGATCCGGTGAGATCCCCGCCCTTCGACCACCACAACTCGTCACGGTCGTTGAGGTACGTCTCGCCGTGGCCGACATAGCCCCCGCGGACGGCGCCCTCCCAGAACCTGCGCACCAGCTCTTCGCCCGTCAGGTTGCCCCAGCCGTGCTCTAGGTCGCCCTCGTAGCCGCACTCGTCGATCACGACCGGCTTACCCCATCGAGTGCGCCACTCGTCGGTGTTCTCTGCCGTCAGGTACACATCGATGCGCTGCAGCGAGCTGTGCGTGATCCAAGGACGCGTCAGGTCGTAGAAGTCGAAGCAGTTGTGGATCGACAGCAGGTGGCCGTGGGGGTCCTCCGCCTGCACGACCTGTGCCAGGCGCTCCCAATCTTCGACGGTCTTGGTGACGACCAAGTCGTACTCGTTGGCCAAGGACCACCAGACGTTGCCATAGGCCGCCAACCGCCGCACGGTGTAGGCGACGACACGGTCGTCGACTGCCTGACCCATGTCGGCGAAGCCCCACCGGTCATAGGCGTGGAAGAGGATCAGGTCGGCCTGCACCCCGAGCGCCGCAAGCTGCGCGATACGGGACTCGAGAGCGTGGAAGGACGCAACATCGAACCGTGTGAAGTCGAACCCGTCCCCCGACCGCAGAAACGGGAATCGCTCGGGCTCCTCCGTGTTGAAGAGGTACGACTTTGGCATCAAGCACATGCGGACCTTTGTGAACGGCGATGCGGCGAGTGTCGCGAGGGTTCGCTCCTGGGTCTCAGCCGGCTGGTGCGTCCACGCGTAGGCGGTTGTCCCCCATGGTCGGTGGCGAGTGCCGTCCGCATGCAGGAAGTGGAATCCATCAGCGCGCACGGGACCGTGTTCGCCTGGCGTCGGCGGTCCGACGACGACCTCTCCCTCGATGCCGTGCAGAGAGCGGGCAGTGGATCCGGTCGTGAAACGCCACGTGCCCTCCTGCTCGGCGAGCATGCGGATCCGGTACACCCCGTCACCGTCGTAGAACCCTCCGACCCGCACTTCGCGGTCGCCGCACAGGAAAGTGGCCCAGAGGTCCACGTCAACGAACGGGTTGCCGTGCGACGGCCCATGCAGCTCGATCTCCACGACACCCCACCTCGGCGTCGGGCCGGGCGGCAGGCACGTCGCAGACGCGTGCGGGACCTCAACGCCTTCGTAGCCCGGGTCGGGTTCAATCCGCGGGGCATACACCTTGGGTGTGACGACGTGCTCAATGGCCGCCAGCTCCGCCCACAGCTTGGCCGTGAGCTCGGCGTCGTCCCGGAGCGCAGGGATCGTTCCGGCAATCACGAACAGCGGGTAGCCCGCAAGTTGTCCGGCTTGAGGGGTAGCGACGAAGCCCGGCAGGTATCGGTCGAGAACGGCGCGGGCGGCTGCGTTCTCGAGGGCCTCGCCGAAGCGGGTGGTGGGATTGAGCAAGGCACTGCCTCCTGGGTCGCGATTCTGGTTCAACCGTTGCTCGAAGCGTCTGCGCTGAGAGCCAGCTTGAGTCGGTCGGCGGCGCCTACCAACGCCTCCGCTTCGGGCACACGCGCCGCCACGGACATCCGTTCAGCGCTCAGGCCCCGGGTGCGACCACGAATGGATCTCGAGCACGCAGTCGCAGTCGTCGGCGACTAGGCCGACGTAGTGCGGCATGGGACCCGGCAGTCCGGCGCGTCCGAGCCCCTATCGGTAGCGCAGGAGCCTCCTGGTACATCGTCGTCACTTGAGGCGGACCCGAACTGGCGTCAGTAGGTCGGGATCCGTTGAACGAAAGGTTATCACGCGCTAACACTTCGCTGCCGAAACCCGAGTCCGCACGCCTCGCCGTCTGCGCTGCTCTTCGGGCTMGCCCCTACATACGCCCTGGCGAAGGTCGCGCGGCAGGTCCTCGTCAGACCGCCAGGACGCCGGTTCGGGCGGACCGTGCAAGAGTCATCGGCGCGAGCAGCACTGTCTCCGGCCATGCCGGTGTGCCCGCGTCACGGCACTGCGGCCAGTACGGCGAAGTTCGTCGTGCGAGGGGAGCGTGCACTCAATAGCGAATCGCGAACGGTTACTCGTCGTTCACTGTTCATGGACAACCACTCGATGGAATACTCCAGCCATGACAGCCCCGATCGCCGACAAGGGGACGGCGCCACGCGCAACGCGCGGGCCCTACCGCAACGGCGTGCGCACCCGGCAGCAGGTTCTGGACACCGCGGTACTGGTCTTCGGCCAGTACGGATATGCCGGCGGCTCCCTTCGCAGGATCGCAGAGATCGTCGGGGTGTCGACGCCGGCTCTTATCCGCCTCTTCGGTAGCAAGGAAGGCCTCTTCGAGGCAGTGCTCGAGCAGTCCGACCGCCTCAACAACAACGAGGTCGGCGGGAATTCACGCGGGCTCGAGTACCTACGACGCTGGGCCGATGTCGTCACAGCCAACGTGCAGAACCGCGGCATGGTGGAGCTTCTGCTCACGGTCGCGACCGAGGCATCGAACCCTGATCACCCGGCTCGGCCGTTCATCACGCGGCGCTATCGCTATGTCATCACGGGACTCTCCGCGGAGTTGCGGTACGCCAGCGACGCTGGGGAGATCAAGCCCATGACCGACGCGGAGATTGATGCCGAGGCGAGGGGCATTGCGGCACTGATGGACGGCCTCGAGTTGCAGTGGCTACTCGACGAGAGTGTCGATCTCGTGGCTCTGTGGCAGCACCACTTCGCACTGCTGGTCACACGTTGGCACGCAGTAGACGCCGAAGTGACGAGGAGCCGTAGTGGCCGCATTACGCCTGTCTCACTGGCTTGAGACGAGAACGGCCTGGCTCTGATCGAGAGGCTGGGGTGTCATTGGGTGCGCGTAGCTGCGCCCGCGCCTGGACGCCGAACGGTCCCCGGATTGCGTTACGCGACGGACGTCGCTGATCGCAAAGACCGACGTACGGGTCCATGGCCGATTCCCGTCTCGGTGAGTCCCCCGCCCGCGAACGAACCGGCCGTAGAGGACGAGATGGGCTGAAGCGCCACGACCCTGGACCGCTCACGGCGGACAACCGCGAGCGTGCACCCCGACGACGCGGGCCCGTCACCACGGCGGACAAGCCAGTGGCGCCATCGGCCTCGTCGTGTCCGCAATGAGCAGTTGACAGGTCGCGAAACCTCCGCGAACATGAGCCTCGCCTCCAAATTCAGCGTCGAATATTAATGCGAGGAGAAACAGATGACCCTTCCCACCACCAGGTCGCACACGAGCCGCTGGCGCCGAGCAGGCGCAGCCATAGCGGTGGCGTGCTGTGTCGGCCTTGCCGGCGCCACGACCGCCCAGGCGGCCCCAGGCAGCGACGGACAGACGCAGAATGGGCTCGCTGACAAGCCCAGGACTGTCGTCACGACAGACATGGAGCAGGACGACCTTGCGTCGCTGATCCGGTACCTCTTCTACACGAACGACATCGACACACAGGGCATCGTGTACTCGAGCGGGCGATACCACTGGGCCGGTGATGGGAAGGGCACGACGTTCTTCCTGCCAGGCCGGGAGTACAGCACCCCGCAGACGTCGTGGCGGTGGACCGGCAACACCACCATCCAGGACATCGTCCTGCCGGCCTATGCGAAGGTCTACCCGAACCTGCACCGTCAGGACGCCGGCTACCCCTCTCCCAAGGCGCTGCTTGCCACCGTCAAGCTGGGCAACGTGGACTTCGAGGGAGAGATGAGCCACGACACCGAAGGCTCTGACCTCATCAAGGGGCTGCTGCTGGACAACGATCCCAGGGCGCTCTACCTGCAGGCATGGGGCGGTACCAATACGATCGCCCGGGCCCTCAAGAGCATCGAAGAGCAGTACTCCGGCACCGCCGACTGGACGCAGATCCAGCAGAAGGTCACGACAAAGGCGGTCATCCTCGCCTCTGGCTTCCAGGACCAGACCTACCAGGACTACATCTCCAAGGCGTGGCCCCAGATCAAGGTCGAGCAGCTGTCCGCGGGCTACGCGACGTGGGGCTACAACTGCGCCCGAGGGACAGCAGGGAACACGCGGGGTCTCCCCGCAGATCGCGTCTACTTCTCCGGCAGCTGGATCAAGGCCAACATCCAGGTCGGTCCCCTGGGTTCGCTCTATCGGTCTTGGCTCGATGGCCAGGCGATGCCCGGTGACCAGCTCGACATCTTCGGCATTCCGGCGTTGGCACCCTCCGGCTGGTGCAAGCCCCTGGCGCCGTATGACTTCCTGTCCGAGGGTGACAACGTGGCGTACATGCCCCTCATGGACACCGGGATCGACGTCCCCGGCGATCCCACCCTCGGAAGCTGGGGAGGACGCGCAGTACAGGTGACCTCCTCGCCGAACCTGTGGACCCAGGTTCCCACGGAGCTCGACGCGTCCGGAACGGCTGTTCGCAACTTCACCACGCTGCGCTGGGCAGCCGCCGTGCAGAACGACTTTGCGAACCGAGTCAAGTGGAGCCTGGAGCCGACGAAGCGACCGGATGCAAATCACGCACCACGCGTGGCGATTCTCGCTCACAACCAGGTCGCCGTAACTCCTGGCGAGACCGTCACCCTGCGAGGGAAGGCGACTGACACTGATCACGACGCACTGTCTCTCCAGTGGTGGCAGTACCGCGAGGAGGGCACCTACCCCGGTTCCGTCAGTGTCGATGCACCCACGGCGGAAACGACGACGGTCACGATCCCGGCGGATGCGCAGCCGGGCCAGACCCTGTCCTTCATCTTCCAGGCGACCGATGACGGACAGTTCCCGCTCACTCGATACTCCCGGATCATCCTCGAGGTGAGTTAAGCACGTTCCGATGCGGGGGCCGCCGTCTCTTGTGGACCCGGCCCCCGCTTTCGTGCGCCGGGTGATCGAGGCGTCGCACTGGACTCGGGACGGTGCATCGGTGACAGGCAGCAGAGCGGAGGGCTTGACCGCCCGGTCGTGGGGCGGCGGCGCGCGGCAGGACGGCTGCGGTCGTTCGTTGAGACAATCCGAGTCGCCGCAACCCTCGAGCGCCGTTGCCTACGGGTTCCGTCGATGGATCAGGTCCCCCGCACTCGGTGCGCGGGCACCACGCCAACCCGTGGAGGTGCGGAGCGGCTGCCGCACGCTCACCGCGCCGCCCGATTGGGAGCAGCTGCGCCCGAAACACCTCCACGACGGAGGCCCCCACCACATCTCTGGAGTACCTGTCGTCACGGACGACAGCAGTCCGGCACGGCACCACGTGGCGCGAGCGGGGTTGCGGCGTGTGCGGCTCAACCGCTCGGTTCATGGAGGGGACTGCACGGGCGCCGGGTGACACCTGTCCACGGAGCGCGCTGGCCGGCCCGGCGAACGACGTCAAGACGTCGGCCCCGGCGGAGTTCGACATCCGCCGGGGCCGATCGCGTCGTGAAGGTGTCGAAGACCCTGCCGCACTCCATGAACAGCGACTATGCGCCGAGTCGATGTGAGAACTGCGACCCTCTGAGCCCAGCCCCACGGTAAGTAGCCAGCCTCAGACATCTTGTCGCGATGCAGGTGTCACCGTCGTCCGGCGTTCCAGCCGATCACCCCTTGACGGCGCCAGAAAGCGCTCCCTGCACGAAGTAGCGCTGGAACAGCAGGTACACGATCACGACAGGGATGGCGGACATGATGATGAACGCGTTCAAGGGCCCGTACTCGGTTCCGTGCTGGCTCGAGAAACTTTGTACGGCCAGGGGGATCGTGTAGTTGTTCTGCGACCGCAAGAGAGTCGTAGCCATGGCGTACTCGTTCCAGGTTCCGACGAAGTCCAGGATGAACAGTGCAGCGAGCGCGGGCTTTGCGAGCGGTAGGACTACCTGAAAGAACACGCGGAATGTCGACGCGCCGTCCATTCGGGCCGACTCCTCAAGCTCATCTGGGATCGCGCGAAAGAAGCCGTACAGGATGAAGACCGCGTAGGGGATTCCGAAAGCCAGGTACGGCAGCACCAGACCTGGCAACGAGTCCAGGAGCCCGAGCTTCAGCATCGTGTTGAACATCGGCCCGAGAGCGACCTGGATCGGGACCATCGAGCCGATGGCGATGACCAGCAGAACGATCCGATGACCCTTGAACCGCAGGCGGGCGATCGCGAAGGCAGTCGCCGCCGCCAAGAGGAGACCGATCGGGACCTTGACGATGGCCACGAGCAGGCTGTTCATGCCTGTCCTGGCAAGGTCACCCGTTATCCAGGCATCGTGGTAGTTGGCCCAGTTCCAATTCGTCGGAAGTGACCATGGCTCGGTCTGTGCGATATCCGCATTTGTCTTCACCGATGTCAGGAAGATCAGCAGGAACGGCACGAACCAGAGAAGCGTTGTCACCACCAAAGCAACCCAGAGAGCGATGCGTGTGAAGTCGCGGGCTGGCGTCGTGCGCTTTCCACCGGTGGCGCGACTGCTGTGCAGATCATCCGGGATGAACGCTGGTGTTGCGACCTGATCGCTCACTTGTCATCTCCCTTCATGGACCAGGAAAGGTACGGGACCACGAGGACCAATGACACGATGAGAAGTACGGTCGCGACCGCACCGCCACCACCGAAGTTGTGGTTGATAAATGACTGTGTGTAGGACCATAGAGCGAGGACCTGCGTCGACTGAGCGGGACCTCCACCAGTCATCCCCACAACGAGGTCGAAGACCTTCAATGAATTGATGATCGTGAGGATCACCACAACGACAGTCGTGGGACGCAATGCTGGCAGGGTGACGTTGCGGAACACTTGCCACGCACTGGCGCCGTCCATTCTGGCGGCATCCAGTAGCTCCTGCGACACGGACTGTAGACCGGCCAGGAACAAGACCATGGGGAATCCGACTGCCTGCCACACCGACGCGACGAATACCGAGTAGAGCGCAATCTTCGGATCCCCGAGCCACGCTTGAGTCCAGGAATCAAGACTGAGCGCCTTCAGTGTCTGGTTCACCAGACCGAGAGTCGGGTTGTAGATCCATCGCCACATCGCGGCGACGGTGATGGAGGCGAATACGGCTGGAATGTATATCACGGAGCGCATCGCGTTGCGCCCGGCAATCTTGCGGTTGAGGCCGAGCGCGAGAACGAGTCCGAGGACCATCGGGATCAGCAGGGACAGCGTGACCCAGATCAACGAATTGGTGAAGGCCTTCCAGAAGACCGGGTCTTGCGTGAACAGCCGCTTGTAGTTCTGCAGTCCAACGAATTCAGGCGTCTCAGTTCGAAAGCCTGACCACTTGTAGAACGACAGGCGGACGGACTCGATCATCGGGTACGCGATGAAGTAGCCGTACAGTGCCACCGCCGGCACCAGGTACGGCAGCGCGGCCAAGAAGGGACGCTTCTTTCGGGAACGGGCGGCCGGCTTCACTGCGTTCTGCTCGCCCGTCCGGCTGAGGACTGTCATGTGAACTCCTTGACGCGCCCTGGGGGCGGGGCGTTCCCGCCCCTCCCCCAGGGCTGCTCGGCTCAGTTGTTGGCGTCACGCCACTTCTGGAATTCGCCGCCTGCCTTCGCAGGGTCCAGATCGCCAGTCAGGACCGAGTTCTGGACTCGCCAGTACTCGGTGGTCTCGGCCGTCGAGAAGTTCTGGTCGTTGTTGACGAACAGACCCTTGGAGTCGCCGATGATGCCCTGCCAGTCCGACCCGAGCGGGGCGTCCGCGGCAGGTGTGACGTCCGGGTTGACTGAGATCGACGAGAACGCCGTGCCCAGGTCCTTCTGGCCATCGGCCGACACCATGTAGTCGAGGAACTTCGCGGCATCGTCCGGCGTCTTGGCGTTGGGCGTCAGGTACAGGAGCTCACCGAAACCATAGGTTCGGCCGGTACCTGTGGGGAACGTGAAGATTCCCATGTCGTCCTTGTTGAGGCCCCCGTCGATGGCCATGGGGCCGAACCAGTCGCCCTCGATCGTCATCGCAGCCTGACCCGAGTAGAACAGCTGCGAGGAGTCGTCGTTGCTGATCCCCATGAAGCCGTCGTTCAGGTAGTTCTTGCCCCACTTCTGCAGCTCGGTGAAGGCTTCAGTCACGCAGGGCTCGGTGCCCCAGTCGCCGTCGCCCGTGGTGAGGTCGTCGGCCGTCTTCGCCCCGCACTTGGTCTCGATGAGGTTGTCGAGAAGGCGCATCACGTGCCAGTTCACCGTTCCACCGAACTCCATCGGCGTGATGCCAGCGTCCTTGAGCTTCTCCGCGGCGGCCACCAGTTCGTCGTACGTTGTCGGCACCGCCGTGATGCCAGCCTGCTCGAACAGGGCCTTGTTGTAGTACACGGCCTCGGTCGCCTGGATGAAGGGGACGCCGTGGTGTCCGCCGTACTGCGTGGCGTTGGTCAACGCGGGCGGCGTGAGCTCCTTTTCCCAGCCGTACTGGTCGTAGTACTTCGAGATGTCAACGCTCTCCCCGGCCTTGACCAGCTCGCCACCCAGGCCCGGACCGCCCCAGTAGCGATAGATGTCCGGCCCCGTGTCGGTTCCGGTGGCCTGGCGCAGGGCATCCTTGTGCGCGTCGGTCGATCGCTCCTGCGTGTCGATCTTGATCGACGGATTCTTCGCCTCGAACCCCTTCACGAGCGCGTCCCACGCTGTCTTCTGCGCGTCCTGCTGGGTCAGGGTCCAGACAGTCACAGTGGAACCGCCGTCGGCGTTGCCGGTGGAATTGTCACTGCCGCCGCCGCCGCTGCAGGCAGCGAGTCCGAGCGCCACAGCTCCGACTCCCGCCATCATTGCCATCGCCTTGTTGTTCAGCACCTTTGCCTCCGTGTGCGTTGGGACTTGCGGGGGGATCAGACGTGCCGAGGTTCGGACGCGTCGGTGTTGACGAGCTGCGCTGCCTGCCAGCGGGAGAACTCGTCCAGCTTGAGAAAGAAGTCTTCGAACATGAGCCGCACGTCGAGCTGCGTGTAGATGCGCATGGGGCGCGAGTCGATGACCGGGCAGTAGGTGCCATCGGAAGCGATCTGTGGCGTCGGACGCTCCACGTAGTGCGACGACGAGGCGTCAGGTTCGAATGTCGAACGCAGGGCGGTGAGCAGCACCAGAGGCGAGTCACCGAGCGCATAGGACTCGGAGACCTCAAGCCCGTGGGCGTGCACGCGACGCTGTTCGTCGTCGATCTCGCCGTAGAGATAGGCGCCAAGCGCACCCCTCGAGGCCGTTCGCAGCCGCAGCTCGACGTCACTCACCAGGCACTGGCGGTAGGCGTTGCGCGGAACCTGCCAGATCGTCATGTCGCTGGCACCGAAGATGACCTGCGCTGCGGGGAGGTCGATCAGCAGGTTGTACTCGATAGGCATCGCGTTCGCCGGAGGAACGGCTAGGCCGTCGTGCTCGGGACCGCCGATCCAGATGAGCGTGATCCTGCTCGCGATGCGCGGCTCGAGCAGGTACGCGGAGGCCAAGTCCGTGAGCCCGCCGCCGGCCGCGTAGAAGAGGGGCGTCGTCACGTCATCCCGCATCGCCTCGGCGATGATCGCTTCCGCCGCGGCGGACTCCTGCGGAGTGCTCCTGTCCACGAGCGCGTCAGAGGCGCCCTGCCGAATTCGATCCACCGATTCGAGCCCCATCCGAGCGAACAGGTCGACGGCAACGGCATAGGCGTTCGCGGCGGTATCGGGCCCCAGGTCGAGAAAGTCTCCTGGACGAAGGTGCGACGCGACCACAAGGGGGATCTCGACCGCTGGCGAGAGCACGTGGTGGACGAGCTGAAACAGGTCGTCGGGATCCCCCGAGAAGTCGTTGTCGACGATTACTCGTGATCTGGGGGCCGGGAACGGTCGACCTCTCCACGGCGTCTCGCCGAGGCGCCAGCGCCCAGAATCCGGGATGCCGTAGTCGTGCTCGCCCGCCGGGACGCGCGTCACAGGGCAACCTGCCGATCGATACCGGCAGAAGTTTGGATGGCGCAGCCGGCCTGTGTCACGGGACCTCCATTGGCTCCGGTGAATGATCATGCAAGCACGAATACATCGGTAGGTTATCGTTAACCTACGAGGGCGGCAAGCGCCGTCATCACTCCTAGGCCAGATAGCATCCGAATCGTGACCTCGTCCCGCTCAGACACAGCAAGGCCCTCCATGGCGGATGTAGGCAGGGCCGCCCGGGTGTCCGCTCAGACGGTCTCGCGGTACTTCACGGGGACCGGGTACGTCAGCACTGAGACGCGCGCCCGTATCAAGGCAGCGATCGACGAGCTCGGATATCGGCCCAACTCCGCGGCGCGCACCTTGCGCTCCAACCGCACAGGCACGATCGGCGTCCTCACGATCGGTCCTCTCTACTACGGGGGCGCGACGATCATCACGGGACTGGCCGATGCAGCTCTCGGCGCGCGGTTCCCCCTGGTGATCTCTCACCTCGGCATCGACATGAACGACCCGCGGTTGCGCACTGAGATGCACCGGGCCCTGGACGCGTTCCTGTCGGCTCGCGTTGATGGACTCATCGTCTCGACGCCGTTCCTCGGCACTGAAGACCTGCTCGACCACATCTGGGAGACGATGCCGATGGTGACCATCTCCGGCCGCCCTCGAGACAGCACGGACACGGTTGACATCGACTCGCACGCAGCGGGACTGCTCGCCACCCGGCACCTGATCGAGCAGGGCCATCGTCGGATCCAACACATTGCCGGCCCAGCTGACCGCAACGAGGCGTACGAACGGACCCGCGGCTACCTGGACGCCCTCGCAGAGGCAGGGCTCGAGCCGCTCCCGATCGCGCGCGGCGACTGGTCGTCCGACTCCGGCCATGCACTCGGGCTGACCCTCGACCCTGCCGACTTCACAGCCGTCTTCGCGGGCAACGATGAAATGGCTCTCGGCTTCATGGCGGCTCTACGCCGGCGCGGCCGCGTTGCTCCCGACGACTACTCGATCGTCGGTGTGGACGACATGCCAGATGCCCGCTGGATCGATCCACCCCTGTCCTCGCTCTTCATGGACTTCTCTGCACTCGGCCGCGAAGCGTTCCACATGGTGCTTCGGCGCATGAACACCGGAGAGCGGCAACCTCGGCTGGTCATTGCGCCTGTCCTCGTCGCACGCGAGTCTGTGAGGCATCTCGCCCCGCCGCTAGCGCGAGACGCAGCGAACTGACCGCTGGGGACGGCAGGAGCCCAGGGGCATGACGGACGGCGCCCCAACGAGCCGAGCGATTCCACCGACGCGCCGAACCCAAACGCGCGGGAATGGACCTGTCTCGGTCGCCGAGCCTATGCCGGTGACGCGCCCCACGCGTCGCAGCAAGGCATGGCCCCGCCGTCCACACTGCCTGTGGCACGGCTCGGGCCTCCGGTCACGATAGGTCGCTAAGGAGGGCGGTCGCCGTCTCCGTGTCTGTCACCAGGACGGTGATCCATCCACCCAGCAGGGCCGCTCGGATCGACGCATGCTTCTCCCGGCCGCCAGCGACAGCGATCCGTCGCGGCACGCCCTTGAGGCGGAGCTCGTCGATCCCCATGACTCGGCTGTCGATCCCCGACGTCACGGTCGCACCGTCGGCCCCGTAGAACCGCAGGCAGACGTCGCCGACTGCGCCGACGTCGAGCAGGTGCTGCTGGTCCGCAGCCGAGAGTGCATTCCCGCTGTCGCGCAGGAGAGGTGAGGGGGCCAGCGCACCGATCCCGACCAGCACGAGCGTCAGCCGCTCCCACAACTTGATCACGTCCGTCACGGACGCGTCCGCCGAGAGAGCGTCTCGTGCCTGAGCGGTGCCCAGCATCCCCGGGGTCGGCATGAAGACAGGTACCGCTCCGGTGCTAGCGGCGAACGTCCCGAGCAACCTCGTGGCTTCGAGCTGGACACGCGGGTCGCCGATCCCTCCCACGATCTGGACGACGGTGTCGACCACCGGCTCGTTGAAGGGGCGCAGCGACTCCACCGTTGCGAGCAGGGAGGCCGACCACGACGAGATCCCGACGGTGTCGCCACCGGTGAGCGTGGTCTGGAGGTACGAGCCGGCGGCGGCACCCAGTGCCGGCGTCACTTCTTCGACATTGCCGGTGACATCGACGATCACGGCTTCGCCCAGCCCGTATGCCGCCTGAAGCGCATCCTCGAGCTCGGGGTAGACGCCGCTGGGCGGCAGCACGGTGGTCCTCACGACACCGACCTCCGTCGCGAACTTGAGCAATCGAGAAATCCGCGACGGCGAGAGGTGGAGCGCGACGGCGACCTCAGCTTGCGTCAGGCCACGCTCGTAATAGAGCAGCGCGACCTTGGTCGCGAGCCGCAGACGCACGTCGTCGGCGCCGTGTAGGACACCGGTTGATATGTCCGCCACGTGGCCCTCCGCTTGAAGCGTTGTGGTTCGTCTCCTGTGTCGCCTCGCAACCGCTCCCGCGGGCACGTCGCCGATGTCGCAGCGGACGTGCCCGCGAGGACACGCGTCAGTCGAGCAGTGAGTGCGCGGCGGCAGCGATCCCGGAGGCGCTGATCCCGAAGTGGTCGAGCAGCCACTGGACCGAGCCGGTCGGGGCGAAGGCGTCGTCGACGCCCACCATCCGCATGTGCGCCGGGTGGTGCCGGGCGAGGAACTCGGCGACTGCGCCGCCGAGACCGCTCACGAGTGCCTCCTCGACGGTGACGATGCCCTTGGTCTCAGAAGCCGCTGCGAGGAGCGCCTCCTTGTCGAGCGGCTTGATCGTCGGCATCGCCAGGACGCGCGCGTCGATACCTTGCGCTTCCAACAGCTCAGCTGCTTCGAGCGCCCGCGAGACGACCGTGCCTGTGGCGACCAGCGTGACGTCACCACCTTCCCTGAGCGTGGTGGCCCGTCCAGGGACGAACGTGTACCCGTCCGGGTTGACGTCCGGGACGCCCATGCGGCTGACGCGTACGAACACCGGGCCGTCGTGCGTCGCCGCCCAGCGAATGACCTGCCGAGTCTCCTCGGGGTCCGCGGGGACGACGATGGTCAAGCCGGGAATGGTCCGCAGCCACGCGAGATCTTCGATGGAGTGGTGAGTCGGACCCAGCTCCCCATAGGCCATGCCGGGGCTCTGCCCGACGAGAACGATGTGGCTCTGCGAGTACGCGGCGTCGACCTTGATCTGCTCCATGGCCCGAGCGGTCAGGAAGCACGCCGCGGCCGAAACGAAGGGAACCTTGCCACCGTTCGCAAGACCCGCCCCGACACCCACCATGTCCTGCTCGGCGATACCGACGTTGATGAGCCGCTCCGGGAAGCGGTCCTGGAACGGACCGAGCTTGCTGGAACCGACTGAGTCGTTGACGACTGCGACGACTCGCTCGTCCTGCTCAGCCAGCTCGACCAGGGTCTCTACCCAGGCATCTCTGCAGTCGTGCAGGGCGACCGCCGTTGCTGCCGTGGTCATCTCTGTGCCTCCAGTTCGGCGAGGGCCTGCTCGACCTGGTCCGCAGACGGGACCTTGTGGTGCCAGGCGACGTTGTCGGACATGAACGAGATCGGGTGGCCCTTGTGCGTGTGAGCGATCACGGCAGTCGGCTTGCCCGAGGCCGCGGGAACTGCAGCGAAGACGTCGACGAGAGCGCCATGGTCGTGGCCGTCGACCTCCACAACCTCCAGGCCGAACGCCGCGAGCTTGTCTGCGAGCGGCTCGAGGTCATTCGTGTCCGCGACCTTGGCTCCCTGCTGCAGACGGTTGCGGTCCACGACCACGCACAGGTGCTCGAGCCTGTGGTTCCCGGCCGTCATCAGGGCCTCCCAGTTGGAGCCCTCCTGCAGCTCGCCGTCTCCGACAACCACGAACGTGCGCCGGTCGGAGCGGTCGAGCTTGCCGGCGAACGTTGTCCCGACCGCGATCGGGAGGCCGTGCCCGAGCGGACCGGTGCTGGCCTCGACCGCGTCGATCTTCGTGCGTGCCGGGTGCCCGTTCAGCTGGGACATCGGCTGCATGAAGGTGTGGAGCTGCTCCGGGGGCAAGAACCCAGCGGTAGCAAGCGTGGTGTACAGCGCTGCCGCTGCGTGCCCCTTGGACAGTATGAACCGGTCGCGGTCCGGGTCCTCGAGACGTTCGGGCGACACGTTCATCGAGTGCAGGTACAAGGTCACCAGGATGTCGATGACCGAGAACTCACCGCCGATGTGGCCGAGCCCGGACGCACGGACCATCTGGATGTCGCACTGCCGGACTGCTCGGGCCGCATCAGTGAGGTGGGCGACGATCTCCTCTCGAGAGGCGCCGGCTGCCGTCCGGCCGAAGACTCGAAGGTCTTCGATCGGGACTGCGGTGACCTCGGGAACGAGGTCCTCTTCGACGGTCATGCCTCTCCCCTCATGCTGCTGAACAGAGCTTCCTGGACGAGCTTCTGGGCGCCCATCGCGTCCTGACGCGCCTGCGCAGCGCGCAGCGCGTCGATGTCGAGCTCGTCGAGTGCCCGGTGGATCGCCTTGAGGAACCGGATCGAGAGCTTGGCCGCCTCGACCGTGTCCTCGCGGAACGGGAACTGGTCCAGCTGCCACACGCCCTGCCAGTTGTTGATCTTGAGCGTGTAGAAGAACTCGAAGACCTCGACCGGGTGCACGGTGCCGACGACCATGTCGTCGTCCCAGCCGCGCAGGTTGTCGTTGACGTCCATGGCCCACAGCAGGCCGTGGTCGATCAGGAGCTGGGCGGACGCCGAGGGAGACTCGCCGCCGAACAGTGCGTGTCCGAAGTCGAGCAGGACGCCGACGTTGTCGACGCCCATCGCCTGGATTCCGAGGGTCGTCTTGGCGGCCGAGTCCCAGAACATCTTGTTGCGCGGCTCGCGCGGCTTGTACTCGATCACCATCTTGATGTCGGAGTTGGCCTGCGCGAGCTCACGCATGCCGGACACGGCAAGGTCCCACTGCGCCTTGTGGTCGACCTGGAACGGATAGTCCCAGCCGTCCTGGCCGGGCCAGACCTTCAGGTACTTGGCGTCCAGGGCCCGCACGACGTCGGCGGCCTCGTTGAGGAACTCGAGCAGGTCGGCCCGGACAGAGGCGTCCGGGTTCGTGAACGCCCCCTTCGAGTACTTGCGCATGTAGATCTCGGGGGTGACGCCGATGGCTCGCAGGCCGTGGGCCTTGAGTGCCGCCGCGACGTCGTCGACCGTGACGCCCTCGGTGAACGGGTAGGGCACGTCGACCCACGAGAGGTCGCCGACCTGCCCGGCTCGGTCAATCTGCTCGAGGGTGCTAACAGGCGGCGCATACCCGTCGGTGGCGTACCGATCTACGTACGAGGCAAAGTGCCACAGGCCGGCACCGAACTCGGGAGGCTGGGAAGGCATTTCTATTCAACTCCGATCATCGATGCAACGAGTATGCCACGGCGGGACAGCTCGACGCCACCGTGGTGGTGGCGGGGCCGGCCGAGCCGAGATCGGCTCAGCCGGCCCGCGACTGTCAGCTGCTGAGAGCGAAGGAGGTGTACTTGTCGACGTTGGAGGCGTCGATCAGCGTGCAGTCGATCGACTGCTTCTCGTCCTTGCCGGTGCTGCCCGTGCGGATGTACTCGTCGGCCTGCTCGACCGCCATCGCGGCGATGTCCACGGCCGGCTGCAGGCCCGTGGCGAGCAGCGTCCCGGACTTGATCGCCGCTGCGGCGTCGGGGCTGCCGTCGAAGCCGGCGATGATGACCTTTCCGGTCAGCCCTGCAGCATCCACCGCGGCCACAGCACCGAGGGCCATCGTGTCGTTGCCCGCGATGATGCCCTGGATGTTCGGGTCCTTCTGGAGGAGCGTCTCGACCTTCGTGAAGGCCTCCTGCTGGTCCCAGTTCGCGGTCTCCTGCGTGGTCATCTTCATGTCGGGGTACTGGTCCATGACCGCGTGGTACGCGTCGGAGCGGACGCCGGCGTTGGTGTCCGTGGCCTTGCCGGTCAGCTCGATGTAGTTGCCCTTGCCGTTCATTGCCTTCACGAAGGCTTCGCCGACGAGGCCGGCGCCCTGGGCGTTGTTCGACACGATCTGTGCCTTTGCCAGCCCGGTCTGGTTGATCTCACGGTCGATGAGGAACACCGGGATACCGGCATCGGTCGCCTTCTGTACGGCACCGATCGTCACGTCCGCGCCGGCGTTGTCAAGGACGATAGCCTTGGCGCCGTTCGAGATCGCCGTGTCGATCAGCTGGCTCTGCTTGTTCGGGTCGTCGTCGTGCGAGTCGGACTGTGCCGTGTATCCCAGCTCCTTGGCCTTGGCGACGGCACCGTCGGCCTCAGCCTTGAAGAAGACGTTGTCGTGGGACGGGGTGATCACCGCGATCAGGCCACCCGCTTCCCCACCAGCACTTTCGGACGCGGAGGCACTGGGGGCCGCCGAGTCGTCGTCGGACGAGCTGGAACAGGCGGCAAGCGCCATAGCCGAGACCGCGGCGATGAGCACCGCGCCATAGCGGAGATTGCGTCGCATCGAAATTCCTCCTGAGAGTTGGATCCAGCAGTTGTCAGTTGGTGCTGGGCTGTGCCGCCGCCAGTTCGCGCTTCACGCTCTGAGCGGCGACGGCTGCCGCTCGAGCGTTCTTCAACCTCTGCTGACCCTGGTCGAGGATCACGGCGAGGATGATGACCACGCCCTTGATGACCGTCTGCCAGAACGTGGAGACGCCAACCATGACGAGTCCGTCAGAGAGGAAGCCGATGACGAAGGCGCCGATGAGGGCGCCTTTCACGGTGCCTCGGCCGCCGGCCAGAGAGGCACCGCCGATGACGACCGCAGCGATGGCGTTGAGCTCGAACGTGTTGCCGGTCTGCGGTGCAGCCGACGTGAGCTCAGACGCGATGATCAGGCCGGCTGTCGCGGCGCACACGCCGGAGATGATGTAGACGCGCATCTTGACCGACTTGACCGGCACACCCGCCAGCTGTGCCGCGCGCTCGTTGCCGCCCGTCGCGTACAGGTGACGGCCGAACGGCGTGCGGGTGATCAGGACCCAGATGACGACCGCGAAGAGCACCATGATCCAGATCGCCGTCGGGACGCCCAGCGGCCGGGACACGCCGAGGAACGAGAACCCGGTGTTGCCGGTCGCGGGGTCGCCCTGCAGCCGCGGGAACGTCGAGCCGTCGGAGATCAGCAAGGCTGCCCCTCGGGCTATGTACAGCGTCCCGAGCGTCGCTATGAACGGTGCGACGTTGAACCTGGTCACCAGCACGCCGTTTAGCGTGCCGACCAGCGCGCCGACCGCGAGCGAGACGAGGATGACGACCCACACCGCCGGGTAGGCGGTGACGTCGAAGATCGACAGCTGCCAGCCTTGCAGCATCACGCCGGCGACCACCCCCGACAGCCCCACGATCGAGCCGATCGACAGGTCGATCCCGCCCGTGATGATCACGAGCAGCATGCCGAGAGCGAGGATCGCGTTGAACGCGACGTGCTTGGTCATCGTGATCAAGTTCGTCGGCGTCAGGAACGCGTCCGACAGGAACGAGAAGATGATGACCAGGACGATCAGCGCCACGAAGGCCCGCTGGTCGAGCAGGAACTCACCGATCCCGCGCTTGGAGGCCTGCGCGTCCGAGGGCGAAGCAGCCTGTTCTTTGGTGGTAGTGGTCGCCATCTCAGTTGTCCTCAGAGCTCGTCGGGGCGTCGGTCTGGATGCGGGCTGTCGCGCCCGCCGAGTCGTCGGGAACGCTGGCGTCGGAGTACGCCATCAGCTGCTCACGATCGGTCGTGCGGGGATCGAGCTCGGCGCTGATGCGCCCCCGCGACATGACCAAGATCCGGTCACAGGCGTGCAGCACCTCGCTGACCTCGCTCGTCGCGAACAGCACGCCGATGCCGTTCCGAGCCTCCTGCGCCATAAGCGCGAAGATGTCGGCCTTCGCGCCGACGTCGATGCCTCGGGTCGGCTCGTCCAGGACGAGCAGCCTGGGCCTGGTGAGCAGCGCCCGCCCGATGACGACCTTCTGCTGGTTGCCGCCGGACAGCGAACCGATCGGCGCGTCCTGGCTGGCTGCCTTGACGCGCACCTGCTTGGACACGTCGTCGACCGCCGACCGTTCCTCGCCACGCTTGATGAACGCACCCGAGACGAAGTGGCTCACCGCGGCGAGGGCCATGTTGCGGCCCACCGAGAGGGCCTGGACGAGGCCGTCGCGCTGCCGGTCCTCTGGCACGAGCACGAGACCGGCGTCGATCCGCTGCGCGACCGAAGCATGCGTCAGGTCGACGTCACCGAGGACGACGCTGCCTCCGAGAGCATGGTTGCGCCCGGCCAACGACTCGAGCAGTTCCGTGCGCCCCGCACCCATCAGTCCATAGACGCCGACGACCTCGCCCGCGTGCACCGTGAACGTCACACCGCGAACCGCCAGTCGCTCGGGCGCATCAGGATCGGCCACGATCAGGTTGTCGACCTCGAGGAGCGGTTCACCCGGGTCGTGGCTCATCGGCGCGAAGAGTGCGCTCTCGTCGCGACCAACCATCTGAGCGACGATCCACTTGAGGTCCACGTCGGCCATCGGCGCCTGGGCGACGACGTTGCCGTCGCGCAGCACGACCGCGGTATCGGCCAGCTCGAGGCACTCGTCGAGGTGGTGCGAGATGTAGATGATCGAGACCCCGCGAGCCGTCAGCTCGCGGATCACCCGAAACAGGACACGGACCTCGGTCGCAGACAGGGCCGACGTCGGCTCGTCCATGATCAGCACGCGCGTCTCCTCCGACAGTGCGCGCGCGATCTCGATCAGCTGCTGCTGCCCGAGGCGCAGGTCGCCGACGAGCGTCGTCGGTTCGAGCGGCTCCTCGAGGTGCTCGAGCAAGGCCTTTGTCGCGGCCTTCTGCGCAGCGAAGTCGACGAACATGCCCTTCTTCATCTCGCGCCCGGCGAAGATGTTGTCCGCGATCGACAGGTTCCCGCAGAGGTTGAGCTCCTGGTGGATGATCGCCACACCGTGCGACACGGCGTCCGCGGGTGACTCGAACGAGACGGGTTCGCCGTCGAGCTCGATCGTGCCCATGGTGGGCTGCTCGACCCCCGCGAGGATCTTCATGAGGGTCGACTTGCCGGCGCCGTTCTCACCGATCAGTGCGGTCACATGGCCCCGGCGCACCTCGAAGTCCACCCCACGCAGCGCATGCGTGCCGCCGTAGACCTTGGCGACTCCTCGCGCCCGCATCACGATGTCCTCGTCGACCACCGTGGTGGCACTCACGGCTGGACCTCGATCTTGACCGGGTAGATGGTGACGTGGGTGATGTCGCCGCCGGTCGTGGACGTCCAGGTGAACGCACCCGTGACGTCGATCGTCTTGCCCACCAGCGTCGGCGCATCGAGGTCGCCGTAAACGCTCTCGACGGCGCGGTTGTTCAGCTCGATGGCGACCTTCTGGAACTCGGTCTGGTTTTTGAAGTCACCGAAGGCCAGGTCCGTGCCCGCATCACGCAGCGCGGTGTTGGAGCCGAGCGGCGGAATCGCGACCCCGACAGTGATCCCCTCAGGCATCCCCTCGACCTGCAGCCCGATCTCCCCGAACTCGCCTTCGACGACGACGCCCGTGACGTTCGTCGCGAAGCCCCACGGCTTGCCCTCGGCCTCACGCTTGCCGAACTTCTTGCCGGCGGCGTCCGCGTCGGCCACCAAGGCGACCACGAGGGTGTCGAGGGGCTGCGCGTTCTCGATGATCGTCGGGACGACCACGGATTCGTAGTTGAGGTCCGCGTACTCGGCGGCGGTGTCGGCCGGCTGCGCGATCGAGCTGGTGGAGACGAAGGTCGTGCTCGCCACCGCTGCGACCGCCACGACGACGCCCACCGCACTCCAGATCACGGTCCGCCGACGCCACCAGGGCGCCTTCGTTGTGGCTGCTTTCTCGGGCATGCCTCTCCTTTGAGTTGCTGCTTGCTGCGTCGAGGTCGATCAGTCCTGAGCTGCGAGCCCCCGTGATCTGGCGACTGCTCGGACCCAGGCCCTTCGCGTTGGACCGAGGTCGCTCGACTCGGGGTCAAAACGGGTGGCGGGCTGTGCGGCATCGACGTGGTGGCCGAGCGTGCGTCGGGCGAGCGCCGCGGCACCGAGCGCGGAGGCCTCGGGCGCATCGCCCACCAGCACCGGTCGAGCGAGCAGGTCGGCCTGGATCTGCATCAGCAGAGGAGAGCGGGTGGCGCCGCCATCGGCCCGAAGGGCGTCGATGTGTACCAGGCCGTCGGACTCGATTGCCTCGACCACGTCGACGACCTGGTGGGCGACCGCGTCCAGCGCGGCCCGCGCCAGGTGCGCCCTGGTCGTCCCAGCCGTCACGCCGAGCAGCACGCCATCAGCGGAACGGTCCCAGTACGGTGCGCCGAGTCCGGAGAATGCCGGCACGAAGGAAACGCCGTCCGCATCGACGACCCCACCGGCGAGATCAGTCAGGTAGGCGCCACCGGATGCGCCCTCGGGCACGCCCAGCATCGTTGCCATCCAGTCCAGCGCAGAGCCCGCCGCGATGATGTTGCCCTCCCGGGCATACGTCGGCGAGCCCTCGATGTGCCAGGCGAGTGTCGTGGCGATCCCGGTCGCTCTGCCCTTGCTCGTCGCGACCGGTGCCATGACCGATGAACCGGTGCCAAATGTTGCCTTGCCAGTGCCCGGCTCCAGGCACCCCTGTTGGTACATCGCCGCGTGTGAGTCGGCCATCACCGCCAACACCGGCAGACCGACCAGCAGCGGGGTTCCCGGTCGCGTGCGACCGAAGCCCGCGTCCGATCCGCGAACCTCACCAAGGGCGCTCGCCGGGATCCCGAACAGGTCGAGCAGCTGGGGCTCCCACGAGCAGGACTCGAGATCGAGGAGCAAGGTGCGGGCCGCGTTTCCCATCTCGGTGAGGTGCTCACCTGTGAGCGACCAGATCAGCCACGAGTCGACGGTCCCCACCGCGATGTCCCGGATGTCTACTCCGGCGGCCCGCGCCTGGTCGAGCGCGGCGCGCATCTTCGGGGCGGAGAACATCGCGTCGAGCGACAAGCCGGTCCGTGTGCGCACGACCTGCGCGACATCCGGGCCGGAGGATGCGAGGTCAACGCACCACGCTGCGGTGCGGGCATCTTGCCAGCCGAGCACTGGGCCGAGGGGCTCGCCGGTCTGCTTGTTCCAGCACACCACCGACTCGCGCTGGTTGGAGATCGAGATCCCTTCGAGCGCGATCGAGTCGGTGACCCGTAGGCACTCGAGCGCCGCGGCGAACGTAGCGTCGCGCAGCTGGGCGGCGTCCTGCTCGACGAACCCCGGCGCTGGGAAGGAGATGCCGACGGGACGCGAGGCGGACGACAAGACGGCCCCGCTCGCGGAGTCAACAAGCAGGGCCTTGGTGTTCGTAGTCCCCTGGTCCAGCGCAAGGACGGCGCCACGACCGGCGGGCCGCATTGGGGCCTGCGTGCTGTGCTGGTTCATGCGTGCATATCCATTCCGCTCTGAATGAAGTAGCCCCAACCGTAAGAACGGGGGGCCCCGATGTCAACTACGGTTACCAAATCGTGTCAAAGGAGACCCCCATGCCTCACGACGTCGTCGTCGTCGGATCGATCAACGTGGACCTGATCGTGCAGGTCACACGCCATCCGCTCCCCGGTGAGACGGTTCTCGGTCGCGAGGGCGTCACTCTGCCCGGGGGCAAGGGAGCCAATCAGGCCGTCGCGGCGGCGCGGTTAGGTGCGTCGGTCGCGATGGTCGGGGCTGTCGGGTCCGATGCACACGCAGCTACCGCCCTGTCCGGGTTGCGTGAGGCCGGTGTCGGCCTGGATCACGTACGTCAGGTGGAGGGAGCCACCGGCCTGGCGGTCGTCACGCTCTCGGCCGACTCGCACAACTCGATCATCGTGATCCCCGGCGCGAACGGTGCTGTCACCCCCCAGATCGTCGACGAGGCCGAGGAGCTGCTGGTCCAGGCAAAGGTGTGTGTTCTACAGGCCGAGATCCCCTTACCGACGGTGATCCATGCTGCGGCACTCGCACACCGCCACGGCAGCCGTGTTCTTCTCAACGTCGCTCCGGCATCGAGGCTGCCTCACGAGACGCTTCGCCTGGCCGATCCCCTGGTCGTGAACGAGCACGAGGCCGCAGCGCTGCTCGGTCATCCCGTCCATCGGCCGCAGGACGCGGTCCTCGAGCTCGCCGAATTGGGCGTCTCTTCGGTGATCATCACCCTCGGCGCTTCGGGCGTCACGGGGTACGACCGGGGCTCGACGTGGTCCCACCCCGCTCGTCTCGTCGAGGCGCGTGACTCCACAGGTGCCGGCGACGCATTCGTTGGTGCACTAGCGGCCGAGATCTCGAAGGGGTCCGCGCTCGACTCGGCTGCCCTCTGGGCGACGAGGGTCGCCGCAGCGTCCGTGACGCGCCTGGGGGCTCAGGCGTCCTACCCCTGGGCGGGCGACTCATTGCCTTAACGCGGAGCGGCGTTCGCGCGTTTGTTGGGGCGCCGGACCGAAAGCGGTCGGGGTTCACATGCCGCGCGGCAGTGGAGTCCTTCTGGAGATGCCCGCTGAGGTGCTGGAGGGGAGCGACGGTCGCCCTAGAAGGGCACCCCGCATCGCAGGACCACATTCGCGTACGGAGTGTCCTCGCCGGTCCGGACCACCAGGCTCGCCTCGGAAACCATCCGCTTCAGCACGTGGTGCGGCACTCGGTCCACGGTCACCTCGAGCCGGCTCTCGATCCATCGCTCAGGCGCGCTACCCGCCACCTCTTCGCTGATCCAGGCATGTTCGACGACCAGCTCGGCAAGCAGAGCGTCGAGAACCACGTTGAAGCGCGGCTGGCCGTACACGAGCGCGAGGTCGACGACCCTGACACCGGTGGGGATCGGCAGGCCCGCGTCGGCCACCACGACGAGATCCGTGTGGCCGAGACGCGCGACGTGACCCGCCAGATCGCCGTGGATGATTCCGCTCCGCTTCATCTCGGGCGTCCCTTCGGTTCGGGTGACGGTCCGCGACAAGCCTGGGTCGCACGATCGTGCTCGTCGTGCGCGCTGTCAGGCTTCAGCAAGTCGGGTAGCTGTGTCGACGTCGGTGACCAGCACGTTCAGCCATCCACCGCGCACGGCACCCAGGATCGCCCCGTGCTTGCGTTCACCACCGGCGACTCCGATGCGCCGCGGAATTGTTCGGAATTGCTCAGGACCGATACCGACGACCCGATCGTCGAACCCTGACTTGACGACGGACCCGTGTGAATCGAAGTAGCGAAGGCAGATGTCCCCGACGGCGCTCGCTGCCCGCAGCTCGTCCTGGTCCCGCTCGGCCACTGAGTTGCCCGACTCAAGTAGCAGGCGAGAGGGTTTTAGTGACCCGATCCCGACGAGCGCAGTCGTCAGACCACTCCAGGAATCGATCACTGCTGACACAGCCGGGTCGTCGACAAGGACCCGGCGAGCCGAGGCCGAGCCGAGAACCCCTGGCGCCGGCATGAAGACCGGCTCAGCTCCGGTCGCATCAGCGAGCTGGCTGAGGAGGCGGGACGCCTGGACCTGAACCCGCGACTCGCCCACACCCCCGACGATCTGGATGACCTGGTCGACGACTCGACCAGAGGAACGCCTCATGGCGGAGGCGGCCGCAAGGAGAGTCGCCGACCACGACGAGATACCAACCACCTCACCGCCCGTGAGGGTCGCCTCGAGATACGTCGCCAATGCGGACCCGAGAGCCGCTGTGATCTCGGCATCGTCGCCCGACACATCAACGACGACCGCCTCCAGCAAGTCGAACTTGCGCTCGAGCTGCGTCTCAAGGTCGGTGTGTACGCCGGTCGGAACGGTGACGATCGTGCGCACGATGCCGACCTCAGCGGCGCGGGACAGCAGTCGGGAGACCTTCGACTGCGAGACGTGGAGCTCCTCAGCGATCTCGGTCTGTCTCGCCCCACGCTCGTAGTACATGAGCGCGATCTTGGCCATCAGGCGAGTCTGATCGCCCGGGCCCGCCGACCCGCGGGCGGCACCCGCCCTCCCGGAACTGCTACTCATTGAGAACCCTTCGAACCCCACCCGCTGCGACGGCTGGAAGCCGCCGACGGAGCGTATCGCGTCGATGCTTGCGAGCACCCCATCTCGCCAGGTCAAGCGTCACGCACGTACGCGTGCGGACCATCTAGCGAGCCCGGGATCGATCCGCCCCCTTTCCCGTGCGAGACTCCGGTCTCGTGGTTATTCGACGCATCGCGACAGAGGCTCGGCGCGAGCGCCCAGTCGGTCCTGCCAGGGTCGAGGCAGCGATTGCCGCGGTGCAGCAAGGGCGCTCAGTTGTTGTCACCGACCACCCGGGCAGAGAAGACGAGGGCGACCTCGTCATGGCCGCTGCGCACGTCCGACCGGCCGACATTGCGTTCATGATGTCCAACTGCCGAGGGTTGATCTGCGTCCCTCTAACAGCCGATCGCGCGCGCGAACTCATGTTGCCCCCGATGGTCGACCGGAACACGGAAGCACTCCGGACCGCCTTCAGCGTCTCGGTCGATGCGGCCGAGGGCGTCACCACGGGAATCTCCGCCGAGGACCGCGCTCGCACGGTTCAACTCCTCGCGAGTCCCGCTACGACAGCTGATGACCTTGTGCGGCCGGGCCACATCTTTCCCCTGATCGGCGTCGGCGGCGGTGTCCTGGAACGCCCGGGCCACACGGAGGCGGCACTCGATCTCGCGATACTTGCGGGCCTGCCGCCCGTCGGTGTCATCTGTGAGATCGCAGACCGCTACGGCGAGATGCTCCGGGGCGAACGGCTTCGCCGCTTCTCCCGACGTCACTCACTGCCCCAGATCTCCATCGACGAGCTCGCGGCGTACCTCCGCAGTCGGTAGCCGGGTCCGCCGCCCGACCAACGTAGACGTGGACAGGCTTGGACGACGGTCACGATCCTCCAGCAGGCGCAAGCGGTTCTGTCTGGGATGTGGATCCGTACTGCCCGGAGGGCAGCAGGCCCAGCCTCGGCTCCGGGGGCTGCCGGCTATTGCAGCGTCACGATCCGATGGGTGTGCGTGACGCGCGCAGCATGGTCAGCCCGACGAGCGCCGCAAGTACCGCGACCACTCCCACCGCCGTGGCAAGCCCGCCCGCGAGCGCGGTGAGCGCACCCATGATGAGCGGCGTGAGGAACTGACCCCCGAAGAACGCGGACTGCCACAGTCCCGTGGACCGGCCGCGCTCCTCGAAGCGCACGGTGGACAGTGCCCATGTCACCAGCGAGGGCAGGAGCAGTCCGGCGCCGGCTGACGCGATGACGGCGCCGACTACCACTGCGGGCAGGCCGTCGACCAGTCCGATGATCTGCTGATGAGCCGCAGCATCAGGCTTGATACGTCGAGCCGAAGTCGTCCGACCGGCGCCAGATCTGCCCCAGCGCCAGCCGGATCTCCTGCGGTGCGTCGCCGATGTCACCTCCGCTGCCGAGGCCCACTGCTGCCCACCAGAGAAGGCGCGAGCGACCAGGGACGCTCGCCCGCAACGGTGTCGGCCGACCGTCCAGATCAGGCAGGCACTCACTCCACGCCGTCGGCGGCAAGTCTCGCCACTCGACGTCTAGATGGATCGACGTGTGCTGCGCGAGGTTGCGCAGCGCCTGAGGGGGCAACGTCGCGGTGTAGGCCTCGATCTCGTCGCGTTCCCGTAGCGAGGACCAGATCGGCTCGTAGACGCCAGACGCCGCGAACTCGGTCCGCCGGGTAGTTGCGCGCGCGTCCAGGGCCACGTGCGCCACGAGTCGGCGCCTCGACCACTCGGTGACGGCAGACGGCGACGTCGAGCTCGTCGTCGCTCAGGGCGCGAAGCAGACGGGCGTAGTAGGCCTGCGCGGTCCGACCCTCCTGAGCGCTCGACATTGGCGCCGTATCCGACTGGATCCCCGAGCGCGCTTCGTGATGCTCGATAGAGCGCGGCCACTCCGTGATCACTCTCGGTGGGCCAGTCCGAGGCCCTCTCCCTCGGCCTCTGGGACCGGCCGCGTCGCGTCTTGATGGCTGGCTGTGCACACCCCTCCGTGACGGCGCCCGTCGCCCACAGACTCAATCCCTCGGGACCGAGATCAGAGCGGGGGGAGCGATCGTCGAGACGGCGCAGATCGCCTGTGCCCAAGTCGGAGCGGCGCCTGCGGGGCCACCAACCAGCTGACCGACCTGGCGACGTCCCCAGCGCGCAACCACTCATGGCGCTCCGAACGTGGATCGTCTTGGTCGTCCCGCCAAGCCACCATGACGTGCGTGGGCGTCCATCGCACCGCACGAGCGGGTCGCCACTCCTCGGCACCGTCCGACCAGACCACCCGCGCAATCACCGGGACGTCGCCCTGCGGCCGCATCGGCACGTGCTTGGGCAACTCCCTGCTCGACACCTCACGCCGACCGACACCGCTCACGGACGCAGCGTATCGAACACCTGTGCGACTCCCGCCATCGCTCAAAGGTCGCATCGCCGTGACCGCGAAACTGCGCTGGATGGCACCCGCAGGAGGAGGCTCGGCCCGGCCAAAGGGATCGCGCCGCGCACGTCGACCCGCGTTCGGGGAGCCTCGTGTCCACCGAGGTCCGGACCAATCCGCGGGCATCCAGCCGCCGCTCTTGCCCACATGTTGCCCACATCAACGCCAGAGGCCCTTTCGCTCCGCGGAGCGAAAGGGCCTCTGACCTGCAACTTCATTTGTAGCGGGGGCAGGATTTGAACCTGCGACCTCTGGGTTATGAGCCCAGCGAGCTACCGAGCTGCTCCACCCCGCGTCGGTGAGTACAACTTACCCCACGCCCCAGGGCCGACCAAATCGCGGACCCCCTGATCGGCGGTGGCGTACGTCACCACCGCCGATCGGGGGCACGGTCACTGGGCGAGTCGCGCCTCGGCGTCGACGGCGTTCTGCACGGCGGTCTCGAGCCGCTTCTGCGCGTCGCCGTAGGCCCCGAAGTCGCCGATCGCGAGGGCGGCCTGGCTCTCGGAGATGGCCTGCTTGGCCTGCTGCAGCGCGCGGTCGAGGTCGGCGCGGGCGGTCGCATCCGTGCCCGTGTCGGTCGGCGCCGGCGCGGGCGTCTCCGTCCCGGTGGGCGGCGGTGCGGTGCCCGTGTCCGGTGGCGTGCCGGCGTCGGGCGAGGTGCCCGCGTCGCCGGCGTCCGCCCCGGAGTCGCCGCCGAACACCTGGTCGAGGGCGCCGTCGAGCGTGTCCGCGAACCCGATGTCGTCGCCGAACGCCACGAGCACGCGCTGCAGCAGCGGGAACGTGGTCCCCGCCCGGGCCTGGACGTACACCGGCTGCACGTAGAGCAGCCCGCCGCCCATGGGCAGGGTGAGCAGGTTGCCGCGCACCACCTGGGAGTCGCCACGGCCGAGGATGTTGAGCTCGTTGGACACGGTCGGGTCGGCGACGAAGTTGTTGTTCACCTGGCCGGGACCGGGCACGGTCGAGTCGCGTGGCAGCTCGAGCAGGCGCATCTTGCCGTAGTCCGCCGAGGGTTTCCCGGCCTCGCTGCCCGCGTCCGCGTCGACCGCGAGATACCCCGTCAGCACGTTGCGCGCGTTGGTGCCGGTCGGGATGAACGTCGACATCAGCGAGAAGCTGGCCGCGTCCTGGTCCGGCATCTTGAGCGTCAGGTAGTACGGCGGCTGCTGCACGGCGACGCTGCTGGTGGGGTCGTTCGGGTTGGCCCAGAAGTCGTTGCCTGAGAAGAACTGGCCGGCGTCGGTCACGTGGTACCGGGCCAGGAGGAACCGCTGCACCTTGAACAGGTCCTCGGGGTAGCGGATGTGGCTCATGAGGTCACCGTCGATCGACGACAGCGGCTCGAGCGTCGACGGGAACGTGCGGTTCCACGCCTTGAGGATCGGGTCCTCGGCGTCCCACGCGTAGAGGGTGACCGAGCCGTCGTAGGCGTCGACCGTGGCCTTCACCGAGTTGCGGATGTAGTTCACGGTCTTGGGCTGCAGCGCCTGGACGGTCTCGGAGGACTCGGTGAGGGAGTCCGTCGTCGCCTCGTCCAGCGGGCGCGACGCCGAGTACGGGTACTGGTCGGACGTCGTGTAGCCGTCGACGATCCACTTGACGCGGCCGTCGACGACCGCCGGGTACACCCGGCCGTCGAGCGTCAGGTAGGGGGCGACCTTCTGGACGCGCTCACGCGGGTCGCGGTCGTAGAGGATCTGCGAGTCGCTGGTCACGCGGTCGGAGAACACGATCTGCTCCGAGCCGAACTTCAGGGCGTACAGCAGCTTGGTGAGCGGGTTGCCGATCGTCGGACCGGCGGACACCGTCTGCGTCGGGAACGTGCTGTTCACCGCGCCGCCGGAGGCGTCGTCCGGGTAGTCCAGCTCCCACGGCTTCGTGCCCTCGGGCGCACCGACGATCGAGTACGCGGGGGCCTTGGGGCTGAAGTAGATGCGCGGCTCGTACTCGCCCATCGAGCCCTCCGACGGGATGCCACCCTCCCAGAAGGCCGGCGCACCGCGGACGGCGGTGGTGTTGCCGTAGGCGGCGACGACGCCGAAGCCGTGCGTGTACACCGTGGAGTCGTTGGTCCAGTTGCGCTGCTGGGCGTCGAGGCCCTCGAGCGACAGCTCGCGCACGGCGATCACCGTGTCGCGGCTCTGGCCGTCGATCGTGTACCGGTCGACCGAGAGCGAGTCCGGGAAGTCGTAGAACGCGCGGATCTGCTCGAGCTGCTTGAACGACGGGCTGACGATCTGCGGGTCGAGCAACCGGATCGACGCCGTGGTGTCGGCGTCGGCCCGCAGCGCGCCGGCCTCGGCCGTGACCTTGGCGTCGTAGTCGGTCTTCTCGACGTCGTCGAGGCCGTAGGCGTCGAGCGTGGCGCCGATGTTGCGCTGGATGTAGTCGGCCTCCGCGTCCTGCTGGTTCGGCTGCACCTGGAAGCGCTGCACGACCGCGGGGTAGATGCCGCCGACGGCGATCGCGGCGACGACCATGAGGCCGACCCCGATGGCCGGCAGACGCCAGTTGCCGCGGACCGCGGTGACGATGAACATCGCGGCGACGAAGATCGCGATGCCCGCCAGGATCGCCTTCGACGGGATGACGGCGTGCACGTCGGTGAACGAGGCGCCCGCGAACTTCTGGTCGCGCTTCGTGTTCATGAGGATCGAGTACCGGTCGAGCCAGTAGCTCGCGGCGATGAGCAGCATGAGCACCGCGGCGATGATCGACAGGTGCACGCGAGCAGCACGCGTGGTGCGCGGCGCTCCCCCGCGCGGACCCCCCACGCGCAGGCCGCCGTAGAGGTACTGCGTGGCGAGCGCGCCGATGCCCGCGAGGACCGTGACGGCGATGAGGAACGAGACGACGAACCGCAGGCCCGGCAGCGTGAACAGGTAGAAGCCCAGGTCGATGCCGTACTGCGGGTCGGTCTTGCCGACGGGCGCCCCGTGCATCCACAGCTGGATCGTCTGCCACTGCTGCGACGCCGCGGCACCGGCGAACAGGCCGAGCACGGCGGGTCCGACGATCATCACCAGGCGCCGCAGCGGCTCGATCGCCTCGCGATACTGGTCGAGGTTCGCCTGCTCCTGCGTCGACGGCGCGTACACGGGCCGGGACCGGTACCCGAAGCTAAGGCTCCAGAACACCGCCCCGGCCATCACCACGAACCCCAGCACGAACAGGATGGCGCGGGTGCCCCACTCGGTCGCGATCACGTTGGTGAAGCCGAGCTGCCGGTACCAGAGCACCTCCGTCCACACCTGGGCGAGGATCAGCACGAGGATGACGATGGCCCCGAGGACGATCAGCGTCGGGGCGAGCGCCCCGCGGCGCCGCCGTGGCGCGGTGCGGGGTCGGGGCGGGCTTCCGAAGGTCACGGCGTGGCGGTCCTCGTCGTCGGCAACAGGGTGGACACGGTCGCGGACCGCGCCGAGTGCCGCGCACAAGACGCACACCACTCGCACGCTGAACGTGCCGGTCGAGGCACAGGTTCCCACACGGATGCGACGATGAGGCCGTGGCTGTGAACCCTGTGAACCCCCTGAACCCCGTGGCGTCTGCCTCCCCCGCACTCACCGCCCTGGCGGACTCCGTCCGGGAGATCGAGCACCACGTCGCGGCCGCGGGCTGGGACGGCCCGGTGCGCGTGTTCGCGCTGGTCCGCACGCAGGCGATGCTGACCACGGAGCCCGGCCTGGCTGCGCAGCTGGATCCCGCCGTGCTCGCCGCGGCCCGCGCGGAGCCGTGGCACCTCACCTCGGTCGAGCAGGAGGAGCTGCCGGAGGCGCCCGACCTCGAGACCCTGCTGGCCGGCCTCTCGTGGCCGGCGACGGTCGACGGCATGGCCGTCACGGTCGAGCGCGTGGTCCTGCCGCCCGCCGCCGAGGAGGCCATGCCGCAGGACACCGACGCGGCCCTGGACTACCTGCTCGGCCACCCCGAGCGCCAGGACGTGCGGCTCGTCGTGGGCGCGCTGCGCGACGGACCCTCGTGGTGCGCGGTCCGCACGCGCGCGAACGACACCGACGAGCAGGTCGGCCAGGGCCCGGACCTCGTGCCGGGGCTCGTCGCCGCGGTGCGCACGACCCTCGAGTAGCCGCTACCTCGTGCAGGTGGGCAGGTCAGCGGCGGTCCCCGCGCCGATCGCGGTGATGGCCTCGCGGGCCTCGTGCAGGGTCGAGATGCGCACCACCCGCAGCCCGTCCGGGACGTGCCCGACGACCTCGTCGCAGTTGGACGCCGGCGCGAGGAACCAGGTGGCACCGTCCCGGTCCGCCCCGGCGAGCTTCTGCCGGATGCCACCGATCGGCCCCACCTCGCCCGTGACGTCGATGGTCCCGGTCCCGGCGATGTCCTTGCCCTTCGCCTCGTCCTCGGGGGTCATCTTGTCGACGATCCCCAGCGCGAACATCGTGCCGGCGCTCGGGCCGCCGATGTCGTCGATGCTGATGGTCACGTCGACCGGCAGGTCGAAGGTCGGGTCGATGTAGACGCCGATCTGCGCACCGCCGTCGTCCTTGGTGGCGGTGACGATCGGCACGTCGACGGCCTGGCCGTGCCGGCGGACCGTCAGCGTGACCGTCGACCCGGGCTCGACCGCGTCGAGCAGCTCGATCAGACCCTGGTAGTCGGGCACCGGGGTGCCGTCGAGCGCGACGATGACGTCACCCTCCTCGACCTTGCCCGCCGCGTCGGTGCCCTCGACCGTGCCGGCGACGACGAGCGTGGCCGGCACCTCGTAGCCCAGCTCCGTGAGCGCGGCGACCGTCGCGTTCTCCTGCGACGACACCATCTCGGCGGTGTTCGACTTGTCGATCTCGTCCTGCGTCTGGTCGGGCGGGTACAGCAGCTCGACCGGCTGCACGACGACCGACTTCGAGAGCCAGCCCTGCAGCACGCCCACCACGCTGGAGGGGAAGCCGGGGCCGCCGGTGCCCGAGACCGTCGTGAGGCGCAGCTCGCCGGTCGAGTCATAGGTCTCGGCGCCGGAGATCTGGATGAGCGGCGTGCCGTCGTGCTCGCCCAGCACGTCGCGCGTCGGGCCGGGGCTGTTCACCGCGTAGGGCACCGGCAGCACGACCAGGAGGGCCAGGAGCAGCGCCGTGACCAGCATGCCGGCCGACAGCATGATCGATCGCGGACTGACGCGCTCGGGCTCGGCCAGGACCTCGTCGGAGCCGTCGAACGGGGAGGGGGGCTGGTCCAGCACGCCCACATCATCCCTTGCCGGGCTCATGGTCGACGACGCGCCGCCCGCGCCTGACGCCACACCGCGGCGGTGCCGATGAGCGCGACGGCCGCCCCCGCCGCGCCGAGCGCCGCGGCGTCGCGCGTGCCCACCCGCCGCCCGGCCACCGCCAGCCGACCCTGCACGCCCTCGAGCAGCACGTCGAGGCAGGCCGCGCTGGACCACCTGGGCTCCCAGCCCGCGGCCCGCAGCCGGTCGGCCGCGACGGTCCACGGATAGACGACGAACGCGAGCTCCGACGCCGGCGCCGGCAGCACGCCGACCCGGTGCAGCCGCTCGGCGGTGCCGAACGCCGTGGCCGCCGCCAGCTCGATCCGGCGCATCCCGGCCGCCGCCTCGACGTCTCCGGGCTCGAGCACGTCGGCCGCCCCCACGGTCAGCACGCCCGCCAGCGCGTGCTCCACCGCGAACCTCGCCGCCCCGGCGAGATCGTCGACGTGGACGAACTGCCACTGGCGGGACACCCCACGGACGGTCAGCAGCCGCGGCGCCTCGAAGTGGCGCGTGACGAACGTGTCGACGCCCGCGCCGACGACGGCCGCCGGCCGCAGCACGGTGACCCGTGGGGCTGTGCGGCGGCTGCCTCGCGCCAGCACCGCCTCGGCGGCGAGCAGGTCGCCGACCAGGCCGTCGCGGGYGGCCTCGTCGGCGGAGGGTAGCGGGTCGGCGTCCTGGATGACCGGCCGGTCCGGCCACGCCCCGTACACGACCGCCGACGAGATGGCCACGACGTGCCGCGCCCCGACGGCCCGCGCGGCGGCGAGCCCTCGCTGGGTGTGCGCGACGATCGCCGCCTCCCGCTCGCGTCGGCTCCTCACGGCGGACGCGACCAGGTCCCCCGGGTGCGCGACGAGCACGACGACCGTCGCTCCCGTGAGCACGTCGGCCGGGTCCTCCGCCGGCACCTCCTCGACGCTCCGCACCTGGCCGCCCCAGGCCGCGGCGATCGCGGCCGCGATCGGTCCGCGGCCGACGACGACGACGTCGTCGGCACGCTCCGGTGCCGTCGGGCGCCTGCTGCGCCCTGAGCGAATCTGCTCGCCCACCATCCCTCGTTCCTGTGCTGCGCGGTTACCGTGGTCCGCAGCCGGCCCTATCGTCGCAGGAGGTCCCCGTGAGCCCCGACAACTCCGCTGTCCCCGGAGCCGATGGTGGCGTGCCCGCCTGGGAACAGGTGATGCGCGCGATGCTGGGTGACAGCGCCGACGACGCGATCCGCGAGCTGCAGGAGCGCGGGTTCGACCCCGCCGCCATGGCCGCGGCCTCGGGCCTTCCCGACGACCCCGCCGCGCTCCAGCAGGTGTTCGCGCAGGTCCAGGCGTTGTTGTCCGCCTCGGGGGACGACCCCGTCAACTGGCAGATGGCCCACGATCTGGCCCGCCAGCAGGCCGCCGCCGGGGGCGACCCGTCGCTCACGACGGCGCAGACCCGGCAGGTGCTCGACGCGCTCGCCGTCGCCGAGCTCTGGCTCGACGCGGCCACGGATCTCCCGCCGTCGACCGGTGCCGCGCGCGCCTGGAGCCGGGCGGAGTGGGTCGAGGCGACCCTGCCGACCTGGCGGACGCTCACCGAGCCCGTCGCGTCGTCGCTGTCGATCGCCCTGGTCGGCGCGCTCGGCGGGGCCCTCTCGGGCGAGTCGGACGAGCAGCTCGCGCTCCCCGGCGGCATCGAGCCCGGCCAGCTGCTGCGCCAGCTGGGGTCCGCGGTGTTCGGCATGCAGGTCGGCCAGGCCGCAGGCACCCTCGCGCACGAGGTGTTCGGCACCACCGACATCGGCCTCCCCCTGCTGGACCGGCCCGCGCCGGCGCTCGTCGCGGCCAACGTGGACGCCTTCGCCGAGGGTCTCGATGCGCCCGCCGAGGAGGTCCGCCTCTTCCTCGCGCTCCGCGAGGCCGCTGCCACCCGGCTGTTCACCCACGTGCCCTGGCTGCGGTCGCACCTCCTGGCCACGGTCGAGACCTACGCGCGCGGCATCACCATCGACGCCGACCAGCTCGAGGAGGCCGTCCGGTCGATCGACGTCACCGACACCGCGGCGCTCCAGCAGGCGCTGTCCGGCGGCGTCTTCGCGCCGCACACGACGCCCGCCCAGGTCGCCGCGCTCGAGCGGCTGGAGACGGCCCTCGCCCTCGTCGAGGGCTGGGTCGACGAGGTCACCGCCACCGCCGCGCTCCCCCACCTGCCGCACACCATGGCCCTGCGCGAGATGATCCGCCGCCGTCGCGCCGCGGGCGGGCCCGCCGAGCAGACGTTCGCCAACCTCGTCGGCCTCGAGCTGCGGCCGCGCCGCCTCCGGGATGCCGCGGCGCTGTGGGCGCAGATCGGCCGCGACAGGGGCCCGGCCGCCCGCGACGCCGTCTGGGACCACCCCGACCTGCTGCCCGGGACCGAGGACCTCGACGACCCGTCCGGCTACGCCGCCCGCCGCGCGACGGCTGTCGACGACGCCGCCGAGGTCGACCGCGCCCTCGCTGAGATCCTGGGCGAGGACCCGGACGCCGGCCCGACGGCCCCATAGGGCGTCAGCCCGAGCTCGTCGGTCCCGCGCCGCTCAGTGGTCGGCGTCGGAGCCGACGTCGCCGAACCCGTGGTCCCGCGCCGCTGTGCGGATCCGACGGTCGCCGAGCCCGTAGACCCCCGCGCCGCTCAACGGTCTCGGTCGGCGTCCACGCGCCGAACCCGTGGCCCCGCCGCTGTGCGGATCCGACGGTCAGCGAGCCCGTAGACCCCCGCGCCGCTCAGCGGTCTCGGTCGGAGTCCACGTCGCCGAGCTCGAGCTCGAGCTGGCCGATCGCGTCGTCGTCGGCCGAGAGATCGTCCGTCGCGGGATCGTCGCCAGCCAGCTCCTCGGCCGTCAGCTCGTCGGTGAGGACGTCCTCCGGCTCCTCGAGGCCGCCGTCGTCGACCTCGTCCGCCGGGACGTCGGCACCCGGTTCCCCGTCGGACTCCTCGGGCTGGGACGCGCCCCGCTCCGCGGCATAGGCGTACCCCTCGAGGAACCCTCGCGCGCGCGCCGTGCGCGGATAGCCGTCCAGCTCGGCCCAGAAGTCCGGGCCGTGCCCGGCGTGCAGCAGGTGCGCGAGCTCGTGCAGGAGCACGTAGTCGAGCACCCACCTCGGCATGCCGCGGACGCGGTCGGAGATCCGGATGGTTCCGTCCGACGGCGTGCACGACCCCCACCGACGGCCCTGGTTGCTGGACCAGCGCACGCTGGTGGGCCGCGCCCGCCCGGCGAGATACCGGGCCGAGAGCTCGGCGGCGCGCGACGAGAGCTCGTCGTCGGACGGTCGACGGCGCCGTTCCTGGGTGTCGAGCCGGGCGAGCATGCGCCGCACCCACTCGTTCTCCTGCGCCCGCGTGAACCGCGCCGGGATGGCCACGATGGTCCGGTCGCCCTCGCGCCAGGCCGTCACCGTGCGCACGCGCTTGCGCGAGCGACGGATCTCGACCTGCGACAGGTCCTGCGTGGGCTGCACAGGTGCACGGTAGCGCGGGCCGCCGACGCACTCCGGTTCACCCATCGCCGCACGGCGCGTCCTGCACGATTCCGCGGGCTGTGGGCGGCTCGACTACTACTGTGTAGGTCGCGCGGGCGTTGTTGCACCACCACGCCCGGCCGCCGGCCGGCGGTTCCCCGGTCCGGTGCACGACACCGAGGGAGGGCCCCATGGCCGAGACGTATGCAGGCGAGTTCTACTGCGTGAAGTGCAAGGAGAAGCGCGAGGCCGAGGGCGACGTCGTGATCTCGGAATCCGGTCGAAGGATGGCCAAGGCCACCTGTCCGGTGTGCGGCACGAAGCTCAACCGGATCCTCGGCAAGGCCTGAGCCCACCAGCACCGCCACGGGGCACCGTCCGCCAGGACGGTGCCCTTCGGCATGCCCGGCGCCTGTGGACGACTCCCATCGGGGAGCGCGGCACGCTGCCAGAGTGACCGACATGCGACTGCGAGCCGGGCTGCGGGTGCTGCGCCGCACCGCCACCGAGGTCCAGGTGGGCACGGACCCGCGCTGGGCCGTCCGGCTGCCGGACCTCACGCGCGCCGAGACGGAGCTCCTGCTCGGGGTCGACTCGCGCACGGACCTCGCCGGGCTCGACGTCGTCGCGGCCGGCGTCGGTGTGGACCCGGCCCGGGTGCGGCACATCGTCGGCACCCTGGCGGCCGCCGGTCTCACCGAGGACCTGCCGCGACGACCGCTGCTGCGGGGTCCGGCGGCCGCCGACGCGGAGGTGTGGTCCCTGCTGCGCGCGGAAGGCGACGGCCCCGGCCTCGTGCGCGGGCKCGCGGACCGGGTGGTCGGGGTGCTCGGGCTCGGGCCCACCGGGCTGGGGATCGCGGTCGGGCTCGCGGCGGGCGGCGTCGGGACCGTGCTCGTCGACGACGGGCGACCGGTGCGTTCGACCGACGTCGGCGTGTGCGGATACCGGTGGTCCGACGTCGGATCGGTCCGCGAGCATGTGGCCGCCCGGCTCGTGCGCGACGTCGCCCCGCACGCGGCGACCGTGTCGGACCGCCGCCCCGATGCCGTGGTGCTCGTCGAGGACCGGGTCGCCGACCCGCTGCGCGGCCCGGTGCTGGTCGCGGGCTCCACGGCCCACCTCTCGGTCGTCGTGCGCGAGGCCGACATCGTCGTCGGCCCGTTCGTCGTCCCCGGAGCGGGACCGTGCCTGCGGTGCCTCGACCTGCACCGCGCCGACGCCGACGCCGCGTGGCCGTCGCTCACGGAACAGCTGCGTGCCGACCGGGTGGTCCCGGGCGAGGCCGGCGCCGTCTCCGCGGTCTGCGCGGGGATCGGCGCCGCGGCGGTGCTGGCGCACCTCGACCGCGAGCCGGGACTGGCACCGGGCGCCACCTACGAGGTCGGCCTGCCGGACGCGATCCCCCGCAGACGCACGTGGGCGGTGCACCCCGAGTGTGGGTGCACCGCCCTCCCGGCGTCGCTGGTGGGCGCGCAGGGACGTGTCACGGCCGGCTGAGTCGCGATCAGGCCGCCGGGACCGCGTTCTTTCGTGGGCGACCACGACCGCGCTTGGTCGCGACCACCACACCGCCGACGAACACCTCGCCACCCCAGACGCCCCAGGGCTCCGCGCGCTCGATGGCGCCGGCCAGGCAGCCCTCGATCAGCGGGCACTCGCGGCACAGGGCCTTGGCCCGCTCCACGTCTGCGGTCCGCTCGGCGAACCACAGCTCGGGGTCGCCCGCCCGGCACGGGATGAAGTCGGCGACCATCTGGTCGAAGGTCTGGCGGTCGTCAGTCGCCGAAGTGCTGTCGGTGAGGGGCCATGGACCGGATCCGCCGTGGTTCACCGTGTCGAGCAGCGTCGTGAGCCGCACGATGTCCTCCTGATGTCCTTGCTGGTGAGGGTGTTGCGTCGGTGCCGGACCGAACGCCCACCCGTCCACCCGACTCATCGGGAGAAACAGAAAGGCCGCGGGTCCGAGTTCGGACTCCGCGGCCTGAGGCCCTCTGTGGAGGGTCAGATCATGGGAGTCCGGATCAGGTGCTGACGGGGATCGGTCGCCGTACGACGCTTCGCAAGGCCCCCCGTGAGCTCCAGGGCGCTGCCGCCGATGGGCGCAGCGATCCCCTGGGACCGGAACGAGACGGGTGCGACGAGTCGCGGGAGGAACGCATAAGCGTTCGGCGTCGCGATCATCGTGATGCTCTCCATCAGTGCACCCACCCCCTCTCCGGCTCGGACCCTCGCAGTTTCTGCGCGATCCCTCTACAAGGACGTCGCCCACCCTAGGACAGGCGCAGAAACGCGGACAACCGATTTAACGAAGATTCGTCGACGAATTTCTGCCAAGCCGATTCAGGCTCACCGCGCGGGTGCCTGAAGCGCCGCCCGCACGGTCGCCAGGACGTCCTCACCGATGCCTGCGAGCGTCGTCGGCCCCACCCCGCGGACCGTGCCCAGCTCCTCGAGCGTGCCCGGGCAGCGCTCGGCGATGGCCCGGATGGTCGCCGTCGTCAGCACCGATGCGGGCTGCCGACGTACCTCAGCCGCGTGGGCGTCGCGCCAGACGGTGAGTCGGTCCACCACCTCCTGCTGGCGGTCGTCGAGCTCGCGTCGCGGGCCGGTGGGCCGGCGGCGCTCGTCGGGCCACAGGTCGGTGAGGAAGCGCGACACGCCTCGGCTGGCACGGGCGCGCGGGTGGCGGGCTCGCGAGTACGACAGCTGGAGGTGCTCGCGCGCTCGCGTGATGCCGACGTAGAGCAGGCGCCGCTCCTCGGCCACGGCCGCATCGGTCTGCGCCTGGACCGTCGGGAGCAGCCCGTCGGAGAGCCCGACCAGGAAGACCGCGTCCCACTCCAGTCCCTTGGCGGCGTGCAACGACGCGAGCGTCACGCCCTCGACCGTCGGCGCGTGCTGGGCGGCGGCCCGCTCGTCGAGCTCCGCGACGAGGTCGGACACCGTCGGCTCGCCCCCTCCCGCGGTGGGGGCCGCGGCCAGCGAGTCGGCGAGGGTGACCAGGGCCTGCAGCGCGTCCCAGCGCTCCCGGGAGGCACCGCGGCCCTCCGGCGGGGAGTCCGTCCAGCCGGCGCTGCGCAGGATGTCGCGCACCGACTCGGGCATCGGCACCCCCGGGTCGGCGGCCCGCGCGCCGCCGCGCAGCAGCACCATCGCCTTGCGCACGTCCGCGCGAGCGAAGAACCGGGCGTTGCCTCGGACCTGGTACGCGATGCCGTGGTCGGCGAGCGCCGCCTCGAAGGCCTCCGACTGCACGTTGGTCCGGAACAGTACGGCGATGTCGGCGGGCGACACCCCGCGCCGCACCAAGTCGGCGATGCCCTGCACGACGCCGGCGGCCTCCGCGTCGTCGTCCGGGTAGGCCACGTAGGAGACGTCCGGACCGTCGGGGCGCTGGGCGCGCAGCGCGAGCGGGGCGGGGCCGCCCGCCTTGCGCGCGGCGTCCATCACGTGGTTGGCGAGACCCACCACCTGGGGCGTGGAGCGGTAGTCGCGGACCAGCTCCACCGTCGTCGCCCGGGGGTACGTGGCAGTGAACGAGGTGAGGTGGTGGGCCGTCGCGCCGGCGAACGAGTAGATGGTCTGGCTCGGGTCGCCGACGACGCAGAGCTCCTGCCGGCCGCCCAGCCACTGGTCGAGCAGGTACTGCTGCAGCGGGCTGACGTCCTGATACTCGTCGACGACGAAGTGCTGGTACTGCTCGCGGACCGACTCGGCGACGTCGCGGCGCTCGGCCAGCATGGCCGCCAGCAGGAGCAGCACGTCCTCGAAGTCGATGACGCCCTGCTGGTCCTTGGCCGACTCGTACGCCGCCATCAGCCGCGCGACCGACTGCGGGTCGACGCCGCCGGGGCCGGGGCGGTCCGTCGCAGCCGCCGCCTTGGCGTAGTCGTCGGCGGTGACCAGCGAGACCTTGGCCCACTCGATCTCCGAGGCCAGGTCCCGCACGCTCTCCCGGTCCGTCTCGAGGCCCACCAGCGTCGCGGCGTGGGCCACCAGCTTGACCTTCTGCTCGAGGATGCGCGGCGGGGGGCCGCCCACGACCTTGGGCCAGAAGAAGCCGAGCTGGCGCAGCGCCGCGGCGTGGAAGGTCCGGGCCTGGACGCCCGACGCACCGAGCAGCCGCAGCCGGGTGCGCATCTCCCCGGCCGCACGGGCCGTGAAGGTCACCGCGAGGACGTTGGCGGGTCGGTACGCACCGACCTGGATGCCGTAGGCGATGCGGTGCGTGATCGCCCGGGTCTTTCCCGTGCCCGCCCCGGCGAGCACGCGCACGGGTCCGCGCAGGGTGGTCGCGACGGCGCGCTGCTCGGGGTCGAGCGCATCGAGGAGGGCTTCGGCGGACATCGGGCACAGTCTCGCAGCCCCCGCCCACAGCTCGTGCGCCCCTGTGCGCCTCGGGTACCGTCACCCGTCCGCGCGACCTCGGGAAGAGACCGGGCCGCGCGGGCGTTCACCCCGTGGGCGACGATCTCGCCCCGATGACCAGACGAGCGACCGAGGACCGATGACCACGCAGACCCTGCCCGACGCCGGCACCATCACGATGTACTCCACGACGTGGTGCGGGTACTGCCGCCGTCTCAAGACGCAGCTGGACTCGGCGGGCATCGGCTACACCGAGGTCAACATCGAGGAGCACCCCGACGCAGCGTCGCTGGTCGAGTCCCTCAACGGCGGCAACCAGACGGTGCCCACCGTCGTGTTCCCCGACGGGTCCGCCGCGACGAACCCGTCGCTCGCGCAGGTGCGCGACCGGCTCGTCTGACCCTCAGAGCGGTCCGCCGAACCACTCCTCCACCAGGGCGCGGGCTATCGACGCCCGCCCCGGCGGGATGACCTCGCCCGACTGCACCGCGGCGGCGAGCTCGTCGCGGGAGAACCACCGGGCGTCGGTGAGCTCGAGGCCGTCCACGGTTACCTCCGTCGACTCCGCCGTGGCGCGGAAGCCGACCATGAGCGACGCCGGGAACGGCCACGGCTGGCTGCCGCGATAGCTGACATCCCCGACGAGCACGCCTGCCTCCTCCGCCACCTCGCGCCGCACGGCGTGCTCGAGCGACTCCCCCGCCTCGACGAACCCGGCGAGCGTCGACCACCGGCCCGGCGCCCAGTGCGCCGCGTGCCCCAGCAGCAGCCGGTCGTGGGCGTCGACGACGGCCATGATCACCGCCGGGTCCGTGCGCGGGTAGTGCTCCGACTCGTCGACGACGCACACCCGCGTCCAGCCCGACTGGCGCACCCGCGTCTCGGCACCGCACCGCGGGCAGCGAGGATGCCGCGCGTGCCACGAGTCGAGCGCGACGGCCGTGGTCGCGAGGCCCGCCTCCTGCGCGGTCAGCCCGGCGCCGATGTCGCGCAGGGAGACCCAGCTCAGCCCGTCGGGCAGGAGCGGCTCCGGGCTCGGGTTCGGGGTGGACGGCGCGGCGTGGACAAGGACGTCGGCCGCGTCACCGACGCGCGGGGCGGGTCGCCGCTCCGGAACCCGCCGGGCCAGGAACACCTCGCCGGCGTCGGAACGCCCGAGCAGCAACCAGTCCCCGGGGTGCGGGAGGAGCGCGGCGACGTCCCCGGGCGAGAGGAGCGCCACCCGCGGTTCCGGGGTGGCGACGACCGCGCCGTCGCAGACGAGGAGCACGCGGGTCGCCTCGTCGGCGAGGGCCCGGGGCACCGCGTCGTCGTCGCCGCGCAGCAGTGCGGCTCGGTCGACACCGGCGCGGGACAGCGGAAGGTCATCCGAAACGATCACGCGGTCACGGTACGCGGAGGCCCGTTTCTGGACGATTCGGGCGGAGACACGCCGCGCCGCTCGGCCAGGAGCGCCCGGTGGCCCGCCTATCCTTGGCGCGTGGTCCGATCCCCTCTCGCCCTGGCCGCGCTGGCGACCGTCGCCGTCCCGGGACTCGATGCCTTCGACGTCCGACGGCCCGCCCAGCCCGGGTCCGACTTCGACACGGCTGTCGTCATCGACGCCCACCGCAACCGGTGGGTCGTCCGCGCGCCCCAGCACGCCGCCGCCGGCGCGGCGCTCGAGGCCGAGGTCGTCCTGCTCTCCGGGCTGGCCGATCAGGTCGAGCGCGGCAAGCTCCCGTTCGCCGTCCCCGCACCCGTCGGCTTCGCGCACCTGCCCGAGGGCGGGCGCGCGGCCGTGCACGCGGAGATCCCCGGCGAGCCCCTCCGTCTCGAGCGGCTCGTGCCCGGCCCTGGCCTCGCCGCCGCGCTCGGCCGCGCGATCGCCGCCGTGCACGAGCTGCCGACCGGCCTCGTCGAGGACGCCGGCCTGCCCGTGTACGACGCGGGCGAGTACCGCAAGCGCCGTCAGGCCGAGGTCGACGAGGCCGCCCGCACCGGCAAGGTGCCGCCCGCGCTGCTGCGGCGCTGGGAGGAGCGGCTGGAGGACGTCGCGCTCTGGCGCTTCCGGCCCACCGTCGTGCACGGCGACCTCACCAGCGACCGGGTGCTCGCCGCCGGGGACGACATCACCGGCATCCTGCACTGGGGCGACGTCTGCGTCGCGGACCCGGCCGACGACCTGGCCTGGCTGCTCGTCGCGGCGGCGCCCGACGTGACCGACTCGATCATGGAGGCGTACCAGCTGCGCCGGACCGAGCTCACCGACCCGCACCTCGCCGACCGCGCCCTCCTCGCCGGTGAGCTCGCGCTCGCGCGGTGGCTGCTCTACGGCGTGCGCAGCCAGGACGACGAGATCATCGACGACGCGGTGGCGATGCTCGACGACCTCGACGCCCACACCCGCCAGGACGCCGAGGCTACCTCGCTGCTCGCGTGACCGACCGGACCGTCGCGTGGGGCGGCCTGCACAACGCGCGCGACCTCGGCGGGCTGCCCGCCGGGACGTCGACGACTCGGTTCGGGCGCCTCTATCGCGCGCCACGCCTCGACGGTCTCGACCAGCAGGGCTGGGACGAGCTGCTCGACGCCGGGGTGCGCACGATCATCGACCTGCGCAACCCGCACGAGATCCTTCCCCTCGCGCTTCCCGCGGCTGTGACGCGGTACCACCGGCCCGTCGAGGTGTGGGACGACGCCGACTTCATGGCGCGGTGGCGCGCCGCGCTGAACTCGCCCGTCTACTACCGCGCGAACCTCGACGCCTGGCCGCACCTGGTGGTCGACGTCGTCCGGACGGTCGCCGACGCGCCCGAGGGCGCCGTCGTGATCCACTGCTCCGCCGGCCGGGACCGGACGGGGCTGGTCACCGCGCTGCTGCTCTCGCTGGTCGGCGTGCCGCTCGACGCCATCGTCGACGACTACGTGCGCAGCGTGGTCGCCATGGACGCGTTCGCGGCGGCCGGGCACGGCGACGAGGCGCCGCGGACCGCCGACGAGCTGACCGCGTGGCTCGCGGACGTGACCGGTCACCTGCGCGCGCTGCTGGAGGATCTCGACGTCGCCGACTACCTCACGAGCAACGGCCTGACGGACTCGGAGCTCACGCGGGTCCGGGCGCGGCTGCTCGACTGAGGCCCCGGCGCGAGCGCGTCCAAAGGCTCGCCGCCGCTTCTGACGAGCTGCCCGCCCTCGCGCACGACGTGGGGTCGGACTGCTCGTCGTCCGCTGACGCTTGGTTCGCACCTCTCAGTCAGCGTCGAACAGCGTGGGAGCCGCCGTCGGTGCCGCACGGCGAGCCGGTGCCGCGTTCGCCGTCTCCCAGTCGGGGCGACGACGTCCTTGAGGATTCGTCCGGGGGCCGCGCCGGTTGGGTCGGGGATCGTGGACCGGACCCGCCGCCTGCACCCCGTCCGCCGTGGTCGCCGAACGCAGCAGGGCAGTGATCTCGGCCTCGTCGAGCAGCCGCTCGGGGTACACGGTGACCCCCGCGCCGACGTAGCAGAACGCCGCCCGCACCCGGTCAACGGGGGTCCCGGTCCAGCGCGACCAGGCGAGCCGGTAGACGGCCAGCTGGAGCTCGCGGGAGGCCCGGGCGGCGTCGTCCTTCGGCGGGGCGCCGGTCTTCCAGTCCACGACGACGACACCGCCCGCGTCCGCACCGTCCGCGTCCGCACCGTCCGCCTCCGTACCGATCGTGTCCGGGAACACCGCGTCGATGCGGGAGCGCAGCACGTAGCCGTCGACCGAGATCTCGATGTCCACCTCGACCGCGACCGGCGACCGGTTCGCCCACTCCGTGGCCAGGAACGCTTCCCGCAGCGCCTGCTCGTCCAGGTCCAGCGACGCGTCGTCGTCGTCGGCACCGGGCAGGGCGTCGACGTCCACCAACGAGGCGCTGCCGTACCAGCCCTCGACCCACGCATGGAAGCGAGTGCCCCGGCGTGCCTGCGGGGACGGCTCGGCGGGCACCGGGCGGCGCAGGTGCTGGGCGAACTCGGCGGGGTCGCCCTCCAGGCGCACGAGCGCGGAGGCCGACAGGTGCGCGGGGAGCTCGACCTCGCCCGACGGCGTGCGTGCGCGCTCGCGCTCGGCGAGCAGGCGCTCGGCCAGCACCTCCCACGGGTGCTGCGGGTCGTCGCCCGCGACGCTGCCGATGTCGGCCACGCCCTCGATCTGGTTGGTTGAGCCGGAGGAGATTGACGCCGTCGGCACAGTCGAAGCCTCTGGTCGCACCGTCCCTGTCGGCACCGCGGTCGGCGGCACCGCGGTCGGCGGCACCGCGGTCGGCGGCACCGTGGTCGGCGGCACTGTGGTCTTCAGCGCCGCCGGCCTAGCCATCGCCGCTCGGACCAGCTCCGCGGCGGCCTCGACGTGCGGGCGACGCGTCGAGCCCGTCTCCGCGCCGAACGGGTCTGCGGGCCAGGTCGCCGTCAGGGTCAGCGATGCCCGGGGGTTGGTTCCTCCGTCGTCGGGCGCGGACTCCCAGCCTCCGGTCTCCACGAGGCCCGCCTCCGCCAGCTCGGTGAGGAAGGTGGAGACCTTGCGCACCCGCGTGCCGTCGCCCCACCACGCCGCGGTGAGCAAGAGGTCGGAGCGGGCGCGCGTCAGGGCGACGTACGCGAGGCGTCGCTCCTCGGCCACCTCGTGGTCGCCGGCGTCGAGCACGAAGCGCTTGCGGCGCTCCTCGAGGTCCTTGGGGTCCGCCGCGCCGGCGTACTCGAACGCGGGCAGGTCGTGCCGGTCGCCGCGCAGCGGGTAGGGCAGGGAGCCGAGCCCGGTCAGCCACGCGGAGTCCTTGGGGCCGTCCTTGCCCTGGGTCGGCGTTGCCGGCAGGCCGCCGTCGACCAGCCCGGCGACCGCGACGACGTCCCACTCCAGGCCCTTCGCCGCGTGCACGGTGATGAGCTGGACGGCGTCGGGGTCTGGCTCGGAGACCGGCATGTCCAGGCCGTTCTCGCGCGTGTCGGCGGCCTCGAGCCACGCCAGGAAGCCCCCCAGGTTGGGGTGGTCGGCGGACCGCGCGAACTCCACGGCCACGTCGCGGAACGCGTCGAGCTGCGCGCGCGCCCGGCCCGGTGACGTCCGCGCGCGTGCGGCGACCTCGATGTCGAGGCCGAGGAGTCGCTCCGCCTCGGCGACCAGCTCCGGCACCGACAGGTAGGTGTGGCCCCGGAGCACGCGGAGGGTCGACGCCAGCTCTCCCAGCCGCGTCCGACCGACGGCGCTGAGGGTCCGGCCGCCGCGGCTGGTCCAGCCGTCGGCCGGCAGCTCGGTGATCGCGTCGAGCGCGTCCACGATGCTGCGCTCGTCGACGGCGTCGGCCTCGACGACGACGTTGTCCACCGCCACCGGTCCGCCGTGGTCGGACGTCGTGCCGTCAGCCGTCGCGGTCGGGTCCGCGTACCCCCGGGCGCGTGACCGGCCGTCGTGCCGGGCAGCCAGCTCGCCGGACCACGCCGCCAGGGCGTGCAGGTCGGCCGCACCGAGCCGCGTCCGTGCACCCGTGAGCAGCCGCATGAGGGCGTCGCCGCGGGACGGGTCGTGCGCCGTCTGCAGCAGGGCCACCAGGTCGACCACCTCAGGCGCCGAGAGCAGCCCGCCGAGGCCGACGACCTCGACGGGCAGCCCCGCGTCGCGTAGGGCACGCCGGAGCGGCTCGAACTGGGACCTCTTGCGGCACAGCACCGCCGCGGTGACCCGCTCGCGTCCGGGGCCGGCCGGTTGCCACCGGTCGCGGACGAACTGGGCGACCGCGCGTGCCTCGTCCTCGAGCGTCTCGGCGACGTGCGCGCGCACCCGACCCTCGCCCGCGCCCGGCCGGGAGGCCAGCACCGGCACCGCGACGCGGGTGGTCGAGGCGCGCAGGGGGGCCGCCACGTGGTTCGCCGCCGCGAGGATCAGCCGGTCGTTGCGCCACGAGGTCGACAGCTGGTGGACGTCCGCCGGTGCGCGCGTGCCGTCGTCGCGCACCTGCGCGAACGACGTCGGGAAGCCCTCGAGCCCCCCGGCGCTCGCGCCGCGCCAGCCGTAGATCGACTGGTTCGGGTCCCCGACGGCCGTCACCGGGTGCCCCCCGCCGAACAGGGCGCCGAGGAGGGTCAGCTGGGCGTAGGACGTGTCCTGGTACTCGTCGAGCAGCACGACGCGGAACCGCTGCCGCTCGCCGGCACCGACCTCGGGCACGTCGAGCGCCAGCCGCGCGGCCAGGGCCACCTGGTCGCCGAAGTCGATCGCGTCGCCCGCGCGCTTGCGCGTCCGGTACTCGGCGACGAGGTCGAGCACCCGGACCCGCTCCCCCAGCGACCGCAGCAGCTTCTTGACCTCGGCATAGGGCTCACGCGCCGGCTCGCCCGCGGGCGTCGCGGCGATCGCCTCGAGGATGCCCTCGACCCCGGCGCGCGCACCGGCGGCGTCGAGCAGGTGCTCGTCCAGCCCGCCCGACAGGGTCAGCACCGCCTCGATCACCGTCGAGGTCGCGGCATCGGTGTCGAGGTCGTCGCTCCACGCCTCGACGACCTCGCTGGCCAGCTGCCACTGCGCGGCCTCGCCCAGCAGCCGCGCGGACGGGTCGAGACCCAGCCGCAGGGCGTGGTCGGCGACGAGGGACGCCGCGTAGGAGTTGTACGTCGAGATCGTCGGCCGGGACAGGCCGGCGAGCGCGTCCCCGCGTCCGGGGTCGACGGTGCCGTGCAGGACGACGCCCTCCGCCGCGGCGGCGCGCGCCAGCGTCCGCAGCCGCCGGCGCACCCGCTCGGCCAGCTCGCCCGCCGCCTTGCGCGTGAACGTCAGGCCGAGCACCTGGTCGGGTTCGACGATGCCGTTGGCCAGCAGCCACACCACCCGCGCGGCCATGGTCTCGGTCTTGCCGGAGCCGGCGCCCGCGACGACGAGGGAGGGCCCGAGCGGCGCCTCGATGACGAGCCGCTGCTCGGCGGTCGGCGGGGGCTGGCCGACGAGGGCGGCGATCTGCGCCGCCGAGAGGACGCCGGTCATGCGACCACCTGCCCGCCCTCGCCGCGGACCGGGCACGAACGCCGGACCGGGCACCGGTCGCACAGGTCGTTGGCGGTCGCCTCGAACGTGGACGCCGCCATGCGGTCGGCCACCTGGTCCACCATGGTCCGCGCCCAGCTGGGTCCGTCGACCTCCGGACCGAGCGGCTCCTGCGTCCGCAGCACGGCCGACGCCCCGGTGCCGAGGAAGACCAGCTGCGCGCCGCCGGAGGTCGCGCCGTCGGGCAGCCCGTCGAACGCGCCCGCGTCCACGGCCAGCTGGTAGGCGCCGAGCTGCGGGTTCTCGGCGGTCTTGCTCACGCTGGGCGGGCTCGCCCCGGTCTTCAGGTCGACCACGCGCACCACGGGACCCGTCTGGCCGGCGGTACCGTCGTTCACGAGCTCGATCCGGTCGGCCGAGCCGCGCAGGGTCGCCCGGTCGGTGTCGACCGAGAACGCACCCTCGACCAGCAGCGGCTCACCGGCGGTGCGCAGGTACACGGCGAGCCGATGCACCATGGCGTCCGCCTTGCGGCGCGTGGCCAGCGCCGGCCACCCGGCGCCCAGCCCCAGCTCGCCCCAGCGCTTGTCCAGGGCCTCCGACAGCTCCGCCTCGGTGCCGCGCGGGTGCTCCTGGGCGATCGCGTGCAGCAACGTGCCCAGGCTCTGGCCGCCGCTGCTCGACGCCGTGCCGCCCGCCGCCTCGAGGGCCCAGCGCAGCGCGCACCGCTGCGCGGTCTCGACCTTCGACGGCGAGACCGGCACGCGCTCGTCGTCCGCCCACAGCGGGGCGTGGCTGGACGGTGCCGCGAGGCCGTACCACTGCGCGGGGTCCGCACCGGGCACACCGGCGGCCGCCAGCCGCGCGAGCGTGCTCGCCGCCACGGGATCCGGCTCGGCGCCGTCCAGGGCGGCCTGCTCCAGGTGCGCGCGCAGCTGCGCGACCAGCCCGCGCAGGTCGAGCGGAGCCGGGACCGCGGTCCGGCGCGGGTCGACCTCGTCGTCCGACGGGTCCACCAGGTCGAGGAACGGTGACGGCTGGTGGTCCGCGTCGTCCACCGCGGTGACCACCAGCGAGCGGCGCGCGCGCGAGCACGCGACCACGAACGAGCGCAGCTCGTCGGCCAGCACGGCCTCGCGCGCCGCGGCGGCGTCGAAGCCCGCCGCCCCCACGCGTCCAGCCACCACGTCCACCAGCGCCTGGGCGCCCAGCAGCGAGTCGCGCAGCCGCAGGTCGGGCCACGACCCCTCCTGCACGCCCGCAACGACGACGACGTCCCACTCCCGCCCGGCCGCGCCGGCCGGGGTCAGCACCTGCACGGACGCGCGGCGGGCGCGTGCCGCGAGCGAGTCMGACGGCAGGTCCTGCGCCTGCAGCCAGTCGACGAACGCCGCCGGTGTCGAGCGCGGCATGCGGTCCACGAACGTCTCGGCCGCGCGGAACAACGCCAGCACGGCGTCCAGGTCGCGGTCCGCGCGCTCCCCCGCGGCGCCACCGGCAAGCGCCGAGCGACGCCACGGCTCGGCCTGGTCGGCGGCGTGCCACAGCGCCCAGAGCACGGTCTGGGCGTCGGCACCCGGGATCGCGGCGGCGCGGCGCCCCTCGGCGAGCACCCGGGCCAGCCGAGCGATGGGTCGGGCGGCGGCGGGGACCTGCTCGTCGGACCCCAGCGCCTCGACGAGCAGCGCATCGCTGGTGCGCCCGCCGCCCTGGGCGAGCTCCTGCGCGCGCAACGCCCGGCGGACGCGCCGCAGGCCGACCGTGTCGAGACCACCCAGCGGCGAGCACGCCAGACGCGCGGCCGCCGTGGCGTCGAGCTCCACCGCACCGACGCAGACCCGCATCGCGTCGAGCAACGGCCGGACCGCGGGCTCCTCGCGCAGCGGAACGTCGCTGCCCAGCACGCTGACCGGCACGGACGCGCCCGCCAAGGCTCGTCGCAGCGCCGTGACCTGGGCGCCCGACCGCGCGACGACCGCCATCTCGCTCCACGGAACCCCGCGCTCGACGTGGGCGCTGCGCAGCGTGTGCGCGACGAACGCCGCCTCCTGCGCGGTGCTGGGCAGGATCGCGGCGCGCGCCTCGCCCTCGCCGGAGCCACCGGGCTCCGCGCGCCGGTGCTGCACAGCGCCGACCGCACCCACCCGTTCCGCGATCCGCCCGACCACCGCGCGCAGGGCGGCGTCGTGCCGCCACGCCGTCCGCAGCACGACCGTGCGCGCACCGAGCTCGCCCGGGCCCGGGCCGTCGACGCCCGCCCGGCCCACCAGCGACGGCGTCGCGCCGCGGAACGTCTGCACCGCCGCGTCGGGGTCCGCCAGCAGCACCACGCGGGCTCCGTCGTCGGCCAGCGCCCGCAGCAGGCGGGCCGTGGCCGACGTGCTCTCCTGGTGGTCGTCGACGACGACGAGCCGCCACCGCGGACGGACCGCACCCGGGACCTCGACGTCCCACGACGCGAGGGCCTGGGCGGCCTCATCGACGACGACCGCCGGGTCGAGCCGGGCGCCGAGGTCGGGGGTGCCCGTGCGCAGCTGGACGACGTCCAGGTACTCCTCGTACAGCCGGGCGGCGCTGGCCCAGGCCGGCCGGCCGTGCACGTCCGCGAGCGCGGCGAGCTCGACCGGGGTCAGGCCGCGCTCGGCGGCACGCATCAGCAGGTCGCGCAGCTCGTCGCGGAACGGGCGCAGGCCGAGCACGTCCGGGCGCACCTCGGGCGGCCACGCGAGCGGCACGCCCTCGCCGGCCGCGTGGCCGGCCAGCAGATCACCGATCAGCAGGTCCTGCTCGGCACCGGACACGAGCGTCGGGGCCGGCTCGCCCAGCAGCGAGGCCCGCGCGCGCAGGATCGAGAACGCCGCGGCCGCCGCGGTCTGCACCAGCGGCCGGCCCGAGGTCCGGCGGAGCCGCGCCGACAGCCGGTCCCGCAGGTCCGCCGCCGCGCGACGCCCCGACGCCAGGACGAGCACGTCCTCCGCCGAGAGCCCGTGCTCCACCGCGGCCACGACCGCCTCGAGCGCGACCGTCGTCTTGCCGGTGCCGGGGGCGCCGAGGACGAGCAGCGCCCGGTCCGACGTGGCCGCCACGGCCGCGACGACCTCGGCCTGCTCGGCGTCCAGCGCGACGAGGGCGCCGGGTCCGGCGGCCGGGACGTCCGCGAACGCCGGGCGCACGAGGCGCAGGGCGGTCGTGGAGGTGGTCACGCGGAAGATCCCATCACGAGCCACCGACACCGCCGCGCACGACCCGCTGCCGGAGGTCACGTCACGGAGAACGGCTCAGAACGTGGTCAGAACGTGGTCACGGGGTGGTCAGGGGAACGGCCACGCGTTCGGCACGCACGGGGCCGCCCGGTAGGACTGCTGCTGCATGACCGGGGCCACCTGACCGGCCCCGGGGCACCGCTCGTGCGCGTGGCCGAGCAGGTGTCCCACCTCGTGGTTGACCAGGTACTGCCGGTACAGCGTCTTGTCCGCGGCGAACTCGTCGGTCGCCTCGACCCACCGCCGAAGGTTCAGTGCGGCGTGACCGGCCCGTCCGCAGGACACCTCGCCGTCGGTCCGCAGCGGCGCGCAGAGGGCGTCGATCGTCGTCGGCGAGGCCAGCAGCACCCGCATCTCGGCATCGCCGTCCGTGCGCGCGAACGACAGCGACCCGTCGGCGCCCCAGCTGCGCTGGTCGTTGAGCGTGGCCATCACGGTCGCGGCGAACAGCGCCCCGTCCACCGCCAGGCCGTCCTCGACCTCGACGCGCACGGTCCGGACGGTGCCGACGCCCGGCCCGGGGTCGCTGCCCGCGACCACCGTGAACGTGCCGGCGGCCGACTCGGGCACGTCCGAGGACAGCAGCCCCGCGGCGACGTCCTGCGCGGTCAGCCCCGGGGGCAGGGCGAACACGGTGGGCGGAGGCTCCGTGGGAAGCATGCCGAGCGGCGCCTCCACCGGGTCCGCGAGGGCCGGCTGGCGGCCCCCGGACATCCGGCTCTGCGACCCGTCGCGGTCGAGCAGCTCGGCGTCGGGCGCACCGGTCGACGCCGGGCCGGACGAGTCCCCGAGGACCGTGTCGAGCATCGCGCCCGCGTGCGGCGAGCCGGTGGTCCACCACGCCCCGCCCGCGCCGAGCACGAGTCCGACGACGACCGCCGCGACCGCTGCGAGCACGGACGCCAGGCTCCGGCGCGCCCGGTGGGGTCGACGAGGACGAGCTGGCGAGCGTCTGCGCGCACGCCCTCGTCCCTGGCCCGTCGGGCGCGCACGCGGAGCCGTCACCCGGTCATCGTCGCACTCCTGACACATCCCGTCGCTACCATGCCGGAATGACGGACGGGACGGACGACTCGACCCCGAGGGCGCGCAGCCCCCGGATGGCGCGCGACGAGCGTCGCGCCCAGGTCCTGCGGATGGCCCAGGAGCTCTTCTCCACCGAGGGCTTCCACCACGTCTCGATGGACGACATCGCCGACCGCGCCGAGGTCAGCAAGCCGGTCCTCTACCGCCACTTCCCGTCGAAGCTGGACCTCTACCTCGCGGTGGTCGACCAGAACGGCGCGGACCTGCTCGTCGCCGTCGACACGGCCGTCTCGGGCATCGAGCAGGGGCCGGTGCGCAGGGGCGACGGCCGCGACGTCATCGCCGCGATCGTCAAGGCGTACATCATGTTCGTCGAGGGCGCAGGAGAGTCGTCCGCGCTGCTGTTCGAGTCCGACGTCACGCACGACGCCGACGTGCGCGCCCGGGTCGAGCACGCGTCCTCGGAAGCCGCACGCCGCATTGCCGTGGTGCTGTCGCAGGTCACGGCGTTGTCGATCGACGACGCGGGAATGCTGGCCGTCTCGCTCATCGCCATGGCGCAGGGCGCCGCCACCCACCGGCTGCGCCAGCCGACTGACGTCGGACCCGAGCGCACCGTCGAGCTGGTCTCCCAGCTGGCGTGGGGCGGGGTGTCCGCGCTGATCCGGCCCGACTTCGAGTACGAGGACGCCTAGGATCGGACGACGTGCCACGGCCCACCGGGCTGATCGAGGCGCGGGAGGACCCCGAGAACCACAGCGTGGAGTAAGGACGTGAAGGAGATGACGGTGGAGATCACCATCGGCGTGCAGAACCTGCCTCGGGAGATCAACCTGGAGTCCGACCAGACGCCGGACGAGGTCGCCGCCGCCGTGGCAGCCGCCCTGAGCGGCCGGCCGGCCCTGGAGCTGGTGGACGTGCGTGGCCGCCGGGTCATCGTGCCGACGGCGAGCCTCGGCTACGTCGAGATCGGCTCCGAGTCGAAGGGTCGCGTCGGCTTCGGCAACATCTGACGACGCAGCAGAGAGCCCCGCACGGAACTTCCGTGCGGGGCTCTGTCGTGCTCAGGCGGTGAGGCCCAACCGGCCCATCCGGCGCGTGTGCTGCGCGGTGAGCTCGCCGAAGAGCTTGGTCGGGGGGTTCGGCGGCGCGGCGTCCGCGGTGCCGGCGGAGCCCTGGGCGACCAGCCGCACGAGGGCCGGCCGCTGCACGAGCAGCCGCTGGACCACCCCGAGGGCCTCCCCGACGAGGCGCCGGCCCCACAGCGCGAGCCGCGCGGTCAGCACGCCGTCGGCGGATCCCGCAGCGTCCAGCTCCGCCACGGCGAGCTCGGCGTGCGAGGCGTCGTCGAGGACCTCCAGCACGACCGCGCGCGAGCCCTCGTCGAGACCCTCCGCGGCCAGCCGGCAGAAGTCGTCGGCCACGCCGTAGCCGACGTAGGCCTTGAGCAGGCGCTCCCACCACGAGCTGGGCTGCGTGCGGGCGTCGAAGTCGTCGAGCACGTCGTGGTACTGGCGCACCGCGGACACCGGGTCGCCGCCGATCGCCGTGATGCGGGCCAGGACGCGGTCGCGCCGCTCGACCGCGGCGGCGGCGAAGCGGCTCAGCTCCAGGCTCTGCTCGATGGTCGGGGCGAGCGACGCGTCCGCGGCGAGGCGGGCGAACGCGACGTGCTCGAGCTGCGCGACCAGGCCGAGGAGCTCGACGGCGTCGTCGTGCTCGAGCGTGCCGACGGCGGGAATGGCCTCGACACCGGTCCGTGCGTGCGTCGTCGTCATCCGAGGATCGTAGCCCCGGCGGGGCAGCGACCGGCCTGCGGGAGCGGTCGGATAGACTGTGCAGGTAATTCGGTTGCCCGGTCGTCTCGGTTCTCCTTCTCGTTCGACGATCACCCCTTTTCTCGCGCAGCCCCGGACCCGTCCGGAAGACGCGCGCGAGTCGACTTGCACGATCGGCTGCCGGCCAACCCGCGTGGTGATCTCCGCTGTCGCCCGGGACGCTCCGACACCCGTCGGCCCCGGCAGCGCGCGGCCCACCACCCTTCGCAGTGAAGAGTCCTCGTGACCACCACCGACGAGACGCCGGAGCAGGTCTCTGCTCTGGCCGAGCCCATGACCCGTCCCCTGAAGAACACCTGGTCCTCCGTGCAGGCGGTGGAGGCCTCGTTCGCGGACTTCGACGTCCGCCCCGAGATCGTCCAGGCGCTGGCCGACGCCGGCATCACGCACCCGTTCCCCATCCAGGCGATGACCCTGCCGGTCGCGCTGTCGGGCCACGACATCATCGGTCAGGCCAAGACCGGCACCGGCAAGACCCTCGGCTTCGGCGTCCCGCTGCTGCACCGCGTCGTGGCGCCCGGCGAGGAGGGCTACGAGCAGCTCGCCCACCCCGGCAAGCCGCAGGCGCTCGTCGTCGTCCCCACCCGCGAGCTCGCGGTGCAGGTGGCCGGCGACCTCGCCACGGCGAGCTCCCGCCGGTCCGTGCGCGTGCTGCAGGTCTACGGCGGCCGCGCCTACGAGCCGCAGATCGCCGCGCTGAACAGCGGCGTCGACGTGGTCGTCGGCACGCCCGGCCGCATGATCGACCTGCTCAAGCAGAAGCACCTCGACCTCTCGCACGTGAAGGCGGTCGTGCTCGACGAGGCCGACGAGATGCTCGACCTGGGCTTCCTGCCCGACGTCGAGACGCTGCTGGCCGCCACCCCGGCGAGCCGCCACACGATGCTGTTCTCGGCCACGATGCCGGGCGCCGTCGTCGCGATGGCGCGCCGCTACATGACGCAGCCGACGCACATCCGCGCCGCGGACCCGGACGACGACGGCCAGACCGTCAAGAACATCAAGCAGGTCGTCTACCGCGCGCACGCCCTGGACAAGGTCGAGATGCTCGCCCGCATCCTCCAGGCGCGCGACCGCGGCCTGACCATCGTCTTCGCCMGCACCAAGCGCACCGCCGCCAAGGTGGCCGACGACCTGGTCGAGCGCGGCTTCGCGGCCGGCGCGCTGCACGGCGACCTGGGCCAGGGCGCCCGCGAGCAGGCCCTGCGCGCGTTCCGGCACGGCAAGGTCGACGTCCTCGTCGCCACCGACGTCGCCGCGCGCGGCATCGACGTCGAGGCCGTCACGCACGTCATCAACTACCAGTGCCCCGAGGACGAGAAGACCTACCTGCACCGCACCGGCCGCACCGGCCGCGCGGGCGCCAAGGKCACCGCCGTCACGTTCGTCGACTGGGACGACATCCCGCGCTGGGGTCTCATCGACAAGGCGCTCGGCCTGGGCATCCCGGCGCCGATCGAGTCCTACTCCAGCTCCCCGCACGTGTACGAGGACCTGGACATCCCGGCCGGCACCAAGGGCCGCCTGCCCAAGGCGCAGCAGACCCGCGAGGGCCTGGGCGCCGAGAAGCTCGAGGACCTGGGCGAGACCGGCAAGCGCGGTGGGGGCCGCCCCGCCGGCGGCTCGCACTCCGACGCGATCCGTGGCAACCGCTCCGGTGACTCGCGTCGGGGCGACGCCCGCACCAGCTCGGCGCCGCGCAGCTCCGGCCCGCAGACCGAGCGTCCCGCCGACGAGTCGGGCGAGGCCCGCGAGGGCGGCAGCCGTCGTCGTCGCGGCGGCCGCGGTCGCGGTCGCGGCGAGGGTGGGGTCGAGAACGCGAACCCGTCCCCGGAGGGCGGCGCGACCGTCGAGCAGGGCACCGAGGGCGCGGGAACCGGCACCAGCCGCCGCAGCCGCAACCGTCGTCGCACGCGCAGCGGCGAGGCGTCCGAGGGCGGCGCGGCGCAGGCGTCGGCCACCGAGGGCTGACCCAGACACACCGAACGGGGTGCGGGCTCGAGCCCGCGCCCCGTTCGTCGTCTACGCAGCCTTGATGAACGCCTCCACCGCGTCGGCGACGAGCTGGACGGCGATCGCGGCGAGCAGGAGCCCCGCGATCCGCGTGACCAGGATGGTGCCGGAGTCGCCGAGGATGCGGTGGATGACGTTGGCGAACCGCATCGCCAGGTAGAGCGCGAGGTGCACCGCGACGACGCCGAGCGCGATGGCCACCCAGTCGGCGACGGTCTTGTCGGACTGCTGGACGAACACCATGGTGGCGACGATGGCGCCGGGGCCGGCCAGCAGCGGCGTGCCCAGCGGCACCAGGGCGACGTTGACCTTGCCGTTCCCGGACGGCTGAGGCTCCTCCATCTTGCCGGTGAGCAGCTCCATCGCGATGAGCAGCAGGAGAAGGCCGCCCGACGCCTGCAGCGCGGGCAGGGTGATGTGCATGTAGTTGAGCAGCGACTGCCCGAACAGGGCGAACGCCACGATGACGCCGAGCGCCACGAGGATGGCCTGGCGCGCGGCCCGGTTGCGCTGGTGACGGGTCATCGCGCCCGTGAGCCCGAGGAAGATGGGCACCACGCCGGGTGGGTCCATGATCACGAACAGCGTGATGAAGACGGACGCGAACAGGTACGCGTCGAACACGTTGCTCACGGCCGCACCACCGTCGTCGTCCCCTGGTCCTCGATCGCCGCGAGCACCTCGGGCGCGGTGAGGTTCTCGCCCAGCCGGTTGGCCTTGCCCTCGCCGTGGTAGTCGCTCGAGCCCGTGACCAGCAGCCCCAGGCGCTCCGCGATCGCGGTGAGCCGGGTGCGCTGGGCGGGCGAGTGGTCGCGGTGCTGCACCTCGATGCCGGCCAGACCTGCCGCGGCGAGGCGGTCGAAGACGCGGTCCGGCACGATGTGACCGCGGGCGTCGGCGCCCGGGTGCGCGAAGACGGGGACGCCGCCGGCGGCCCGGATCGCGCGCACGGCGTCGGGACCGTCGGGGGCGTAGTGGGGCACGTGGTACGGACCGTTCGACGCCAGCAGGTGCGAGAACGCGGTGTCGCGGTCGGGCACGACGCCGCGCGCGACCAGGGCGTCGGCGATGTGCGGGCGGCCGACGACGACCGCGTCGCGGGACTGCGCGAGGACGTCCTCCCAGGTGATCGGCACGTCGACCGCCAGGAGCTCGACGATCTGCCGCGCGCGGTTCAGGCGGGCGTCGCGCGTGCGGTCGAGCTCGTCCGTGAGCGCGGGGTGCGTCGGATCCTGCAGGTAGGACAGCAGGTGGATGCTGATGCCGTCCGCTCGGGCGGAGACCTCGGTCCCGCGCACCAGCGCGATGCCGTGCTGCGTCGCAGCGGCCGTTGCCTGCGCCCACCCCGCCGTCGTGTCGTGGTCGGTCAGGGCGACGACGTCGAGCCCGGCGGCCGCCGCGGCCGCCACCACCTGCGCGGGTGCCTCGGTCCCGTCCGACGCCGTCGAGTGGGTGTGGAGGTCGATGCGCACGGCCTCACGGTAGTGGGCGTCGATGGGAGGATGACGCCATGAGTGAGGACCAGACGCCCGAAGCCGCCCCCGCCCAGCCGCTCGCCGACCGCGGGAGCAACAGGTCGCAGCGACCGGGATCCCCGGAGTTCGTCCGGTGGATCACGTCCGGCTGGGGCGCGCGCCCGTCGTCCACCCTCGAGCGCAGCCCGGCGGCCGACCACACCGCCGCCCGCCGCTCGGCGCTGTCCGCGCGGTTCCCCGGCGACCGCCTGGTGATCCCGGCGGGCACGTTCCGCGTCCGCTCCAACGACACGGACTACCGCTTCCGCCCGCACTCCGCGTTCGCGCACCTCACCGGCCTGGGCGTCGAGCAGGAGCCCGACGCGGTGCTCGTGCTGCACCCGGTCGCGGACGGCACGGGCGACGACGGCAGCGGTCACAAGGCCGTCCTCTACATCCGCCCGCTGGCCGGCCGCGACACGGTCGAGTTCTTCTCGGACTCCCGGTACGGCGAGTTCTGGGTGGGCGCGCGCCCGACCCTCGAGGACCTTGAGGCGCTCACGGGCATCGCGACGGCGCACGTCGACGACCTGCGCGACGGGGTAGCCAAGGACGTCGGTGAGGACGGCGTGCAGGTGCGCCTGGTGGCCGACGTCGACAAGGCCATCGACGACCTGGTCGAGGAGATCCGCGCGACCGAGGCCGCGGGCGAGCGCGACGAGCGGCTGGCCGAGGCGCTGAGCGAGCTGCGGCTGGTCAAGGACGCGTACGAGATCGAGCAGATGCGCCTCGCCGTCGACACCACGATCGACGGCTTCGAGAAGATCGTCCGCGCCCTGCCGCAGGCCATCGCGCACCAGCGCGGCGAGCGCGTGATCGAGGGGACGTTCGTCGGGCACGCGCGCCAGGAGGGCAACGCGGTCGGCTACGAGACCATCGCCGCGTCGGGCGAGCACGCGACCACGCTGCACTGGACCGACAACGACGGCCAGGTGCGGGCGGGCGAGCTCGTGCTGATCGACGCGGGCGTCGAGGTCGACTCCCTCTACACGGCCGACGTCACGCGCACCCTGCCCGTGGACGGCACGTTCACCGAGGTGCAGCGCCGCGTGTACCAGGCGGTGCTCGACGCCGCCGACGCGGGCTTCGCGGCCGCCGTGCCGGGCGCCCGGTTCCGGGACGTGCACGACGCCGCCATGAAGGTCATCGCCGAGCGCCTGGCCGAGTGGGGGCTGCTGCCGGTGAGCGCGCAGGAGGCGCTGCTGCCCGAGAACCAGCACCACCGCCGCTGGATGGTGCACGGCACCAGCCACCACCTGGGCCTCGACGTGCACGACTGCGCGGTGGCGCGCGCCGAGCTGTACATCGACGGGGTGCTGGAGCCGGGCATGGTGTTCACCATCGAGCCGGGCCTGTACTTCAAGTCGGACGACCTGCTGGTCCCCGAGGAGTACCGCGGCATCGGCGTGCGGATCGAGGACGACGTCCTGGTCACCGCCGACGGCAACGAGAACCTGTCGGCGGCGCTGCCGCGCGAGGTCGACGCCATCGAGGCGTGGATGGCGGGACTGCTCGACGGCTGACGTGTCGATCTGGTCTGCCTGTCGGCGTCACTCCTGCGAGGAGGGACATCACCGACACAGGAGGCAGACATGGATCCGAACCTCGCACTGTTGTTCTCGAGGGCCGCGACGCTCGCCGAGGTGCACAGCGCACTGCCCGGCGCACCGCAGGTCGAGCCGGCACCGACGCGTCGCGAGCGCCGGGCCGAGCGGCTCAGGGCGCGGTCGGCGGCCCGCTCGGCGGCACAGGCGGCCCGAGCCGGTCGGCAGGCGGTCCGCTCGGCGGAGCAGGTGGTGCGGGCGGCCCGACCGGAGGGACGGTCGGGGAGCCCCACGGCTGGGACCCCGCACCCGGCGGGTACGTTGCCGACGGATCCGAGGGACTTGTGGTGGTGAGCGGTGCGGGTGGCCGCGCGGGCCAGCCGGACTGCACGCCGCCGATCTCGCGCAGCAGCTCGCGCGCCTTGTTCGCCTGCTCGGCCAGGCACAGCACGGCGTAGGACGACGCGACGATCTGGCTGGTCGAGGTGAAGTCCCGCCGCCCGCGCGAGAACGAGTACGTGATCACGGAGAACAGCAGGCCGAACGCGCCACCGATGAAGATCGCGGGCACGAGCGGGCTCTGTGCCTCCGGCGCGGAGAACAGGCTGAGCAGCAGGCCGACGAAGAGGCCGAACCAGGCCCCCGACAGGAACCCGCCGAGTGCCGCCCGGGGGTAGGACAGCCGCCCGGTGACTCGTTCGACCATCCGCAGGTCGGTGCCGACGATCGTCACCATCTGCACCGCGAAGGCCTTGTCGGCCAGGTGGTCGACGGCCTTCTGCGCCTCGAGGTACGTGGCGTAGGCGGCGACGGTCTCGCCCTGGGGTGGCGTGGGCGTGCGCGGCGGGCGGGCATTGCCGGAGAACGACATGCCGCGATCCTCTCCCAGCGGCGGGAGGATCGCCAGGGTCGGGCGGCCGGCAGGTGACGCTCAGCCGAACAACCGGCGGGGCGGCGGCCGTCGAGCGGGGCCCGGTCTAGGCTGACCGACGTGAGCAGCGTCGGGACCAGGGTGTTCGTCGCGCGCCTTGCCGGGACCAACGTGTTCGACCCCCTCGGTGACCAGGTGGGACGAGTGCGCGACGTCGTCGTGCTGGTGCGTCCCAAAGGGCTGCCCCGGGCCGTCGGGCTCGTCGTCGAGGTGGCGGCCCGCCGGCGGGTGTTCCTCCCGCTCACGCGGGTGACCTCCATCGACTCCGGGCAGGTCATCTCGACCGGCCTGGTGAACATGCGCCGGTTCGAGCAGCGCGCGTTCGAGACCGTCGCCGTCGGCGAGCTGCTGGACCGCACCGTGGAGTTCGTCGACGGCTCCGGGTCCGCGGTCATCGAGGACGTCGCCATCGAGCTGCAGCGCAACGGCGACTGGGTGATCTCGAAGGTCTTCGTGCGCCGGCTGCCCGCGGCCGGGCGGGGCATCCTGCGCCGGCGCGGCGAGACGCTGCTGGTGTCCGTCGACGAGATCACGGGACTCGGTCAGGCGTCGGCCGCACAAGGCGCCGAGCTGATGCTCGCGCAGTACGAGGACCTCAAGCCGGCCGACCTCGCCGACGTCCTGCACGACCTCGGGCTCACGCGCCGGCTCGAGGTGGCCAGCGCGCTGGACAACGAACGCCTGGCCGACGTGCTCGAGGAGCTGCCCGAGGACGACCAGGTCGGCATCCTGCAGGGTCTGGCCCGCACGCGCGCCGCCGACGTCCTCGAGGCCATGCAGCCCGACGACGCCGCCGACCTGCTGGGCGAGCTGCCGGACGACCAGCAGGCCGAGCTGCTCGAGCTCATGGAGCCCGAGGAGGCCAAGGACGTCCGACGCCTGCTGGCGTACGAGGACAACACCGCCGGCGGTCTGATGACGACCGAGCCCGTGATCCTCGGACCGGAGACCCCCATCGCCGCGGCGCTCGCGCACGTGCGCCGCCAGGACCTCACGCCCGCGCTCGCGTCGATGGTGTTCGTCGCGCGCCCGCCCCTGGAGACGCCGACCGGCCGCTTCATCGGCGTCGTGCACCTGCAGCGGCTGCTGCGCGAGCCCCCGCACGAGGCGATCGGCTCGATCGTCGACACGGACATCGAGTCCATCCCCGTCGACGCCCCGCTGCTGTCCGTGACCCGCAACCTGGCCACCTACAACCTGCTCGCGCTGCCCGTCGTGGACAGCGAGAAGCGCCTGCTGGGCGTGGTCTCGGTGGACGACGTGCTCGACCACCTGCTGCCCGAGGACTGGCGCGAGACCGACGACGAGGGCAACTACTCCGACACGAGCGTGCTCGGCGGCACACCACGTCCGGGGGTGAGCCGTGGCTGACCGCCTCGACACCCCGCTGGAGTCGCGGCGACGGTTCATCCGCCGGCCGCAGCTCGACGAGGACGCCTCGGGCAAGATCTCGGAGAGCATCGCCCGGTTCCTGGGCACCCCGCGCTTCATCATCTACCTGACGCTGTTCTGCCTGCTCTGGATCGCCTGGAACGTGTACGCCCCGGAAGACCTGCGCTTCGACCAGGCTGCCAACGGGTTCACCGCCCTGACGCTGGTGCTGTCGCTGCAGGCGTCCTACGCCGCGCCCCTCATCCTGCTCGCGCAGAACCGCCAGACCGACCGCGACCGCGTGCAGGCCGAGCAGGACCGGCAGCGGTCGGAGCGGAACCTCGCGGACACCGAGTTCCTCGCCCGCGAGATGGCCGCGCTGCGCATCGCGCTGTCCGAGGTGGCCACCCGCGACTTCGTCCGGTCCGAGCTGCGCAACATGCTCGAGGATCTCGTCGCGGAGCGGGAGGGCAACGACGACCGCGACCGCGAGCGCTCGGACAAGAAGGCCGACCGCGGCGAGAAGAAGCGCCAGCCGCGCGGGCCGTCGGACAAGGCCGCGCGGGGCTGACCCCGAGCGCGACCTACGATGGGCCCCATGCCGGAGCCCCTCGACCCGCTGACCGACGCCATCCGCGAGGCTCTCTCGCACGTGCTCGACCCCGAGATCAAGCGCCCGATCACCGAGCTCGGCATGGTCCGGTCGATCGAGGTCGTCGGCTCGCGCGCCACCGTCGGCATCGACCTGACCACACCGGGCTGCCCGCTCAAGGACACGCTCACCCGCGACGTCAGCGCCGCGGCCGTCGCCGTCGACGGGGTCTCCGAGGCGTCCGTGGTGTTCGGGGTCATGTCGGCCGAGCAGCGGAACGAGCTCAAGACGCTGCTGCGCGGCACGTCCGCCGAGCCGGTGATCCCGTTCGCACAGCCGCAGTCGCTGACCAAGGTGTTCGCGATCGCGTCCGGCAAGGGCGGGGTCGGCAAGTCCTCCGTGACCGCCAACCTCGCCGTCGCCATGGCAGCCGACGGTCTCAAGGTCGGCATCGTGGACGCGGACATCTACGGCTTCTCGATCCCCCGGATGCTCGGCGTCACGCGACAGCCGACCCGCGTGGACGACATGCTGCTGCCGCCCGAGGCGTTCGGGGTCCTCGTGGTCTCGATCGGAATGTTCGTGCCGCCCGGCCAGCCCGTCGTGTGGCGGGGGCCGATGCTGCACCGGGCCCTGCAGCAGTTCCTCGCGGACGTGTTCTGGGGCGACCTGGACGTGCTGCTCCTCGACCTGCCGCCCGGCACCGGCGACATCGCGATCTCGGTGGCGCAGCTGCTGCCTTCGTCGGAGATCGTGGTCGTGACCACCCCGCAGGTCGCCGCGGCCGAGGTGGCCGAGCGCGCCGGGTCCGTCGCCGTGCAGACGCGGCAGCACGTGGTCGGCGTCGTGGAGAACATGTCCTGGCTGGAGCAGCCCGGCGGGTCGCGGCTCGAGCTGTTCGGGTCCGGCGGCGGCTCCCGGGTCGCCGAGAACCTCACGCGCCTCACCGGTTCCGACGTGCCGCTGCTCGGGCAGATCCCCCTCGACGTGCGGCTGCGCGAGGCCGGCGACGACGGCACCCCGGTGGTGCTCAGCGACCCGGACTCCCCCGCCGCGCACGCCCTGCGCGAGGTCGCGCGCTCCCTGGTGTCCCGCCGCCGCGGTCTCGCCGGCCGCTCACTGGGCCTGACGCCTGCAGGTCGCTGACCGGCTATCTCGCCGCGCGGCGGCTCAGGACCAGGTGAACGACGCCGGAGGGCGACGGGGTCGCTTCGATGTCGAAGCGGTCCTCGAGTCCTTCGAGCCCGTCCCAGAGCCGTTCGCCCCTGCCCAGGACGATCGGCACGAGGACGACGTGCAGGTGGTCGATCAGATCGGCCTCGAGGAACTGCCGGACCGTGCTGACACCGCCACCGATCCGGACGTCGAGGTCGCCGGCCAGGGCGCGAGCCTGCTCGAGCGCGGCGACGGGGTCGGCATCGACGAAGTGGAAGGTCGTCCCGCCGTCCATCTCGAGCGCCGGCCGGGGATGGTGCGTCAGGACGACGACGGGGGTGTGGAAGACGGGGTTCCCGCCCCACCATCCCTTCCACTCCTCGTCCTCCCACGGACCGCGCTGGGGGCCGAACTTGTTGCGCCCCATGATCTCCACGCCGATGCCGGGCCCCCACCCGCTGGCGAACGCCTCGTCGACGCCGAGGGATCCCTCCGTCTCCCCGTGGATGCCCATCTCGCGGAAGGTGCGCGTCTCGAAGGCCCACTCCAGGAGCCGTGTCCCCGCATGTCCGAACGGAGCGTCGAGCTGCTGACCCTCCCCGGCGCCGAAGCCGTCGAGGGAGACCGAGAAGTTGTGCACGCGGACGCGGGACATGTCATCTCCTTCGCGGGTCACCGACGACCCAGGTCTGACCTTGGAGGACATCCGCCGCGATGTGCAAGACGAGCCCCTGTGTTGGGGTTTGTTTGGTTTCGTGCGAAGATGTTCAGGTGCTCGCCTCCCAGCGTCAGGACCGGATCCTGGCAGCCGTGCGCTCCAACGGGGCCGCCCGCGTCGCGGACCTGGTCGAGAGCCTCGACGTCTCGGACATGACGGTGCGGCGCGACATCGCGGAGCTGGCGCGTGCCGGACTGGTCCGGCGCGTGCACGGCGGAGCGGTGGCCCCGGACGCGCCGGGCAGGCCCACCGACGAGCCCGGCTTCGAGGCCAAGCGCTCGTGGGCCGGACCGGAGAAGGCCGCGATCGCCCGGGCGGCGCTGGCCACGATCGAGCCCGGTCAGTCGGTCGCGCTGTCCGCCGGCACGACGACCTACCTGCTCGCCGAGCTGCTCGCCGGCGCCGGCATCGGCCCCCTCACCGTCGTGACCAACGGCCTGCGGATCGCCGACGTCCTGCACGGCGCACCCGGCGTCGAGGTCATCCTCACGGGCGGGGTCAGGACGCCGTCCGACGCGCTCGTCGGCCCCGTCGCCGACGCCACCCTGGCGAGCCTGCGCGTGGACCGCACCTACCTCGGCGTGCACGGGCTCGACGCGACCGGCCTCACCACGCCCAACCTCGCCGAGGCCGCCACCGACCGCGCGCTCATGGCGTGCGCCGCGGCGACCACCGTGCTCGCCGACCACACCAAGTGGGGAGTCGTCGGCCTGGCCCGCATCGCCCCCCTCGACGACGTCGACACGCTCCTCACCGGCGACGCCCTGCCCGCCGACGCCCGACCCCACCTGACCGCGACCACCCTGGTCACGGTCGCCACCACGGGAGCCACCACGTGAACGTCCGCCTGACCACGACCACGCTCGCCGACGGTCGGGAGCTGCTCTACTTCGACGACTCGGAGCCCTACGTCTCGGGCACCGCGACGAGAGAGCTGCACGACGCCCGCCCGCTGGTGGACCGGTTCGCCCCAGTGCCCGACGCCGACGGCGTCCCGCAGCCGGTGACCGGTCCGGAGCTGCGCCGCGACCCGCTCACCGGTGACTGGATCCCGATGGCCGCGCACCGGATGAACCGCACGTTCCTGCCGCCTGCCGACGCCAACCCGTTGGCCCCGGCCAAGCCGGGTGCGGTCTACCAGGACGGCGAGATCCCGGCGCAGGACTACGACGTCGTGGTGTTCGAGAACCGGTTCCCCTCGCTCCTGGCCGTCCCGGGCATCCCCGACGCGCCGGTGCAGCGGGACGGCGAGCCGCTCTGGACCGTCCGCCCGGCCGCCGGGCGCTGCGAGGTCATCTGCTTCTCGTCCGACTCCACGGCGTCGCTGAGCACCGTCACGCCGCGCCGCATGCGCACGATCGTCGAGGCGTGGGCACAGCGCACCGAGGCCCTGAACGCGCTGCCGGGCATCGAGCAGGTGTTCGTCTTCGAGAACCGCGGCAAGGAGATCGGGGTCACGCTGCACCACCCGCACGGCCAGATCTACGCGTTCCCGTACCTGACGCCGAAGACCACGGCGATGCTCGCCGAGGCGAGGGCCCACCGGGAACGGACCGGCCGGCTGCTCGGCCGCGACGTGCTCGACGCCGAGCTGGCCCACGGCGAGCGGATCGTGCTGGAGTCCGAGCACTGGGTGGCGTACGTGCCGTTCGCGGCGCGCTGGCCCGTCGAGGTGCACCTGGCGCCCCGTCGCGACGTCCCCGACCTGCCGGCGCTGACCGACGCCGAGCGCGAGGACCTCGCGACGACGTACCTGACGCTCCTGCAACGGCTGGACCGGTTCTTCGTCGGCCCCGACGGCGAGGCCATCCCGCTGCCGTACATCTCCGGCTGGCACCAGGCGCCCGTGCGCGAGGGCCGTGAGGACTCCCGGCTGCACCTGCAGCTATTCTCGGTGCTCCGAGCGCCGGGCAAGCTCAAGTACCTCGCCGGTGTCGAGTCCGGCATGGGCGCCTGGATCAGCGACACCACCCCCGAACGCATCGCGACCCGACTGAAGGAGCTGGCATGACCCCCGAGTGGCTCGAGGCTTGGACTCCCGCCGAGGGGACCGACCGTGCCCGCTCGCTGTTCGAGGCCCGGTTCGACGAGTCGCCGGACGGCACGTGGTCGGCGCCCGGCCGGGTCAACCTCATCGGCGAGCACACCGACTACAACGGCGGCCTCTGCCTGCCCATCGCGCTCCCCCACCGCACCTACGCGGCGGTGCGGCGTCGCGACGACGACACCGTGCGGCTCGTGTCCGCCCAGGAGCCGGACGGCATGCGGACGATCGACCTGGCCGACGTCGGGCCCGGCACTGTCGACAGCTGGGCGGGGTACGTCGTCGGCGTCGCGTGGGCCATGCACCAGGCCGGGTACGCGGTGGGCGGCTTCGACGTGGCGATCGACTCGTGCGTGCCGTACGGTGCAGGGCTGTCGTCGTCGGCGGCGCTCGAGGCGTCGGTCGCGGTCGCACTCGACGCGGTCTTCGCACTGGGCCTTGCGGGTTCCGACGAGGGCCGAGCGACGCTCGCGACGCTCTGCGTGCGCGCGGAGAACGAGATCGCCGGCGCGCCGACCGGGGGCATGGACCAGGCGGCCGCGCTGCGCACGAAGGCCGGCAACGCCCTCCTGCTGGACTGCCTCGACGGCTCGGTCCGGCACGTGCCGTTCGACCTGGCCGCGCACGACCTGGCGCTGCTGGTCGTCGACACCCGGGCTGAGCACTCGCACGTCGACGGGCAGTACGCAGCCCGCCGCGCGTCGTGCGAGGCAGCGGCCGCGCGCCTCGGCGTCGGCACGCTGCGCGAGATCTCCGACGACCCCCGCGGTCTGGAGTGGGCGCTGGACAAGCTCGACGACGAGGTCGAGGTGCGCCGCGTCCGGCACGTCGTCAACGAGATCGACCGCGTGACCTGGTTCGTCGCGCTGCTCGACGCCGGCGAGATCGGCTCGCCGGTCGGGACCCTCATGAACCAGTCGCACGCCTCGCTGCGCGACGACTACGAGGTGTCGTGCCTCGAGCTCGACCTCGTCGTCGAGTCCGCCCGCGCGGCCGGTGCCGTCGGTGCCCGGATGACCGGCGGCGGGTTCGGGGGGTCGGCGATCGCCCTGGTCGACGCGGGCGAGGTGGACCGCGTGGCGCAGGCCGTGGCGGACGCGTTCGCCGACGCCGGCCTGCGCTCCCCGGCGTTCCTCGTCGCGACGGCGGCCGCCGCGGCGAGCTGAGCAGGGCTGCGGGTTCGGCACGAGGTCGACGTCGGTCCTGACGTATGAGACGCCGGAATGGTTGTGCTACCTGAGGCGGATGTGTCGAGCGACCACGCTCTCTAGCGTCATGGGCGTACAGCACCGCGCAGGGGATGACGAGCGCCGGGCGACCGCGGAGGGGCGGGAGCCCGGCGTTCGTCATGCGGACGCGCGGCGGGTGACGTCCTCGTGCAGGGCCCAGAAGACCGAGTAGGGCGTGCCGGTGGGGTCCGGCGTGCGGGCGGCGAAGTCCTGGAACACGTCGTTCACCCGGGCCACCAGCTCCTCGAAGCCGGCCGCGTCCAGGCGCAGGCCGAGTCGCGAGGTCAGCACCGTCGCGGGGTCGACCAGCGCGACCTCCTCGAGGAAGGTGTCGATGAGGATCTGGCTCATCCCGGGTCCGCCCGGCGTCCGCCACGATTTCCCCGTGGACTTGTACGGCACCTCGCGGGACCCGCGGGCACCGCGCCGGACCGGCTGGGCCGCCAGGAAGCCGCGATCGACCAGGGTGCGGACGTGGTGCAGCACGGTGGCGGGGTTGCGCTCCAGCCGGTCGGCGATCTCCCGGTTGGTCAGCGCCTCGTCGAGGCAGAGCCGCAGGATCCGCATGCGCACGGTGCTCGCCAGGGCGCGGGCGTCGGCGTCGATCTCAGAGGTGCTGTCCACGGGCGCGCTCTCCGTCATGTGTCGATGTTCCCACGAGTGATTGACTTTTCCCAATCAGTTGTCGATGCTGGTCGCCGTGAGCACCGAGACACCCACCCGATCGCTGATCCACCACCCGGACTTCCGCCGGCTGTGGACCGGCGACGCCCTCGGCCAGCTGGGCGCCCAGCTGACCGCGCTCGCGCTCCCCATCTTCGCCGTCCAGCAGCTCGCCGCCACCGAGTGGCAGATGGGTGTGCTCAACGCGGCCGAGTACGCGGCGTTCTTGGTGATCGGGCTGCCGGCCGGGGCGTGGGTGGACCGGATGCGCAAGCGGCGCGTGCTCATTGTGGCGGACCTCGTGCGGGCCACCGTGCTCGCGGTCGTCGTCGCGACCGCCGTCACCGGGCACGCCTCGATCCCTCTGCTCATCGTCGCCGGCCTCGTCATCAGCGTCGCGACCGTCTTCTTCGACGTCTCCCACCAGAGCTACATCCCAGGCCTGGTCGGGCTCGACCACCTGGTCGAGGGCAACTCGAAGCTGCAGGCCACGGCGTCGGTCGCGCAGGTCGCCGCCCCCGCGATCGGCGGCCTCGCCCTACGGGTGATCACCGCACCCGCGCTCATCGCCGTCACCGTCGTCACGTACCTCGCGTCGGCCTTCGCGGTCGGCCGCATCCGGCACCAGGAGACCCCGCCGCACCCCGACACGCGCCGCCCGCTCAAGGTCGAGATCGCGGAGGGTCTGCAGTTCGTCGTCCACGAGCCGTACCTGCGCCGCATCGTCGCGTGCACGTCGCTGGGGAACTTCGCGGGCGCGATCGCCGGCGCCGTGACCGTGATCTACGTGCTGCGGACCCTCGGCCTGGGCACCGCGGCGTACGGCGCGATCCTGTCGGCCGGGTCGATCGGCGCCCTGCTCGGCGCGCTCGCCGCGGGCCGGCTCGCCCAGTGGGTGGGCGAGGGACGCATCATCCCGCTGTCCGCGCTGGTCATGGCCCCCGCGTTTGCGCTGACGCCGCTCGCCTCCACCGGCACGTTCCCGGCCGCGGCGCTGCTCATCGCCGGCGGTGCGCTGTTCGGCTTCGCCGTCATCGTCTACAACGTGGGGCAGGTCAGCTTCCGCCAGCGGGTGTGCCCGCCGCCGCTGCTCGGGCGGATGAACGCGTCCGTGCGGTTCATCGTGTGGGGCACGATGCCGATCGGCGGGCTGCTGGGCGGCTGGCTCGGCACCCACCTCGGCGTCCTGCCGACGCTGTGGGTATCGGTCGCGATCATGGCCGTGTCCGCCCTGCCCGTCGTCATCTCGCCGCTGCTGCGGATGCGCGACCTGCCGGGAGCCCCGGTCGCCGACGAGCCCGCGACCGCCGCGACCGACGCCTGAGCGGCTCGGCCCCGGTCGCGGCGGAAGCGTGGGTCAGCCGCGCGGGGCGTCCGCGGCGAGCAGGACCTCGAGCCGGGCGCGGTACTCGCTCTCGTCGATCTCCCCGCGGGCGTAGCGCTCGGCGAGCACGCTGCGCGCGCCACCGGTCCCGCGGGGGCCCTCGCCCTCCCAGTAGCGGCGCCGGCGGCGGGCGCCGAACGTGAAGAACAGGGCGATCACGCCGAACCAGAACAGCGGGATCAGCAGGAACCAGGGACCGGGTCCCCAGCCCCACCCCCAGCCGTAGCCGACGGGGTGGGACAGGAGCGTGGTGAGCATGACGACCTCCGACGATGCGCGGCGGCCGACCGTCGACCGCACCACCACCCTCGCCCCGCTACCCCTTCAGAGTCGTCGTCCAGCGGGACCGTCCTGGTCGCTCCGATCGGAGTCAGCCGGCCCATCCAGGGCGCACCAGCCCCGACTCGTAGGCGAGCACCACCATCTGCGCCCGGTCCCGCGCGCCCAGCTTCGTCGCGGCACGCAGCACGTGCGTCTTGACGGTCAGCGGGCTGAGGAAGAGCCGCTGCCCGATCTCGTCGTTGGACAGACCCTCCGCGACGAGCACGAGGACCTCCCGCTCCCGGGGCGTGAGGTCTCCGAGTGCCGACGAGGGCGGCGCCTCGCGCGTCGCCCGCGCGACCGTCGCCAGCAGCCGCCGCGTGACGGTCGGTGAGAGGAGCGCGTCACCGGCGGCGACCACCCGCACGGCCCGCAGCAGGTCCGCCGGCTCGGTGTCCTTGACCAGGAAGCCGGACGCGCCGCCGCGGATCGCCTCCGCCACGTACTCGTCCAGCTCGAACGTGGTCACGACGACCACGCGGACGCCGGCCGCCCGCGGTTCGTCGACGATCCGGCGCGTCGCCACGAGCCCGTCGGTCCCCGGCATCCGGATGTCCATGAGCACCACGTCGGGCAGCAGCTCGAGCGCGAGGCGGACGGCGTCGCCGCCGGTCGCCGCCTCCCCCACCACGGTCATGTCGGGCTCGGCGTCGATGAGCGCGCGGAAGCCGCCACGGACGAGGCCCTGGTCGTCGGCGAGGAGCACCCGAATCACCGCGGGACCTCCAGGCGGACGTGGAACCCGGTCGGGCCCGAGGAGGCCGTCAGCGACCCACCCACCGCGGCGGCCCGCTCCCGCATCCCGCGCAGCCCGTAGCCGTCGACCAGCGGGGCGACCGGCGGCCCGTCGTCCTGCACCTCGAGCACGATCGTCTCCCCCACCACCATGGTGACCTGCACGGATGCACCGGGCGCGTGCCGGCGGACATTGGTGAGCGACTCCTGAAGGACACGGTGGAGCACGGCCGCCGTCTCCTCGGGAACCGCTGCGTCGAGGCCCACGTCCTCGATGACCAGGCCGTCGGCCCGCGCCCGCTCGACGAGTGCGCCGAGACCGCCCGCGGGAGTTCGTGGTGCCTCCCCGTCGGCGCGCAGGACCCCGAGCACGTCCCGGACCTCGTCGAGCGCGTCGCGGCTCGCCTCGCGGATCTCGACCAGCGCGCGGCGCGCCGCCTCGGGCTCGCGGTCCATGAGGTGCAACCCGACGCCGGCCTGCACGGTGATCCCCGACAGCGAGTGCGCGAGCACGTCGTGCAGCTCGCGGGCGATGCGGAGCCGTTCGGCGGCCACCGCCGACTCCTCGCGCGAGACCCGGGCGGCTCGGACCGCCTGCATGCGCTCGGTACGACCGCGAGCACCCTCGCCCAGCAGCATCGCGATCGCCAGCCCGGTGACAGTCAGCGTCGTGTACACCGGGCTCGGTCCGTCCGGGGAGAGCGCCAGCAGGACGACCGCGAGCGCACCGGCGACCCCCGCCGCGAGCGACAGGAGCCGTTGCCGCGTCGCACCGAGGGCCACGACGACGAAGCCCAGGGGAACCAGCGCGGGTCCGGGCTCGTACCCGAGCGCGAGGTACGCGACGGGCCCGACGACGGCGAGCGTCGCGCCGACGACCGCGGACGCACCCCGCCGGACCACGAGGACCAGCGAGGCCGGGGCGACGAGCAGGAGCAGCACGGCGAGGGCGTCGAACGCGCGGGCGGCCGGGTGCCAGGCGTTGGCACCCGCGCAGCCGAGGACGGTGAAGAGCGCGAGCAGTGTGGCCGGGACCGCGATCCAGCCGGACCCCCCGCGGCCCCACGGCGGACCCGGCCACGGGGCGGGCGCGGGCGTCATCCGACCACGGTAGCGACGGGCGCAGCCGTGGCGCGTGCTCCATGGGGAGCGTCGCAGCCGCTCCGGTCGGACTACGCCCCGCGGCGGCGCAGGAGGACGAGCAGGCCGCCGGTCAGCACGAGCGCGAGGCCGAGCAGCCCCACCGGGGCCGAATTCGCTCCGGTCGTCGCCAGGACGCCGCTGTTGTCGATCGGGGGGCCGGGCGTCGGTGGCAGCGGGGTCGGAGGCAAGGGCGTCGGCGGCAGGGGCGTCGGCGTGGGTGTCGAGCCCGCGGTCACCGTCACGGTCACCGTCGTCGTGGCGCACAGGTCGTCGGCGATCGCGGCGCAGATGGTGTACTCGAAGGTGTCCGTCCCGGTGAAGCCGGCCTCCGGCACGTAGTGGGCCGTGCCGCCGTCGATCGTGACGGTCCCGTGCGACGGCCCGCTCGTCACGGTCGGGGGGGCGACGGCGCCGCGGTCGTTGCCGGACAGGTCGATGTCGACGCCAGTTCCCTCGGTCGTCGTCGCGGTGTCCGGCTCGGCGACCGGGGACACCTCCACGGTGACCCGGGCTGTCGCGCACAACCGGGGCGCGCCGTCGTCGCAGACGATCGCGCCGTAGAAGTCGCGGCCCGCAAACCCGTCCTGCGGCGCGTACGTGGTCGAGCCGTCGAGCTGCACGCTGGCGTTCCCGCTCCGAGGCGGGATCCCGCGCAGTACCACCAGGGTGTCGCCGGCGTCCGGGTCCGCGACCACCAGCGTCCCCGTCACCGGCGTCCCCGTGGTCGTGACCAGGGTGAGCGGCTCGATGGTCGGCGGGGCGTTGGGCGGGTCCACGGTGACCGTCACGAGAGCCGTGTCGCAGAGCGGAAGCGGCGGCGGAGTCGTCGCCGGCGAGCAGATTCGATACGTGAAGGTGTCGGTGCCGGTGAAACCCTCGGCCGGTGTGTAGGTCGCGTCGCCGGTCGTGGGGTCGAGGGCCACCGTGCCGCGGGAGGGTGCGGACACGGGCGCGGCGTCGAGCGGGGCGCCGTCGCTGTCGTTGGAGAGCACGGGGATGACGACCGGGGTGTCCTGCGTCGTCGTCGCGACGTCATCGTTCGCTCGCGGGTACACGTTGATCGTGACCGTGCCGGTGTCACACGCCGGGACGGGTGCGGCGTTGTCGCAGACCTGGAACCCGAAGCCGTCGATCCCGGCGAAGTCGAGGTCGGAGTGGTACACGAACCCGCCGCCTGCTGTGAGGTCCAGTACGCCGTCCGCCGGCCCCGCGATCGCCTCGTAGGTGAGCCGCTGGCTGTCGCCCTCCGGGTCCGAAGCTGTGACGCTCCCGGGGAGCAGGTCCCCGGTGACCGTGTCCAGCACGAGATCGTCCGCCACCGGCGGCCGGTTTGCCGGCGGCGGGCGATCCACTACCTGCGTCGAGACCCGGGCCGCGTCCGCCGACCCGTCGTTGTTCGCGGGCACCGTGTCGATCGTGCTGGAGGTCGAGCTCGCCACGTTCAGCAGGGTCGAGCCGGCCCCTACGGTGACCGACCCGGCGAACGACAGGTCCCTGACCTCCCCCGCCGCGAGGGTGCCCACCGACCATGACAGGACGTTGCCGTCGAGGGTGCCGGTCGTCGATTTCGGGTCGAGCGTGAAGCCGACAGGGAGGGTGTCGCTGACCACCACGTCCGCCGCGGGCGACGGACCCAGGTTGTGCACATGGAGGGAGTACTGGATCGTGCCGCCCACCAGCACGGTGGCCGGGCCGGTCTTGCTCACCTCGACGTCCGCGTTGTCCGGGGCGGGCGCGCCCAGGCAGATCGGGGTGGCCGCGAGCACCGCGACCGACGTGCGCATGACGTTGTCGATCGTCCCGGTCTCGACGTCGAAGATCTGGCCGGACGGCGCCATCGTCTGCACACGGATCGGGTCGGCGGCCGAGCTGCCGACGAACCTGCCCTGGACCCGGGTCGTGCCCGAGAACTGGTACCCGCCGAATCCTCCGACCGATCCGTCGTCCGCGAGCTCGACCGCGGTGGTGAGGCCGCTCGAGCTCTGCTCCCAGATGCCGTTGTTGGTGAAGTTCTGGCCGACCTGCACGAGACCGGCGTTGCTCGACGTCCTGCCGTTGTTCATCAGGGAGCCCGTGGCGGTGACGGCGCACGAGTTCTGCAAGGCACCCGAGCCGTTGATCGTCAGGCCGCCCCCGACCTCCACCGACCCCGAGTTGCGCAGCAGGCTGTTGACGGTCGTCTCGCCGTGCACCGTCAGCGTCCCCGCGTTCTCGAACGTGACGCCGGAGTTGAGGTTCATGGCGCCCTCGACGACGAACGTCCCCTCGTTGACGTACGCGCCCGCCGACGGGCTGAACCCGCTCCCGATGGTCATCGAGGCGTCGGGGGCGACACGGACGTCCGACGACCCGTTCACACCTAGGCCGGCGAACGACGCCGTGCCCTCGACGTCGAGGGAGAAGCCCGCCGCCACGACGACCGATGGCATCACCAGCGACCCGCCCGCGGCGACGACCATCGCCCCCGCAGCGTTGTTCATGTAGAAGCCGACCAGGGCCGCGCCCGGCCCGACGCACAGCGTCCCGCCCGCGGGCAGTGCGTCGATGCCGCCCGTGAAGCTCGTCGCGACGAGGACGACCTCCCCCGCGTCGACCCTGATCTCGCTGGCGGTGGGATCCTGCGTGCGCGTCGGCGCCGCGCACTGCGTGGCGAAGTCCGCCCGCGCTGCGGACGCCTGACCGGCGACCAGGGCCGCGACGGCGAGGAACAGCACGAGGAGCATGGCTCCCGGGCGCATCGCCAGCCTCTGCACGAGCTCCCCGTTCGTCGGCCCCTTGTCCTGACACACCGTACATGGCGGTACGAACCGGACGTCAGAGGTCGTACACGACCACCACCGGGGCGTGGTCCGAGAAGCGCTCGGCGTAGGTGGCGGCCCGGTCGACCGTCGCGCTCACGGCGGCGTCGGCGAGGTCGGGCGTGGCCAGCTGGTAGTCGATGCGCCAGCCGGCGTCGTTGTCGAACGCCTGCCCGCGCCAGGACCACCACGTGAACGGCCCGGGACCCTCGCCGCCGAGCTCGCGCCCGAGGTCGTGCCAGCCTAGGTCGTCGAACCACCGGTCCAGGTAGGCGCGCTCCCGCGGCAGGAACCCCGCCGACTTCAGGTTGCCCTTCCAGTTCCTGATGTCCGCCTCGCGGTGCGCGATGTTCACGTCCCCGGCGACGACGGCGTACCCGCCCTGCTCGGCGATGTCCGCCAGCCGCCCGGTCACGTGGTCGAGGAACGCGTACTTCTCGTCCATCGACGGCGTGCCGACCGTGCCCGAGTGCAGGTACGTCGACACGACCGTGATGCTGCGCGGCGGTGCACCCTCGTGCGCCGGCAGGGCCAGGTCCGCCTCGACCCAGCGGCCGGAGTCGCCGGTCACGCCGGTCTTCAGCCCGATCCGGATCGCCGTCATCGGCAGCCGGCTCGCGATGGCGACCCCCGCCCGACCCTTGGTCTCGCTGGCCTCGTGCGCCAGGTGCCACTCGCCCGGCGGCAGGTGGTCGGCCAGGATCTCGTCGGACGCCCGGACCTCCTGCAGGAGGATCACGTCGGGCTTGCGCGCATCCAGCCAGGTCCCCATCCCCCGCTTGTAGGCGGCCCGGATCCCGTTGACGTTGACGCTCGCGATGGTCAGCACCGGACCATCCAACCTCACTGCAGGGACGACTCCCCGCGGTAGGCCGCTTCAAGGACCGCGACGTCCAGCTTGCCCATCGTGAGCATGGCCGCCATCGCGCGCGCGACGCCCTCGGCGTCGGGTCGCGACATGATGTCGTCCAGCTGCACGGGCACCACCTGCCACGACACGCCGAACTTGTCGACGAGCCAGCCGCACTGGCTCGGTCGGCCGCCGTCGGCGGTCAGGGTCTCCCAGTAATGGTCGACCTCCGCCTGGTCCTGACAGTCGAGGACGAACGAGAAGGCCTCGTCGAGGACGAACACCGGGCCGGCGTTGAGGAAGGTCGCGCGCATGCCGTCGATCGACAGCTCGACGATGAACTCGGCGCCCTCGGCGACGCCCGGCGTGCCCGGCGGCGCCGTCACGACCGAGTGGATGGTCGTGTTCGGGATCACCTCGGCGTAGAACCGTGCGGCCTCGGCGGCCTGGTGGTCGAACCAGAGGTGCGGACGGACGATGCCCATGACTGATCTCCCTCCGACGACCGGGGCCGGCCGCCACCGCACCAGCCTGGCCCCGATCGTGGAAGTTCTCAGCCCAGCAGGCGCTCCGCCGTGTCCACGACGTTGCTGAGCAGCATCGCGCGCGTCATCGGCCCGACGCCGCCCGGGTTGGGCGACACCCACGACGCGACGTCGCGGACGCTCGGGTCGACGTCGCCGACGACCCGGCTCTTGCCGGTCTCCGGGTCGGTCGACCGCGAGACGCCGACGTCGATCACGACGGCTCCCGGCTTGACGATGTCGGCCGTGATGATCCCCGGGACCCCGGCCGCAGCGATGATGACGTCGGCGTTGCGGGTGTGCTCCGCGAGGTCCTCCGTGCCGGTGTGGGTGAGCGTGACGGTCGCGTTGATCTCCCGGCGCGTGAGCAGCAGGCCGATCGAGCGCCCGACGGTCACGCCCCGCCCGACGACGACGACGTCCGCCCCGTGCAGGTCGATGTCGTGCCGCAGCAGCAGGTCGATGATGCCCCGCGGGGTGCACGGCAGCGGCGACGTGACCGGCTCGTTGACCCGCAGCACCAGGCGCCCGAGGTTGGTCGGGTGCAGGCCGTCGGCGTCCTTGTCGGGGTCGACCAGCTCGAGCACCCGGTTGGCGTCGATGCCCTTGGGCAGCGGCAGCTGCACGATGAACCCGGTGCACTCCGGGTCCTCATTGAGCCGGCGCACGGCCGCCTCGATCTCGTCCTGCGTGGCCGTGGCGGGCAGGTCCTCACGGATCGAGGCGATGCCCACCTCGGCGCAGTCCTTGTGCTTGCCGGCGACGTACCAGCGCGAGCCGGGGTCGTCGCCGACGAGCAGGGTGCCGAGGCCCGGCGTCACGCCTCGCGCTGCGAGGGCGACCACCCGCTCGGTCAGCTCCGCCTTGATCCGGGCCGCCGTGGCGGTCCCGTCGAGAAGCCGAGCCGTCATCAGTACTGCTGCAGGTCGGAGTACAGCGGGAACGACTCGGTGAGCTTGAGCACCCGGGCCTTGAGCGCCTCCACGTCCGTGGCGGCGCCGTTGATCAGCGCGTTCGCGATGATGTCCGCGACCTCCGTGAACTCGACGTCCCCGAAGCCCCGGGTGGCCAGCGCCGGCGTGCCGATGCGCAGGCCGGACGTGACGCGCGGGGGGCGCGGGTCGAACGGCACCGCGTTGCGGTTCACCGTGATGCCGGCCGCGTGCAGGAGGTCCTCGGCCTGCTGGCCGTCGAGGTCCGAGTGCCGCAGGTCCACGAGCACCAGGTGCACGTCGGTGCCGCCCGTGAGCACCGAGACGCCGGCCGCGGCGACGTCGGGCGCGGAGAGGCGCTCGGCGATGAGGCGGGCGCCGTCGAGAGTGCGCTGCTGGCGGTCCTTGAACTCCTCGGTGCCGGCCACCTTGAACGCGACGGCCTTGGCCGCGATCACGTGCATGAGCGGGCCGCCCTGCTGACCGGGGAACACGGCCGAGTCGATCTTCTTCGCGAACTCCTCGCGGCTCAGGATGAAGCCCGAGCGCGGGCCGCCGATCGTCTTGTGCACGGTCGACGAGACGACGTCCGAGTGCGGGACGGGGCTCGGGTGCAGGCCCGCGGCCACCAGGCCCGCGAAGTGCGCCATGTCGACCCAGAGCTTGGCGCCCACCTCGTCGGCGATCGAGCGGAACGCCGCGAAGTCGAGCTGGCGCGGGTATGCGGACCAGCCGCCGATGATCACATCGGGACGCTGCTCGAGCGCCTTCTCGCGCACCACGTCCATGTCGACCAGGAACGTCTCGGGGTCCACGCCGTAGGCACCGACCTGGTAGAGCTTGCCGGAGAAGTTGATCTTCATGCCGTGCGTGAGGTGGCCGCCGTGCGCCAGCTCGAGACCGAGGATCTTGTCGCCCGCGTTGATCAGGGCGTGCAGCACCGCGGCGTTGGCCGTGGCGCCCGAGTGCGGCTGGACGTTGGCGTGCTCGGCGCCGAACAGCGCCTTGGCGCGGGAGATCGCGATGTTCTCCGCGATGTCGACCTGCTCGCAGCCGCCGTAGTAGCGGCGGCCCGGGTAGCCCTCAGCGTACTTGTTGGTCAGGACGGAGCCCTGCGCCTGCAGGACGGCGCGGGGGACGAAGTTCTCGCTCGCGATCATCTCGAGCGTGCCCTGCTGGCGGGCGAGCTCACCGTCGAGGACGGCGGCGATCTCCGGGTCCAGCTGGGAGATGTTCTGGTCCATCAGGGGGATCTGGTCGGCGCTCATGGCACTCCTGTCGGCAGTCAGCGTGTACGCGCGCACCGGCACCCGCACACTCGTGTGTGGTGACCGGGGGCCCAGGCGTCCGACCCGTTGGTCTGCTGCTGCGTCGCTCCCCGGTGGTGACCCACCCGTTTCGCCAGTCGCGACGGGCACAGACTAGCAACCCGGGTCGGGCCTGTGTCGCCCCGTCTCAGGCGACGTCAGTCGTCGCTCTCACCGTCGCCCAGGATCTTGCGCAGGTAGGCGTAGGTGAGGTCACCGGCCGTCTGGTCGTGCTGGTGCTCGTACCCGTGCTTGGCGTACAGCGCGAGGTTCTGCACCGAGTCCCGCCCCGTGAACACCCAGACCTCCTCGATGCCCTCGGGCAGGAACGGCAGGATCGCCATGAGCATCTGGGTGCCGAAGCCCTGCCCCTGCAGGTCGGGGGCGACCGCGAAGCGGCCCAGCGTCGCCTTTGGGCCCTCGATCAGCACGCGGATCGACCCGACGAGTCGGTGCCCGTACCAGCCGCCGAGCGTGATGACGCCGTCCCTCTCGAGGTCCTCCTGGAGCTCCTCGAGCGTCTGCGTGAGCGGCGGGATGTGGGGGTCGCCGTACTGCTGGGCCTCGGTGACGAACGCGGCACGGCGCAGCGTGAGCAGCTCGCCGGCGTCGTCGCGGGTCACGGAACGGATGTCGAGGTCGGGCTGCGTCATGCGGCCCATCGTGTCAGCCGATCCGCACGACCACTACTCTCGGACCTCGTGTCCTCCGACTCACTCGACAGCACTCGGCCCGACTTGCCTGACGGCACCCATTGGGTCCTCACCCTCTCCTGCCCCGACCGCCCCGGGATCGTGCACGCGGTCGCCGGGCTGCTGGCGGAGCACGGGGGGAACATCACCGAGTCGCAGCAGTTCGKGGACCCCCTGTCCGGCCTGTTCTTCATGCGCGTGCAGGTCACCGCGTCCACGCCGCGCGACCAGCTCGAGGCGGCGTTCGCGCCGGTGGCCGAGCGCTTCGCGATGGACTGGTCGCTCGACGTCGTCGGCCGGCCGGTCCGCACGCTCGTGATGGGCTCGACCGCCGCGCACTGCCTCAACGACCTGGCGTTCCGCCAGCGGTCGGAGAACCTGCCGATCGACCTCGTCGCCGTGGTGTCCAACCACACCGCCCTCGAGCCGCTCGCGCAGTTCTACGGCATCCCGTTCCACCACGTCCCCGTCACGGCGGCGACCAAGGCGCAGGCCGAGGCGCGGCTGCTCGAGCTGGTCGAGGAGCTGGACGTCGAGCTGGTGGTCCTCGCCCGCTACATGCAGATCCTGTCCGACGACCTGTGCCGGGCGCTGCAGGGCCGGGTCATCAACATCCACCACTCGTTCCTGCCGTCGTTCAAGGGCGCCCGCCCGTACGCGCAGGCCCACGACCGCGGGGTCAAGCTCATCGGTGCGACGGCGCACTACGTGACCGGCGACCTCGACGAGGGCCCGATCATCGAGCAGGACGTCGAGCGCGTCGACCACTCCCGCCACGTCGACGACCTGGTGGCACTGGGGCAGGACGTCGAGCGACGAGCTCTGGCCCGCGCGGTGCGCTGGCACGCGGAGCACCGGGTGCTGCTCGACGGGCACCGCACGATCGTCTTCCGCTGAGCCGCGGTCTCCGCACACCGGCACGGACGAGGGGCCCGCAACCTCACCGGTCGCGGGCCCCTCGTTCGGGCGCGGTCAGTGCAGCGCGCCCATCCGGCGCAGCATCGCGCTGTTGTCCAGGCTGGTCGCCCCGGTGATCGCCGCGAGGACCGCCTCGTAGGTGGCGCTGCTGGCGTCGAACGAGCCGTTGTTGCGCCCGTGCCGCAGCACCACGATCCGGTCGGACACGGCGCGGACGTCGTTCATGTTGTGGCTGATGAGGATGACCCCGTGGCCCAGGTCGCGCAGGCGCTCGATGTACGTGAGCACCTCGGCGGTCTGCGCGACGGACAGCGCAGCCGTGGGCTCGTCGAGGACGACGAGGCGCGGGGAGCCGATGAGCGTCCGGGCGATCGCGACCGCCTGGCGCTGCCCCGCCGAGAGCTCGGACAGCGGCGTCCGCACCGAGGGGATGCGCAGGGTGAGGTCCCGCAGGATCCCGCGGGCGATCTGCTCCATCTTCCCGTCGTCGAGCAGCGCCCCCTCGGTGAGCTCGCGCCCGAGGAAGATGTTTGCCGTCACGTCGAGGTTGCCAGCCAGCGCAAGGTCCTGGAACACGGTGGCGATGCCGAGCGCGTGCGCCGCGGACGGCGACGGGATTGTCACGGGCTCGCCGTCGAGCTCGATCAGCCCGGAGTCGGGCGTGAGCACGCCGGAGATCACCTTGGCCAGCGTCGACTTGCCCGCGCCGTTGTCCCCGACGAGCGCGACCACCTGGTGGGCGAACACATCGAGGTCGACGCCGACGAGCGCCTCGACCGCACCGAACCGCAGGCTGATCTGTCTGAGAGACAGCAGCGGCACCCGGGGGGATGCGCTCATGACCTCACCTGCTCCTCGTTGGGCCTGTACCAGCAGTGAAACCTCGCCAGGTTCACGCGTCAATTGTCGCCCTCCCGCTGGGTCGCCGAGCGCGCCTGCTCGTCGGACCGCTGGACGAAGTCTGTCGACCGCAGCACGAGCTCGAGCGCGCCGATGACCTCGGCGCGCTGACCCAGCTCGGCGGGCACGACCTCGAGCGGGGCGATCTGGTTGAGCAGCACCCGGTGACGGATCGCCTCACGCAGCGGGCCGAGCAGGAGCTCGCCGGTCTCCGCGAGCTCGCCGCCGACCACGATGCACTCCGGGTTGACGGCCATGGCCAGCCCGGAGACCACCTCGCCGATGGTCGAGCCGGCGTCGGCGATCACGCGCGCGCAGCCCGGGTCGCCGTCGATCGCGCGCTGGATGACGTCGCGCAGCGCGAGCGAGCCGTGGCTGGATCGCAGCGGCTCGAGCAGGGCGGCAGCGCCCACGACCGTGTCGAGGCACCCGCGGCTGCCGCACCGGCAGATATCACCCTGCGGGTCCACCTGCACGTGGCCGATCTCGCCGGCGGTCCCCGCAAAACCGCGGTGCACCTGGCCGCCGAGGACGATCCCCGCACCGGTGCCGTACGACGCCCGCACGTACACCGAGTCCCGGTAGATGCGGGACGCGCCGTGCACACTCTCGGCGAGTGCCCCGAGGTTCGCGTCGTTGTCGACGAACACCGGGCTCGCGAGGCGCTTGGACAGCACGTGGGCCACGTGGACCTCGTCCCAGCCGCGCATCATGCCGCGTACCGAGATCATGCCGGTCGCACTGTCGACGGGGGCGGGCAGGCCGACCCCGATGCCGACGACCTCGTCACCCGTCGAGCCCACGCGCTCGAGCAGGTCCGCGACGAGCAGCGCGGCGCGATCGAGGCTGGTGTCCACCCGGTGATCGTGGGGCAGCGGGAGGGTCTGCTCGGCGACGACCTCGCTGGTGACGTCGCCGAGCGCGACCCTCAGGTGTCGCTGGCCGATGATGATGCCGACCGCGAGACCCACCCGGTGGGCGATCGTGACCATCTGGGCACGTCGCCCGCTCCGGGTGGTGTTCCGCGTCTCGACGACGCCGGCCCCGAGCAGCTCCTTGACGATCGTCGAGACGGTCGCGGCCGACAGCCCGGTGGCACCGGCGAGCTCGACCTGCGTGAGCCCGCCGTGCCGGTGGACCGTGTCGACGATCAGCGCCCGGTTGGCCTCACGGAGCGACGACTGAGAGCCCGACATCGTCAGCCGCCCTCTCACGCCCGTGAGCGTAGTACCGAGCCGGTTGCTCGTGACCTTCAGCGCGCCGCGCCCGCGCGACGCTTGTTGTAGATGTCGAACGCGACGGCCAGCAGCAGGACGAGGCCCTTGACCATCTGCTGCACGGACTGGTCGATGCCCATGAGCTGCATGCCGTTGCTCATCACGGCCATGATCAGTCCACCGACCATCGCGCCGGTGATCCGGCCGACGCCGCCGGTGGTGGAGGCGCCACCGATGAAGCAGGCGGCGATCGCGTCGAGCTCGAACATGTTGCCCGCGCCCGGCTGGGCGCCGTTGGACCGGGACGAATAGACGACGCCGGCGATGGCGGCGAGCACGCCCATGTTCACGAAGATCCAGAAGTTGACCCGCTTGACCTTCACGCCGGACAGCTGCGCGGCGGAGAGGTTCCCGCCGATCGCGTAGACGTGCCGGCCGAACACGGTCTTCGTCGTGACGATCGTGTACGCGATGACGAGGAAGCCGAGGATGATCAGCACGATCGGCAGGCCGCGGCTGCGGGCGAGCTGGTACGCGAACGCCATGCTCACCAGGCCGACCAGGGCGATCTTGGTGACGAAGATCGGCATCGACTCGACGACCTGCTGGTACTTGATGCGGCCCTGACGGGTACGCACCTGGCTCACGGCATAACCCAGCACGGCGATCGCCGCGATGACGAGGGTGAAGACGTCGATGCCGTTGCCGCCGAGGAACCCGTTGAGGAACCCACCGGCGATGCGCTGGTACTCCGCCGGGAACGGGGAGAGCGAGACGTTGTCGAGCACGCGAAGCGTCATGCCACGGAACAGCAGCATGCCGGCCAGCGTCACGATGAACGCCGGCACGCCGACGTAGGCGACCCACATGCCCTGCCAGAACCCGACCAGGACGCCGACCACGAGACCGGCGACCACGCCCATCCACCAGGGGTGACCCTGCTTGATGACGACCACCGCGGAGACGGCGCCGGTGAGCGCGACCACCGACCCGACCGACAGGTCGATGTGACCGCCGATGATGACGATCATCATCCCGATGGCGAGGATGAGGATGTACGAGTACTGCAGCACGATGTTGGTCACGTTGCCCGGGGAGAGCAGCACGCCGTCCGTGAGGAACGTGAAGAGCCCCACGATGACGACGAACGCGACGACGATCCCACTCTGACGAAGGTTCCTCGTGAAGAGTTCCCTCAGGCCTGCAATGGCGGTCATCGGACCTGGTCCCTTTCCTTGGTCATGAGCTCCATCAGGTTCTCCTGAGTCGCCTGCTCGCGTGGCAGCACACCGGTGATCCGGCCGGCCGAGAGCGTGTAGATCCGGTTGCAGATGCCGAGGAGCTCGGGAAGCTCGGAGGAGATCACCAGCACGGCCTTGCCCTGCTCAGCGAGGCGGTTGATCAGCGTGTAGATCTCGTACTTCGCGCCGACGTCGATCCCGCGGGTCGGCTCGTCGAGGATCAGCACCTGGGGATCCGTGAAGAGCCACTTGCTCAGCACGACCTTCTGCTGGTTGCCGCCCGAGAGCTTGCCCGCCAGCGCCAGCACCGTGGGCGCCTTGATGTTCATGCTCTGGCGGTACTCCTCGGCGACCTTGATCTCCTCGTTCGCGTTCACGAACCCGCCGCGCGAGACCTGCGCGAGGTTCGCGGCGGAGATGTTGCTCCGGATGTCCTCGATCAGGTTGAGGCCGTACTTCTTGCGGTCCTCGGTGGCGTAGGCGATGCCGTGAGCGATGGCCTCGCTCACCGTGTTCGCCTTGATCTCCTTGCCGTGGAGGAAGAGCTTGCCGGTGATGTTGCTGCCGTAGGACCGGCCGAACACCGACATGGCGAGCTCCGTGCGACCCGCGCCCATCAGTCCGGCCAGCCCGACGATCTCGCCCGCGCGGACCGTGAGGTCGGCGCCGTCGACCATGACGCGGTCGGGGTCCGTCGGGTGGTGCACGGTCCAGTCCTCGATCCGCAGCACCTCCTCGCCGATGTGCGACTCGTGCGGGGGGAACCGGTGGCCGAGGTCACGGCCGACCATGCCGCGGATGATGCGCTCCTGCGTCACCTCGTCGGTGACCATGTTGAGCGTCTCGACGGTGCGGCCGTCGCGGATGATCGTGGTGGTGTCGGCGATCTCGGCGATCTCGTTGAGCTTGTGCGAGATCATGATCGACGTGATGCCCTGCGCCTTGAGCTGACGCAGGAGCCCGAGCAGGTGCTCGGAGTCGTTGTCGTTCAGCGCGGCGGTCGGCTCGTCGAGGATCAGCAGCTTGACCTCCTTGGAGAGCGCCTTCGCGATCTCCACGAGCTGCTGCTTCCCGACGCCCAGCTGGCCGATCGGGGTGACCGGCAGCTCGTCCAGGCCGACCCGGGCGAGCAGTGCTGCCGCCTCGGAGTTGGCGCGGTTCCAGTCGATGAGGCCGCGGCTCGACCGCTCGTTGCCGAGGAAGATGTTCTCCGCGACCGACAGGTAGGGGACGAGCGCGAGCTCCTGGTGGATGATCACGATCCCCTTGGCTTCGGAGTCGTTGATCGACCCGAACTGCACTTCCTCGCCATCGAAGAGGATCTTGCCCTCGTACGTGCCGTGCGGGTACACACCCGACAGCACCTTCATGAGGGTCGACTTGCCAGCGCCGTTCTCACCGCAGATGGCGTGGATCTCGCCACGCTCGACCGACATCGACACGTCCTGCAGTGCCTTGACGCCGGGAAAGGTCTTGGTGATGTCTTGCATCTCGAGAATGGGATTGGCCACGCGGCCACCGTCCTTCGTCGTACCGGGCTCCGTCGCCGGGCCCTCCGCTGTGGGGTTGACCCGGCCGACCGGCCGGCGAGCTCCGAGGGAGCCCGCCGGCCGGCGGCAGGTCAGGACGGGTCGATCAGGCCTGGCCGGAGGCCACCTGGTCGGCGGTCCAGTAGCCCGAGTCGATCAGGAGCTTCTGGATGTTGTCCTTGACGACGATGTCCGAGTCGAGGAGGTAGGACGGGACGACCTTGACGCCGTTGTTGTACGTCTTGGTGTCGTTCGCCTCGGGCTCGTTCCCCGCGAGGAAGGCCTGCGCCGACTTGATCGCCTGGTCGGCGAGCTTGCGCGTGTCCTTGAAGATCGTCGAGTACTGCACGTCGTCGTTGATCAGCTTGACCGAGGCGATCTCGGCGTCCTGACCGGTGACGATCGGCATGCCGCCGGAGATGGCGGGGCCGTAGCCGGCGTTCTGCAGCGCCGTGATGATGCCGCGCGACAGACCGTCGTACGGCGACAGGACGCCCTGGACCTTGGTGCCGTCCGAGTAGGTCGACGTCAGGAGGTCCTCCATGCGCTTCTGCGCGGTCTCCTGCAGCCAGCGGAGCGTGGCGACCTGCTCGATGTCGGTCTGGCCCGACTTCACGACGAGCGTGCCGTTGTCGATGTACTCCTTCAGGGTGTCCATCGCGCCCTGGTAGAAGAAGTGCGCGTTGTTGTCGTCCAGCGAGCCGGCGAACAGCTCGATGTTGAACGGACCCGCCGCGTCACCCTTCGAGCCGTCGGCCTTGAGGATGCCCAGGCCGGTGAGCAGCGAGGTCGCCTGCTGGACGCCGACCTTGTAGTTGTCGAACGTGACGTAGAAGTCGACGTTCTCGCTGTCGCGGATGAGGCGGTCGTACGCGATGACCGGGATCTTCGCGTCGGCTGCGGTCTGGAGCTGCGTCGCCAGGGCGGTGCCGTCGATCGAGGCGAGGATCAGCAGGTCGGCGCCCTTGGTGATCATCTGGTCGATCTGCTGCTGCTGGGTAGGGATGTCGTTGCCCGCGTACTGCAGGTCGACCTTGTAGCCGGCCTCCTCGAGGCCCGCCTTGACGGCGTTGCCGTCGGCGATCCACCGCTCGGACTCCTGCGTCGGCATGGCGACGCCGACCGTGAGGTCGGCCGGGTCCTTCGTGGCGCCACCGGAGGCGTCGTCGTCGCTGCCCGCGCCGCTGCCCGAGCACGCGGCCAGGCCGAGTGCGAGGACCGCACCTACCGCCGCGATCGTGATCCGTCGCATTGTTGTGCTCCTTCTCGTCGTTGAGGGCCCGGTGACTCGGGCCTGGGAGTGCTCGGGTTCGTCGTCCGGGCAGCGTCTGCGCTGACCGTCCGGTGTCCCGGCTGCGACCGACGGGAGTGCTTCCGTCGGCTGCAGCAGCCCTACCTTGTTTCATTCGTTTCTCGAAGTCAAACAACGATTGAGCGTACGAACGTCACGAACTCATCACGATGTGAGCACTGACCCGGCCGATTCGGGACAGATCTGCCGTCATTGGCTTCGTGACACGAAGTCAGGCCCGCGACGATGAGATGTCGAAGGGCCCGCGACCGAGGTCGCGGGCCCTTCTCCGAGCAGGCCTCAGCGGCGGCTCATCGCGTGCTCACGCCGTGCGCGAGTCCCACCACCCCCGGAACGACTGCCACCAGCCGCCGTCGTGGCCGTGGCCCGTCGACGCCTTCTCCACCAGCACGGCGACCGTGCGCGGCGGGACGGTGACCGTGCCGGTGGCCTTGTCCCACGCCGTGCCCTTGACGACCGCGTCGCTGCCCTTGGCCTGGACCGGCGACAGGGCCAGCTTGTGCCCGCTGAGCGAGGAGACCGTCTGGGTGGTCGCCTCGTCGGAGGCGTTGACCACCACGAGGACGCCGTCGAGCTCCTTGTCGACGTCCTTCGCCCACGTCTTGGTGGTCGAGTCCCAGCCCGGGGCGTCGTCGATCGTCATGACGACCACGCCCGGGTCGGCGTCCGGACCGGAGCCCGGGAACCCGACCTTCTGCTCGATCAGCTGGGCCGAGCCGAGCCGGAACAGCGGCGTCGAGAAGCGGAGCCGCAGCAGGTCGTCGGCCGCCTTGGACGCGGTCGCGATGTCGGCCGGCGTCGGCTTGAGGGCCGCGTCGGCCAGCAGCGGCCGCTGGTACGGCCACTTGGTCTCGTTGTCGGCCTTCGGCGGCAGACCGCGGCCGAAGCCGTTGTCCTGGCCGGACAGGTCGAGGCCGTTGAACCAGTCGCCCGAGTTGAAGCTGTTGCGGTCGAGCGACTTGCTGCGCAGCAGGTCGGCGCCCGCGTGCCAGAACGACGGGGTCTGGGCCAGGGCGGTCGTCGCCAGCGAGACGGTGTTCATGCGCACGCGGTCCGCCATCGGGGTGTCCGTCGGCAGCTTGTACGTGAGCGAGTCCCACAGGGTCTCGTTGTCGTGGGCGTCGACGTAGGTGATGACCTCCTCCGGGGAGTCGGCGTACCCGGCCGGCTGGCCGTTGTAGTCGATCTCCGACCCCTTCTGGACAGTCCCCGAGCTCGTCTCGAAGGCGAAGTCCCGCAGGTTGCCGGCCATGCCGAGCCGGACCAGGTCGGCGTCGTGCGCGGCCCGGGCCAGCTGTTGGGCCTCCGTGCCGTTGATCGGGTCCCCGTTCGCGTCGGTGCCGCCGCCGGAGCCGAAGCCCTGGACGCGCGGGTTCTCGTCGAACGGTCCCCCACCGCGCACGGCGTCGCGCAGCCGGTCGGAGAACGTGCCGATGCCCGTGCCGCCCAGCTGACCCTGCGTGGCCTGCGTGAACAGGGCGTTGTTCGCCACCTCGCCGAAGTTCCAGCCCTCGCCGTAGAGGTAGACCTTCGACCCGTCGACGCCGTCCTTCTTCGTGGTCAGCGCGTCGAGCGCCGAGCGGACCGCCGTCATGGTCTCCACCGAGTGGTGGCCCATGAGGTCGAACCGGAAGCCGTCGACCTTGTAGTCGCGAGCCCACGTCACCACCGAGTCGACCATCGCCTTCTGGGCCATCGCGTGCTCGGTCGCCACGTTCTGGCAGCACGTCGAGGTCTCGACGCCGCCGAGCTTGTTCAGCCGCTGGTAGTAGCCGGGCACCACGCGGTCGAGGATCGACTGCGGCGCCTGTCCGCTCGCGGTGGTGTGGTTGAACACCTGGTCGAGCACCACCTGCAGGCCGTCGGAGTGCAGAGCGCCKACCATCGTGCGGAACTCGGCGACGCGCGCGCCACCGTCGGGGTTCACGGCGTAGGAGCCCTCGGGCGCCGACCAGTGCAGCGGGTCGTAGCCCCAGTTGAAGCCGTCGGCGTCGGCCACGGCCGTCACACAGGCCTGCTGCTGCTCGGAGGCCGGGCCGAACGACGCGAGGTCGCAGGCCGGCGTCTTCTGCAGGGTCCGGTCCTCCTGGATCGACGCGATGTCGAACGTCGGGAGCAGGTGGATCGTCGTCAGCCCCGCCTTCTCCAGCTCCCGCAGGTGCGTGCGCCCCGCGCCGTTGGTCGCGAACGCGAGGTAGGTTCCCCGCTTCGCGGCGGGCACGGTCGCGTCATTGATCGAGAAGTCCCGCACGTGCAGCTCGTAGATCGTCTGGTCCACGGGCCGCACCACCGGCTGCTTCGTCTTCTCCCACTGCGACGGCCGGAAGGCCTTGTCGGCGAGGTCCACCAGGACCGATCGGGTCGAGTTGGTGGTCAGCGCCACCGAGTACGGGTCGGTGACCTGGTTGACCTCGACCTTGTCGGTGGTCGGCGCGTAGACCGTGACCTCCCAGAGGTACTGCGCACCGGCCCAGGACTTCTTCCCGGCGACCGTCCACGAGCCGTCGGACTGGCGCTCGGCCGTCACGCGCTGCTCGGTCGACGCGCCCCCGGGCCAGACGAGCAGGTTGACCGCCTGGGCCGTCGGGGCCCACACCGCCAGCGACGGGGCACCCTTGCTCCAGGTGGCCCCGAGCGCCCGCTTGCCGGCCCGCGCCGCGTACAGGTCGTCGAGCACGCCCGGGATCTGCACCCCGGTCGCGGCCTGGTAGGTGCCGTCCGCGGCCTGCTGGGTGACCAGCAGCGCGCCGCGCAGCAGCGCCGCGGCCTGCGCGTCGTCCCGGACGTGCAGAGCGATGTAGCCCTTGGCGAGCGCAGGGAACCGCTTCAGCTGCGCCGCCGTGAGGCCCGCCGGGTCGTAGGTCAGCGGCACCGTGACGCCGTCGTCGCCGACCAGGACGCCGTCGGTGACCGCGAGGCCGCCGGTCGGCGAGGCGTGCAGCGCGAACGTCGACCTGGTCGGGTCCGGAGCCCAGGCCGACGGCCACGCGATCGTGCCGCGGTCGATCCACTGCGCCTGGTCCTCCCCCGTGCCKGGCAGCGCCGGGTCACCGACGGTGAGGATGTGCGTCGCCAGCACGTAGGAGAAGGTCACGGGCTCGTCACCCGGGGCGGTGAACGAGATGTTCGCACCGCCGGGCGCACCACCGGCGCCGTAGTTCTCGTCCCAGCCGAGGTTGTGCGCCACCTTCACCTCGTACGTGCCCGCAGGCAGGTCGGCCGTGAACGTGTACGTGCCGTCACCGTCGAGGTCCTGCAGCCAGCTCTTCATGCAGCCCGGCTGCCAGTCCTCCGGGCAACCCAGCTCGCTGTTGTCCGAGCCCGGCACCGTGAGGATCGGGCCCTGCGCCGTCGACGAGAAGTAGTGCGTCACCGGGTCGTAGTAGAACGTCACCGGGCCCGCGGTCTTCACCGAGAACGCGACGTTCGCGCCGTTGTTCACGCCGCCCTTGCCGTAGTTCTCGTCCCAGCTGCCGTTGATGGCGACCTTGTACTCGTAGTCACCGACCGGCAGCGTGAGCGTGCCGGACCAGATGCCGTCCGGGCGCGCCGTCAGCTGGACCGCGTCGCAGGCCGGCTGCCAGTCCCCCGCGCAGCCCGCCTCGCTGTTGTGGCTGCCGGGCACGGAGACGGACGTCGGCGGGACGGGGCCTGTCTCGGGCACCACCCCGTCGATCGCGCCGCCGACGCCGGCGAAGGTCGACGCGGCCGACTTGTGGCCCGCGGCGTCCACCGTGACGGCGCGGTACTCCACGACGGCGCCGTCGGGCAGCCCCGTGACCTTGTGGAACACGCGGGGCGACGTCGTCTCCGACGTGCCGAGCGGCGTCCACGTCGTGCCGCCGAGCACCCGGTAGGCGAAGGACGTCTGGCTCCAGACGTCGTCGGCCACGTCGGCGCTGACCGGCACCAGCCCGGAGAGCCCGGCGCCCGCGGAGGGCACCGTGAGGCTGATGCTGCCGGCGGTCGCGGGGGCGCCCACCGTCGCCCCGGCCTTGAGCACGATCGCGCTCAGGGCGGGGATCGTCACCGAGACCTTGCCGTCCGCGGCGGCGGTCACGCTGGTCGACGTCCCGTACAGCGGGGCGAACGTGGCCCCCGGGGTGAGGGTGTCGATCGTGACCGTGGCCGGGGTGGCGCCGTTGTTCGTCGCGACCAGGTGCTCGATCTTCTCGGTCGCGTCGACCCGCGAGAACGCGTAGACGGCGCCGCTGGCGTACCGCTCGATCTGCGCACCGTCCTGCAGCGCGGGCGAGCTGCTGCGCAGGGCGGAGAGCCCGGCGATGTGCTCGTACAGTGCGGAGTCGGTGTCGTACCGGTCGACCGAGCCGGCGAGCGTGCCGTCGAGCAGGTTCTGGTTCGCGTACTCGGACACCTGCGTGGCGAACAGGGACTGCCGCGCGTTCTTGTCCGCGCCGTCGCCCGTGTTGCCGACGAAGCCCTGCTCGTCGCCGTAGTAGACGACCGGCTGGCCGCGCGTGAGGTACATGAGCGAGTGCGCGAGCTCCGAGCGCTGCTCCGGGCTGGCGGCGTTGTTGACGAAGTGCCCGATGCGGCCCATGTCGTGGTTGCCGAGGAACGTGGGCAGCGCCTGGGCGTTCGTCGTCGGCGTCGTGTACATGTCGTCGCCCGCGTACAGCGACTTCAGCGCCGCCGCCGAGGACGAGCCGTTGGAGTAGCCGCTCGCCGCCGCCTGGAACGTGAAGTCGAGGACCGCGTTCATGTCGCTGTCGCGCAGGTACGGGGAGAGCTTGGCCGGGTCAGCGTCGTACACCTCGCCGAACAGGAAGAAGTCCGGGTTGCCGACGGAGGTCGCGTGCGCCCGGACCGCCGTCGTGAACTTCTGCCAGAACTCGAAGTTGACGTGCTTGGCGGTGTCGATGCGGAAGCCGTCCACGCCGAGGTCGACCCACTGGTCGTAGACGTCCACGAAGCCGTTCACCACGGCCGGGTTCTCGGTCATGAGGTCGTCCAGGCCGGAGAAGTCGCCGTACGTCGTCGACTCTCCCGTGTAGGTCGAGTCACCGCGGTTGTGATAGAGCGTCGGGTCGTTCAGCCACGCCGGGACCTTGGCGTTCGCGTCGGCCGGGGCGATCACCGGGGTGTACGGGAAGCTCGTCGCCGGGTTCAACGCCGGGAAGGTGTCGGTGCCGGCGTACGTGGCCGGGTCGAAGGCCTTGCCGCTCGCGTCCTTGTACGGCTTCGTCTTCTGGTCGATGTACGTGTACTTGTTCTCGGCGTACGAGATCACGTCGGCGGTGTGGTTCGTGATGATGTCGAAGTAGACCTTGATGCCGCGCGCGTGGGCGTCGGCGATCAGGTCCTGCAGCTCCGCGTTCGTGCCCAGGTGCGGGTCGATCTGCGTGAAGTCCGTGATCCAGTACCCGTGGTACCCGGCGGAGGCGTCCGCGCCGGTGCCCTGGACGGGCTTGTTCTTGAACGAGGGGGTCAGCCAGATCGCCGTGGTGCCCAGGCCCTGGATGTAGTCGAGCTTGTCCTGCAGGCCCTTGAGGTCGCCGCCCTCGTAGAAGCCCTTGTCGGTCGGGTCGAAGCCCGTGGTGAGGCGGTCACCCGTGAGGCCACCGGTGTCGTTGGACGTGCCGCCGTCGGCGAACCGGTCCGTCATGACGAAGTAGAACTGCTGGTCGGCGCCGGGGTCGCGCACGGGGGTCGAGACGAGGGCGTCGTCGGCGGGGGTGTAGCCCCCGCCCAGGTTCACCGGCGTCACCGCGATGCGGTGCGTGGCGTCGTCGTAGGTGAACCGCAGGGTCGACGGTCCCGCGATGACGAGGGGGATGTTGTTCCCGTCCCCCGTCGTCCCGTTCTTGCCGTACGCCTCGGCCCAGCTGTCGTTGATCGCGACCTTGTACTCGAACGACCCCGCGGGGACGGAGAAGTCGGCGGAGTACACCCCGGGCGTCGCGGTCGCGGCCAGCTCGGTCGCCGCGCACGCGGGTTGCCAGTCGTCCGAGCAGCCGAGCTCGCTCTGCAGGCTGCCGACAAGGGCAACCGTGCGGTCGGCGGCGTGAGCCGGAGTCACGACGGCGGCGAGCCCGACGCCGGCGACCCCTAGGGCGGTCAGCGCGGCGAGGACGCGAGAGGGATGACGGACGGGGGCGTCGGCGGGCGACATGGCGACTCCTTCGTCTCCCCGCACGTCGATGTGCGGGGCAGGTGTCGCGACCGTATCGGCTTGCAGCAAGTTGCAGCAAGCGATCCGGACGAACTTGCAGCGATCGGATGGAACGGACGGACGTCCTGCCGACGTCGGCGGCCACGCGGCTAGGTCCCGCGCAGCTCCTCGAGGCGCGCCGCGACCGCCGGCTCGTCGCCGTCGATGTCCACCAGCTTGTCGCGGCTCGTCGCGCCCGACACCAGCGTGACGTGCCGCGGTCGGACCCCGAGGGCCGCGGCGAGCGCCTCCAGCGCCGCCTGCGTCGCGGCCCCGTCGACGGCCCGGGCGCTCACCGCCACGACGAGCCGGCCCGCGTGCACCCCGCCGACGACCGTGCGGGACGCCCCGGGCCGCACCCGGATCGCGACGCGCACCTCACCCTCGCCGGGTGCGCACGAACAGGACCACGCTGACGACCACCAGCGCGACCCCGACCAGAGCGAAGGGCCACGGGCTCCACTGCGTGACGCACGCGGTCCCGGTCCCGGTGCTGGTGCAGTAGGCCCCGGGTCCGTGCCGGTTCAGCCACGCGATGGTCAGCGGCAGCGCGCCGAGGCCGGCGATCATGCCGAGCTGGGCGGGCCGTAGCCCCTGCCGCACGACGAGCACGCCGGCGACCGCCAGCAACGCGAGAGCGACCACGAGCCCGGCCACCAGCACGGCGCCGAACCCGAAGCCGACGCCCGCGCCGAGCAGCACCCAGCCGAGGAACGCGCCGAGGCCGCTTCCCGGGCGTGGGACCGTGACCTCCTCGGCCCACACCGTCAGACGAGGCCCAGCGCCCGCACCGCGTCGCGCTCCTCGACCAGCTCCGCGACGGACGCGTCGATCCGCGCGCGGGAGAACTCGTCCACATCGAGGTCGGGCACGATCTGCCACTCGTCGCCGCTCGAGGTCACCGGGAACGACGAGATGAGCCCCGCCGGCACGCCGTACGAGCCGTCCGAGACGATGCCCGCCGACGTCCAGTCGCCCTCGGGCGTGCCGTGGACCCAGGAGTACACGTGGTCGATGGCCGCGTTGGCCGCGGACGCCGCCGACGACGCCCCCCGCGCCTCGATGATGGCCGCGCCGCGCTTGGCGACGGTCGGGATGAAGGTGTCGCGGACCCAGGTGTCGTCGCGGACGACCTCGAGCGCGGGCCGCCCGCCGACCGTGGCGTGCGACAGGTCGGGGTACTGGGTCGCGGAGTGGTTGCCCCAGATGGTCAGTCGCGCGATGTCGGCGACCGGCGCGCCCGTCTTGGACGCCAGCTGCGAGACCGCGCGGTTGTGGTCGAGCCGGGTCATCGCGGTGAAGCGGTGTGCCGGCACGTCGGGCGCGTGGGACGACGCGATGAACGCGTTCGTGTTGGCCGGGTTGCCGACGACGAGGACCCGGACGTCCTCGGCCGCACCCGCGTTGATGGCCTCGCCCTGCGGCTTGAAGATGCCGCCGTTGGCCGCCAGCAGGTCGCCTCGCTCCATGCCGGCCGTGCGGGGGCGGGCGCCGACGAGCAGGGCCACGTTGACGCCGTCGAAGGCCGCGGTGGCATCGTCGTAGATCTCGACGCTGTCCAGCGTGGTGAACGCGCAGTCGTCCAGCTCCATGGCCGTGCCCTCGGCCGCCTTGACGGCCTGCGGGATCTCGAGCAGTCGCAGCCGGACGGGGGTGTCGGGGCCGAGCAGCTGGCCGGACGCGATCCGGAAGAGCAGCGCGTAGCCGATCTGCCCGGCGGCTCCGGTGACGGTCACGGTGACGGGCGAGCTGGCCACGGAACAGGCTCCTTCGATCGGCGACGACGGCGCCCTCACGCTACCCCGCAGACGACCGACGGCGCCCACCCCGGTGCGGGGTGGACGCCGTCGGTCCGAGCGCGCTCAGGCGAGCTTGGCCGCGAGGTTCGCGTCGAGGGTCGCGAGGAACTCCTCGGTCGTCTGCCAGGCCTGGTCGGGTCCGACGAGGGCCGCGAGGTCCTTCGTCATGGCGCCGGACTCGACCGTCTCGATGACGACCTGCTCGAGCGTCTCCGCGAACTGCGTGACCTCGGGGGTGTTGTCCAGCTTGCCGCGGTGCTTCAGGCCACCGGTCCAGGCGTAGATCGACGCGATCGGGTTGGTCGACGTCGGCTTGCCGGCCTGGTGCTGGCGGTAGTGCCGCGTGACCGTGCCGTGCGCCGCCTCGGCCTCGACGGTCTTGCCGTCGGGCGTCATGAGCACGGACGTCATGAGACCCAGCGAGCCGAAGCCCTGGGCCACGGTGTCGGACTGCACGTCGCCGTCGTAGTTCTTGCAGGCCCAGACGTAGCCGCCCTCCCACTTCATGGCCGCGGCGACCATGTCGTCGATGAGGCGGTGCTCGTAGGTGAGGCCGGCCTCGGCGAACTGCGCGGCGTACTCGGCGTCGAACACCTCCTGGAAGATGTCCTTGAACGCGCCGTCGTAGGCCTTGAGGATCGTGTTCTTCGTCGACAGGTACACCGGGTAGCCGCGCTGCAGGCCGTAGGCGAACGAGGCGCGCGCGAAGTCACGGATCGAGTCGTTGAAGTTGTACATGCCCATGGCGACACCGCCGCCGTCGGGGTAGGTGACGACCTGCTGCTGGATCGGCTCGGAGCCGTCCGCGGGCGTGTAGGTGAGGGTCAGCGTGCCGGCGCCGGGGACCTTGAAGTTGGTCGCGCGGTACTGGTCGCCGAACGCGTGACGGCCGATGATGATCGGCTTGTTCCAGCCCGGCACCAGGCGCGGGATGTTGGAGATGATGATCGGCTCGCGGAAGACGACGCCGCCGAGGATGTTGCGGATCGTCCCGTTGGGCGAGACCCACATCTTCTTCAGGCCGAACTCCTCGACGCGGGCCTCGTCGGGTGTGATCGTCGCGCACTTGACGCCGACCCCGTGCTCCTTGATGGCGTTCGCGGCGTCGATGGTGACCTGGTCGTCGGTCGCGTCGCGGTGCTGGATCGACAGGTCGTAGTAGCGCAGGTCGATGTCGAGGTACGGGTGGATCAGGCGGTCCTTGATGAACTGCCAGATGATGCGCGTCATCTCGTCGCCGTCGAGCTCGACGACCGGGCCGACAACCTTGATCTTCGCCATGCGGGGATCTCCTGTGCTGGGGACGGGTGGGGGCACGGCACGTTGCTGCGTCTGCCGGCGCGGGTCCGCGGACAAGATTACTCGACGTCGAGAGATCTTGGTGAGCGAGCCGAGCGGTCCGCCCCGCGCCGTATGCCGTGACCGATGGCACCGGGACTGGCATGCTGGCCCCACCAGGGGGCAAGGCGCCGACTCACACGTCGTCACGACCGCACAGCCGGACGTGGCAGGCTCCGCGCGCACCCGCCCTTTCACCCGACGGTTACTCACGACAGGATCGACATGTCACAGGACAACCCCGACAAGGCCGCCGGCTCCCCGGAGCCCGACGAGACCACGGTCGCCGGATCGCCCGCACCCGAGGAGGCGACGGCCGCGGCCGCCGCCGACGCACCCGCCGCTCCGGTCGTCGAGCCGGTCGCCGCGCCCGTCAGCGAGCCGGTCGCCGAGCCCCAGGAGGACGAGGACGTCGTCGTCGAGGAGGTCGACGCCTACGTCGTGCCCGCCGGCACGGTCGTCGTCACCGGCCCGAGCCTGGTCGCCCGCCTGGGCGCCGAGGCGTTCGGCACGTTCGCGCTCGTCTTCGTGGGCGTCGGCATCGCGCTGTACTCGAGCTTCAGCGGCGTGGGCGGCACGCTGGCCGTCGCGCTCGGCTTCGGCCTCGCGGTGCTCGCGGGCATCATCGCCGTCGGCCACATCTCGGGCGGCCACTTCAACCCCGCCGTGACGCTCGGCGCCGCCATCGGTGGCCGGACGTCCTGGAAGGACGTCCTGCCCTACTGGCTCGCCCAGCTGGTCGGCGGCATCCTCGCCGCGGCGATCCTGTTCATCACGATCCCCTCGAAGCTGCCGGCCCTGCTCGACACCAGCGGCAGCGCCACGACCAAGTCGTTCTTCTCGGGCGTCTCCAACGGGTACGCCGCGCACTCCCCCCTGGCCAAGCTCTCGACCGGCCAGGTCGAGTTCTCGCTGGTCATCGCCCTGCTGGTCGAGATCGTCGTGACCGCCGTGTTCGTCGGCGTCATCCTCGGCGCCACGGACCGCCGCTCGGCCAACAAGCAGGCGCCGTTCGCCATCGGCCTGGCGCTCGCCGTGCTGATCCTCGTCGCCCTGCCGGTGACCAACGCGTCGCTCAACCCGGCCCGCTCGACCGCGACGGCGATCTTCTCCGACAGCTGGGCGCTCAGCCAGCTGTGGCTGTTCTGGGTGGCCCCGCTGGTCGGTGCCGCGCTGGCCGGCCTGGTCTACCGCGCCTTCGCCGCCGAGCCGGCCGAGGACAACCTGCTCGAGGAGGACGACGCGTACGTCACGACGGACGACGTCCTCGTGGTGACGGAGCGCTGACCCGCTCCTCCTGAACGACGAAGGCCCGGGCCCGCGGCGACGCGGTCCCGGGCCTTCGTGCGTCCGGTCAGCTCGGCAGGATCTGCGCGAGGAACGCCAGGCCGACGCCGAGCACGCAGAGCACCGCGACGTCGATCGACTTGGCCCGCACCGCGAGGGCTGCCGGACCCGGCGACGGCAGCACCGCGCGCACGACGGCGCACACGAGGGCGACAGCCGCGAGCACGAACGCCCCGGCGCGGGTGCCGACGGCGAGGGCGACGACCGTCGCGACGACGATCCCCGAGCTGGTCCACCACAGCGACACGTTGCGGCCGGCGTCGAGCGACGCGCGGGCGATGGCGCGGGGATCCAGCGGCGCCTGCTCGACCGGGATCGAGCCGGTGCGGACGGGTTGGGGCTCGGGGCCGACCTCGGCGGCGACGGGCTCGACGGCGGGCTTCGGGTGCGCGGGATCCGCACGGCGCACCCCGGCTCCCCCGCTCATCTGCTCCTCACCCATCTCCGACCAAGCCTCCCGACGGGAGACTACCGTTGCGTGGTGAGCGACCGGACCGACGACGAGCCGCTGGATCCGTCACACCTGCGGGAGATCGTGGTGGCCGGCGCGGGCCTCGCGGCCACACAGACGGTGGCGGCCCTGCGCGAGCGGGGTTTCGACGGACGCGTCGTGGTCCTCGGAGCCGAACCGATCGCCCCCTACGACCGGCCGCCGCTCTCCAAGCACCTGCTCGACCGTCCCGAGCCCACGTGGCTGACGGACGAGATCGGCGTGGACCTGCTCGCCCTGGCCGACGACGTGCACCTGGGTACGCCTGCGCGCGGGCTCTCGCTGGTCGACGGTCGGCCGGAGGTTCTCACGACCGACGGCTCGTTCGTCGCCGACGCCCTCGTGGTGGCCACCGGGGCGCACGCCGTCCGACCGCCCGGCTGGGAGGCCGCACTCACCCTGCACACGGCGGCCGACGCGCAGCGGCTGCGCGAGGCGCTCGTGGCGGGTGCCCGGCTCGTGGTGATCGGCGCGGGCTGGATCGGCGCCGAGGTGGCCGGTGTCGCGGCGGCCGCGGGCGTCGAGGTGGTGGTCCTCGAGGCCACCGGCGCCCCCCTCGCCGGCGCGCTCGGCGCGGCGGTCGGCGAGCTCACGGCCGGCTGGTACGCCGCTGCCGGCGTGCGGCTGCTCACGGGTGAGCACGTCGTCGAGGTGGGGACCAACGGCGTCCTGCTGGCGGACGGCAAGATGGTCCCCGCCGACGTCGTCCTGGCCGCGGTGGGCGCCCGCCCGACCACGGACTGGCTGGCCGGGGCGCTCCCGCGCGAGGCCGACGGGTCGCTGCGGGTGGACGAGCACCACGCCGTGATCGGCGTACCTCGCTCCGTGCGGGCGGTCGGCGACGTCGCCCTGCGCCGGTCCCCCCGGCACGGCTGGGTCCCCGGCGGGCACTGGGACGGCGCCCTGCGGGCACCCGCCGGGCTCGTCGCGGACCTGCTCGGCACGCCGCGGGAGGCCGTGGACGTCGCGCCCTACGTCTTCTCCACCCAGCTCGGGCACGAGCTCGCGCTCTTCGGGCAGCCGCACACCGACGACGAGGTGGTCCTGCGCGGCGACCCCGCGGGCGACGGCTGGGCCGCCCTGTGGTTCCGGCACGGGTCCGACGAGGTCGCCGCGATCCTCACCGTGGACCGACCGCGCGACGTGGGCGCCGCGCGCCGGCTGTTCACCGGCGCGCGGCTGCCACGGCTCGACCGCACGGTCACGCGCGACCCCGGGCGACCGCTGCGCGAGGCCGTCGTCGCCTGACCCTCAGTGCGCGAAGTGACGCGTGCCCGTCAGGTAGAGCGTCACGCCGGCGGCCTCGGCCGCCGCGACGACCTCCGCGTCGCGGACCGAGCCGCCCGGCTGCACGATGGCCCGCACGCCGGCGTCGATCAGCACCTGGGCGCCGTCGGCGAACGGGAAGAACGCGTCGGAGGCCGCGACGGCACCGCGCGCCCGCTCGACGTCCCCGGTGTTGGCGCGCTCGACCGCCAGCTTGCACGAGTCGACGCGGTTGACCTGACCCATCCCGACGCCGACCGAGGCGCCGTCGGCGGCGAGCAGGATCGCGTTCGACTTCACGGCGCGCACCGCCCGCCACGCGAACTCGAGGTCACGCAGCGTCGCTTCGTCGGCCGGGGTGCCCGACGCGAGCGTCCAGGCCGCCGGGGCGTCGCCTGGCGCGTCGACCTGGTCGAGCTCCTGGACCAGCAAGCCGCCGCTGACGGCCCGGCGCTCGGTGCGCACGCCGTCGACGGGCGTGACCTTGAGCAGGCGGATGTTCTTCTTGCGGGCCAGGATCTCCAGCGCCTCGGGCTCGAAGTCCGGCGCGACGACGACCTCGGTGAACACCGGCGCGATCTGCTCGGCCGCCGCGGCGGTGAGCGTGCGGTTCGTCGCGATGACCCCGCCGAACGCCGAGACCGGGTCGCACGCGTGCGCCTTGGCGTGGGCGTCGGCGACGTCCGCGCCGACCGCGATGCCGCACGGGTTGGCGTGCTTGATGATGGCGACCGCGGGGGCGGTGTGGTCGTGCGCGGCCCGCCAGGCGGCGTCGGCGTCGACGTAGTTGTTGTAGCTCATCGCCTTGCCGTGCAGCTGCTCGGCACCGGCCAGCCCTCGTCCCGCGACGCCGTCCGGCGTGAGGTACAGGGCCGCCTGCTGGTGCGGGTTCTCGCCGTAGCGGAGCACCTCGCCCCGCACCCAGGTCGAGCCCGTGAACACGGGGAAGCCGGAGTCGGTCGCCTCCTCGTCGGGGGCGTACTCGGACGCGAACCAGCTGGCCACGGCGGCGTCGTAGGAAGCCGTGTGCGCGAAGGCGTCGGCGGCGAGCAGGCGGCGCGCGGCCAGCGTGAAGCCGCCGGCACCGACCGCGGCGACGACCTCGTCGTACCGCGCGGGGTCGACCACGACCGCCACGCTGGGGTGGTTCTTCGCGGCCGCCCGGACCATCGACGGGCCGCCGATGTCGATCTGCTCGACGCACTCGTCGGGCCCGGCACCGGACGCGACGGTCGCGGTGAACGGGTAGAGGTTGACCACCACCAGCTCGAACGGCGCGATGCCGAGCTCCTCGAGCTGCGCGAGGTGCTCGGGGCGCCGCGTGTCGGCCAGCACGCCCGCGTGCACCCGCGGGTGCAGCGTCTTGACGCGCCCGTCCAGGCACTCGGGGAAGCCGGTGAGGTCCTCGACCCGGGTCACCGGCACGCCGGTGGCGGCGATGGTCGAGGCCGTCGAGCCGGTGGAGACGAGCTCGACGCCGGCGGCGTGCAGCGCGGCGGCCAGCTCGGTCAGGCCGGTCTTGTCGTAGACGCTGACGAGGGCGCGACGGACGGGTCGGCGGTTTTCGGAGGACATGGCGGCTCCCGGGGATGCAGGGTCGGCTAGGGCGGACCCATGCACCCAGGCGGGCGGTGCGTGGCGGGGCACTGCGGCCGCTTCCCGGTGGTTGAACCCACCTGCGCCAGTCACGACCGTGGCCGAGTCTAGCCGCACACGCCGGGCGTCAGCCGACGATCGCGTGCCGGCCCTCCACCCGCAGCCCGTCGCGGGCGATGCGGCCGACCCAGTCGACCAGGAGCGTCCGCTCGACCGCCTTGATGCGCTCGTGCAGCGTGGCCTCGTCGTCGTCGGGCTCCACGGGCACCGTCGCCTGGGCGAGGATCGGGCCGGTGTCGACGCCCTCATCGACGACCATCACCGTGCAGCCGGTGACCTTGACCCCGTACGCCAGCGCGTCCCGGACCCCGTGGGCCCCCGGGAACGACGGCAGGAGCGCGGGGTGGGTGTTGACGATGCGGCCGCCGAACCGGCCGAGGAACGTAGCGCCGAACAGCTTCATGAAGCCGGCGAGGACCACGAGGTCGGGCGAGAACACCGCGACGGTCTCGGTGACGGCGGCGTCCCAGGCCGCACGGTCGTCGAAGTCCTTGAGCGAGACGACGGCCGTCGGGATCCCCGCGTCGCGCGCGATGTCCAGCGCGCGGATCCCGCTGCGGTCGGCGACCACCGCGACGACGCGCGCGCCGTAGGCGGGGTCGTCGTGGGCCGCCAGCAGGGCCGCGAGGTTCGAGCCCGTGCCGGAGACGAGGACCACGAGCCGGCCCGTGCTGCGGGTGGCCGGGGCGGGGCGGGGCGGGGTCTCGTGCGTCACGCAGCGACCCTATCCGCGGTCGGCGGACGCGCCGTCCGCGGACGACCGATCGTGGGCGAGAATGCTGTGGTGAGCAATCCCTACGCACCCCCCGAGGACCGTCCGCGCACGCCGGACGGCGACCGGGTCGATGCGCCACCTGCTCAGCACCCGTGGCCCCCGCCAGCGGCGCTCCCGCCCGCCGTCGGTCCGGGCGCCCCCGACCGCCGGCCGCCGGACCCGGAGCAGACCGCCCGCGCCCAGCGCCTCACGCGCCTGTTCGGTGTCCTCATCCTCTCGTCGGTGCTGGTGGCCACCCTCCCGCTCCCGTGGCAGGCGGCCGGTCTGGTCTTCGCCCTGGGCGCGCTCGTGGTCGGTGTGTGGGCGCTCGTCGTGTCGGGCAAGGCACGGTCTCGCGGGCTCACGCCGATGATCGCCGCGGGCGTCGCCATCGCCCTGTTCTGGTCGCTGCTCCTCGGCGTCCAGCTGGCGCTGTGGCCGGTGCAGCAGGCCAAGCAGGAGTGCCTCGAGGGCGCCCTCACGGTCACCGCGACGAACGCCTGCGACGCGCAGTACACGCGGGACCTCGACAAGCTGCGGAACTCGCTCGAGCAGACCGGGTCCTAGACCTCGGACGGCTCGCGCCGGAGCAGCACCCCGACCCACCGGCGCACCTCCGCGCGCAACGGCCCGTCACCGGGCAGCGCGACGAGCAGCGACCCGACGAGCACGCCCGCGCCCGCCAGGAGCCCGACGACCATCCCCTGCGCGCCCACGTCGGCCAGCCGGTCCGGCCCGATGCCGCCGCTCGCCATCGTCACCAGGGTGGCGACCGCCAGGCTCGTGACGACCGCGGCGGACGCGCACGCGGCGGGTGCGTCCCACCACCGCAGCGACACGAGCCGACGGTGCACGTACCAGCCGACGAGCGCGCCGACGACGACGAGCACCAGGGGCACGACGCTCGTGGCCGGTCCCGCGACGTCCGGCGTCGGGAGCGCGCCGAGCATGGGGACGGCCGGCAGCGGTCCGCCGACCACCCCGTCGGGCGCGAAGTGCGTCCCGGAACCGACCGCGAAGCCGGCGCCGGTGAGCCACGCGAGGGCCCAGACGACGAGGTTGGGCAGGTACGCGAGCTCGGCCACCGCCAGCACGACGCCGCCAACCGCGTCCAGTCCGAGGCCGCGCACCACGTCGCCGATGGTCGCCCGGCCGGCCACGACCCAGAGCGTCGTGACGAGCGCCGCGAGGAGCACCAGGCAGGCCGTCCCCAGCACGCCGCCGGCCGCTCCGGTGCGCAGCGGGGCCGGGCAGCGGGACCAGGCCGGCCGGGTCAGCGCTCGGAAGGTCGGCGCCTCGGGCCGAGCCAGCAGGCCCGCGCCGAGCCCGACGGCGGACACGGCCGCACCGCCGACGATCGCCCGCAGCAGACCCGCCCCGGAGATGCCGTCGAGCAGCGCCAGCAGCACCGTGACCAGCGTGTACGTGCCGACACCGGCGGCGTACGCGGACCACGTGGCGAGCCCGGAACGGCGCGCGGAGGCGTAGCAGGAGAACAGCGCGAGGATCGTGACGCCCAGCGGGACCAGCGAGACCGTGACCGGGCCGACCTCCGCCGGGACCCCGTGCCCGAGCAGCCAGAGCGACGACCCGACCCCCACCGACCGGAACCAGCCGACCCCGCTGTTCGACGGGTCCGCGGACGTCGCGACGTAGGCGGCCACGGCCGGGAGGGTGAGGACCAGCAGCGAGAGCACCGCGGCCTGCAGCGCGGACAGGATCCCCGAGACCCAGCGGGGGGCACCGTCGAGCGCGGACACGAAGAACGTCGGCGCGGCGTCGTCGGTCATGGTGCGACGACGTCCGCGGTCGATGACGGGGGTGCCGCCCGTGCGGGGACCGGTGGAGCTCACCGTGCCATGGTCGCCGCCGGGACACCCGCACGCGCGAACCCCGCCCGGCGCGTCGGCTGTCGGGTAGAACACGACGACCCCGGCGAGCGCAGGCTCGCCGGGGTCGTCGCGAAAGCGGTCAGGACAGGAGCTGGCGCGCGAGGGCGGCCGTCTCGGACGGCGTCTTGCCGACCTTGACGCCCGCGGCCTCGAGGGCCTCCTTCTTGGCCTGGGCGGTGCCCGACGAGCCGGAGACGATGGCGCCGGCGTGGCCCATGGTCTTGCCCTCGGGCGCCGTGAAGCCGGCGACGTAGCCGACGACCGGCTTGGTGACGTGCTCGGCGATGTAGGCGGCCGCGCGCTCTTCGGCGTCGCCACCGATCTCACCGATCATCACGATGACCTCGGTCTCGGGGTCCGCCTCGAACGCCGCGAGGGCGTCGATGTGCGTGGTGCCGATGATCGGGTCACCGCCGATGCCGATGGCCGTCGAGAACCCGAAGTCCCGCAGCTCGTACATCATCTGGTAGGTCAGCGTGCCGGACTTCGACACCAGGCCGACGCGGCCGGGGCCCGAGATGTCCGCCGGGATGATGCCGACGTTGGACTTTCCGGGGCTGATCAGGCCGGGGCAGTTCGGGCCGATGAGCCGCACGCCCTTGTCCACCGCGAGCGCGAAGAACTCGGCGGTGTCGGCCACCGGGACACCCTCGGTGATGATGACGACCAGCGGGATGCCCGCCTCGATCGCCTCGACGACCGCGGCCTTGGTGTGGGCGGGTGGCACGAAGATCACGGAGACGTCCGCGCCGGTCTCGTCCATCGCCTCGGCGACGGAGCCGAACACGGGGACGTCGGTCGCTGTCCCTCCCGCAGTGAACGTCACCGTGGTGCCGGCCTTGCGGGGGTTCACGCCGCCGACGACGGCCGTGCCGGACGCGAGCATGCGGGTGGTGTGCTTCTGCCCCTCGGAGCCCGTCATGCCCTGGACGATGACCTTGGATGCCTCGGTCAGGAAGATCGCCATGGTGGTGTCTGCTTCTCTCTACGTCAGGGGGTTCAGGCGGCGGCGTGGGCGAGCTCGGCCGCCTTGTCGGCGCCGCCGTCCATCGTGTCCGCGATCGTGACCAGCGGGTGCCCGGCATCGGCGAGGATCCGGCGACCCTCGAGCACGTTGTTGCCGTCCAGGCGCACGACCAGCGGCTTGGAGGCCTCGTCGCCGAGGATCTCGAGCGCCGCGACGATGCCGTTGGCGACGGCGTCGCACGCCGTGATGCCACCGAAGACGTTGACGAACACCGACTTGACCTGCGGGTCCGTGAGGATGATGTCCAGGCCCGCGGCCATGACCTCGGCGCTGGCGCCGCCGCCGATGTCGAGGAAGTTGGCCGGCTTCACGCCGCCGTGCGCCTCGCCGGCGTACGCGACGACGTCGAGCGTGCTCATGACAAGCCCGGCGCCGTTGCCGATGATGCCGACCTCGCCGTCGAGCTTGACGTAGTTGAGGTCCTTCTCCTTGGCGCGCGCCTCGAGCGGGTCCGCCGCAGCGGCGTCCTCGAGCTCGGCGTGCTCCGGGTGGCGGAAGCCGGCGTTCTCGTCGAGCGTGACCTTGCCGTCGAGCGCGACGATGTCGCCGTCCTCGGTCAGCACCAGCGGGTTGACCTCGACGAGCGTGGCGTCCTCGTTCTGGTAGACCGACCACAGCGTCTGCAGCACCGCGGCGACCTTCGGGGCCAGCTCGGGGGTGAAGCCGGCGGCCGCGACGATCTCGTCGGCCTTCTCCTGGTCGATGCCCGTGCGCGGGTCGACCGCGACCTTGGCGAGGGCGTCGGGACGCTCCACCGCGAGCTGCTCGATCTCCATGCCGCCCTCGACCGAGCACATCGCGAGGTAGCGGCGCTCGGCGCGGTCCAGCAGGAGGGAGAAGTAGAACTCCGTCGCGATCTTCGCGCCCTGCGCGATCATCACGCGGTGAACCGTGTGGCCCTTGATGTCCATGCCGAGGATCTCGCCGGCCTTCTCGGCCGCGTCGTCCGCGGACCGGGCGAGCTTGACGCCGCCCGCCTTGCCGCGGCCGCCGACCTTGACCTGCGCCTTGACGACGACGACGCCGTCCTGGCCCCCCAGGAGCTGCTCCGCGCCGGCGCGGGCCTCCTCGGGAGTCGTGGCGACGACGCCGCCCAGGACGGGCACGCCGTGCTTCTCGAAGATGTCACGTGCCTGGTACTCGAACAGGTCCACCTGGTCTGGGTCCTCTCATCACCGGCGTTCGACGGCCTCTGTGCGGCCGAAACGCCCCGGTCGATCGTAGCGGCCGGTCGGAGATCTCTTCACATCGAGAGATGTGGCGTGCGCGACGATCCGCTGGCCTTCCGTGAGTCCTTCCGGTGAACCGGCCCGTCCGCTACGTTCCCGGCATGGATCCGGTGACGCCCGTCGCTGCACCTCTCGCTCCTGGCCGCACCCCGGGTCGGCAGCGATGAGCGCCCCCGCCGACACCGCCCCCCTCGCGTCGGTCGCGCGCCTCGCCGTGCTGCGCGCCGTCGCGGCCCGCGTTCCCGACCCGCGGACGCTCGGCCGACCCGTGCTCGTCGGCGTCGACGGCATGGACGGTGCCGGCAAGACGACGTTCGCCGACGAGCTCGCCGCCCAGCTGCGCCGCGCGGGCCGATCGGTCGTCCGGGTGGGCGTCGACGGATTCCACCGCCCGCGCGACGAGCGCTACCGCCAGGGCCGGCACTCCCCCGAGGGCTTCTGGGCCGACTCCTACGACTACGACGCCCTGCGCACAGAGGTGCTCGAGCCGTTCGCGCCGGGCGGGAGCCGTCGCTACCGGCGGGCCGTGCGGGACGTCGCCACCGACACCGCCCTGCAGCTGCCCCGCGAGGCCGGCACCGACCGCACCGTGCTCGTCGTCGACGGCATCTTCCTGCACCGCGACGAGCTCGCCGCCTGGTGGGACTTCTCGGTCTACCTCGACGTCGACTTCGCCGAGACGTTCGCGCGGATGTCCGTCCGCGACGGGTGCCCCCCGGACCCGACGCACCCCGCGAACGCCCGCTACGTCGAGGGCCAGCGCCGCTACCTCGCCGCCTGCCGACCGGCGTCCCGCGCCACGGTCGTCATCGACAACCGCGACCTGCGCCGCCCGCAGGTCATCCGCGAGGACTGACCCGCACTCCGACCAGACCACCCCGGGACGCGGCCGTCGCTGCAGAACGTCCGAGCAGATGCAGCCCTGAGCATCGTTGTGCTCGGACGTTGCGCTCCACTCCCTCCGGACGTCCGCGTAGATGCAGCCCCTGGGCTCGATCCGCTCGGACGTTGTTCGTTCGGCATCCGACTGATCGCGTCAACTTGGGTTGACATCCGTGGCACTGTCAACGTAAGTTGACGGCATGTCCGATGAGCTGATGACCGCGGCCGCCAGTGCCGCCGAGCCTGCCGAGGGCCTGCGGGCCGTCCGCGCGCTGCGGGCGCTGGCCGACCGGCTGGAGGCCCTGCACGTCGAGCGCGCCCGCGGGCTGGGGTGGTCCTGGCAGCAGGTCGCCGCCGCCCTCGGCGTCTCACGGCAGGCGGTCCACAAGAAGTACGGGAAGAGGTTCGACTGATGTTCGAGCGATTCACGAAGGACGCCCGCGAGGCGGTCGTGCAGGCACAGGAGGAGGCACGCGCGCTCGGTGCCGAGCGGATCGGGACCGAGCACGTGCTGCTCGGCGCGATCCGGGAGCCGGACGCCATCGCCGCCCGGGCGCTGAGCAGCCTCGGCGTCGACCATCGCGCGGTGCTCGCCGGCGTGCGCACGCTGCCCGGGCACGCGATCGACGCCGATGCCCTGGCCGGCGTCGGCATCGACCTCGACGCGGTCCGCGCGCAGGTCGAGGCGACGTTCGGCCCCGGGGCTCTGGACTCGGTCACCGCGGCGCCCGCGGCCGGCAAGGCGGGACACCGACCGTTCGATGCGGAGGCGAAGAAGCTGCTCGAACTCTCGCTGCGCGAGGCGATCCGGTACAAGCACCGCAGGATCGACTCCGGTCACCTGCTGCTCGCGATCGTCCGCCTCGACCGCTCGACGGCGCACCGCGTGCTCGACGCGCTCGGTCTGTCCTCGGACGACGTGTGCGCCTCGGTCGACGCAGCGTGGGCCGACGTGCCGGTCGGATGAGCGTGGCCGCCGGGGTCTCCCTCGCTCAGATGCTGCGGATCCGGGCGTCGGCCACCCCGATCCGGCCGTCGCCGCCAGGGCGACACGGAACGGCAGCCGGTCGGGACCTGTCCGAGCCTCAGCTCGGCGACGCCAGCCTGACGGGTATGTCGAGCACGACGGCTCAGAGCTTGGTGACCGGCGAGAACCGGAGCAGCAGCCGCTTGGTGCCGTCGGTGCCGAAGTCGACCTTCGCCACAGCGTTCGGGCCGGCCCCCTCGAGCGCGATCACGGTGCCGAGGCCGTACGAGTCGTGCGTGACCCGGTCGCCGATCGCGAGCTGCGGGATCGCGGAGTCGGGCCGCGGCGTCGCCGACCCGAACGTGGCCCCGGTGGACGGGAGAGCCTTGCGGGTCTCCACTCGGGGCGCCGAGCGATACCCACCGCCGCCGCCCGACGAGCCGTAGCCCGACCCGTACCCCGAGCCGTAGCTGCTGCGGAGCTGCTGGGTCGACGACTCTCGCCGCCGCCAGTCGATGAGCTCGTCCGGGAGGTCATCGAGGAACCGGCTGGCGGGGAACTCGTTGGGCACGCCCCACGCCGTCCGGACCGCCGCGCGCGAGATGTACAGCCGCTCGCGCGCCCGGGTCAGGCCGACGTAGGCGAGCCGGCGCTCCTCCTCCAGCTGCTGCGAGTCGGACAGCGACCGCAGGTGCGGGAACGTGCCGTCCTCCATGCCGGTGAGGAACACGACGGGGAACTCGAGCCCCTTGGCGGTGTGCAGCGTCATGAGCGTGACGACGCCCTGGTCGGGCCGCGCCTCGCCGCCCTCGTCCCCGCCGTCGTCGTCCGGGATCTGGTCCGAGTCGGCCACCAGCGAGACGCGCTCGAGGAAGTCGGCCAGGTCACCCTCGGGATCGCTCTGCTCGAACTCGGACGCCACCGCGTGCAGCTCGGCCAGGTTCTCGACGCGGGAAGCGTCCTGCGGGTCCTCGCTCGCGCGCAGCTCCGCCAGGTAGCCGGAGCGGTCGAGCACGGCCCCCAGCACCTCGGCCGGACCCGCGCCGGAGCCGGCCAGGACGCGCAGGTCGGTCATCATCGCGGCGAACGCGGACAGGCCGGTGATCGCTCGGGTGCCCAGGCCCGGCACCTCGTCGAGCAGCTCGAGCGCGGCCCCGAACGAGATGCGCTCGCGCTCCGCGAACCCGGCGACCATCGCCTCGGAGCGGTCGCCCAGCCCGCGCTTGGGCACGTTGAGGATGCGGCGCAGGTTGACGTCGTCGTCGGGATTGGCGATCGCGCGCAGGTAGGCGACCGCGTCCTTGATCTCCTTGCGCTCGTAGAACCGGGTGCCGCCGACCACCTTGTAGGGCAGCCCGACGCGGATCAGCACCTCCTCCAGCGCCCGGGACTGCGCGTTCGCCCGGTAGAAGATGGCCACGTCGCCGGGCCGCACGTTCTCGGCGTCGCCGAGCCGGTCGATCTCCTCCGCGACGAAGCGGGCCTCCTCGTGCTCGGTGTCCGCGACATACGCCACGATCTGGGCGCCCGCGCCCGAGTCGGTCCAGAGGCGCTTGCCCTCGCGCCCGGGGTTGCGGCTGATCACGGCGTTGGCGGCCGACAGGATGTTCTGGGTGGAGCGATAGTTCTGCTCCAGGAGGATGGTCCTCGCGTCGGGGTAGTCGACCTCGAACTCGAGGATGTTCCGGATAGAGGCGCCGCGGAACGCGTAGATCGACTGGTCCGCGTCACCGACCACCGTGAGCTCGCCGCGCGGGAGCTCCATGTCCGTGGAGTCGTCGACGATCCCCCGCGACGACCCGACGAGCTCGCGCACCAGCACGTACTGCGCGTGGTTGGTGTCCTGGTACTCGTCGACCAGCACGTGGCGGAACCGGCGTCGGTAGTGCTCGGCCACGGCCGGGAACCCCTGCAGCAGGTGGACCGTGGTCATGATCAGGTCGTCGAAGTCGAGGGCGTGCGCCTGCTTCAGCCGCGCCTGGTAGCGCGTGTAGACCTGCGCCAGCACGGTGTCGAACTCGTTGGCCGCCCCACCGCCCGACGTCGCCGCGAACGTCTCCGGGTCCACCAGCTCGTCCTTGAGCGACGAGATCTTGGACGCCAGGGCCTTGGCCGGGTAGCGCTTGGAGTCCAGGTCGAGCTCGCGCGCGACCAGGGTGAGCAGACGCTGGGAGTCCGCGGAGTCGTAGATCGAGAAGCTCGACCGCAGGCCGAGCGTCGCGGCCTCGCGCCGCAGGATCCGCACGCACGCGGAGTGGAACGTGGACACCCACATGCGCCCCGCGGCCGGCCCGACCAGGTGCTCGACGCGCTCGCGCATCTCCGCGGCGGCCTTGTTGGTGAACGTGATCGCGATGACCTCGCCCGCCCGGGCCCGGCCCGTGGCCAGCAGGTAGGCGATGCGGTGCGTGAGGACCCGCGTCTTGCCCGAGCCGGCGCCGGCGACGATGAGCAGGGGGCCGCCCTGGTGCAGCACGGCCTCGCGCTGCTGAGGGTTCAGCCCGACGACCAGGGCGTCCGCCTCGGCCTGTCGGCGCGCGCGGCGCTCGGCGGATCCGGCGTCGTCGGGACCGCCCGCGGGGACGCCGGGCAGGGGCAGGGAGAGGTTCTCGAAGAGCGACGTCATGGCCCCTCCAGGATAGGCGCCGGCGCCGACATCACCGTCCTGGCGCTGTGGACGCGTGGGGTCAGGTCGCGGCGAGCGCCGCGAGCCAGGCAGCCGTGGTGACGAGCGCCGCGGCAAGCTCCACGAGGATGGTCAGGCCGGTCGCCTGCAGTGCCGCGACGGTGGCCCGCCAGGCCGGCCGGGCCTCGCGGGCGCGGAACAGCTCGGCCAGGTAGATGCCGAGGACGAACCCCACGAACAGGCCGACGACGGGGATGGCGAAGAAGCCGACGACGCCGGCGACCCCGCCCCAGACCAGCGTTGAGGACGGCACGCCCGCACGCTTGAGGTGCCGGCCCGCCAGCAAATACTTGCCGATGGTCGCCAGCACGACGAGCACCACCGCGATCGCGACGACGGTCCAGCCGGCGACACCCCCGGTGACCACGCCCCACACGGTGACGGCTCCGGCGACGAGGAGCCCGCCCGGCAGCACCTGCACCACGACGCCGACCAGCCCGGCGAGCACGACGAGCCCGACCAGGAGGTCACCGACGGAGTTCACGCGCTGGACAGTACTGCCCGACGTGACGACGAGCGCGCCGACCGGCTTCGCCGGTCCGAGAGCAGCGGAGGATCGTGCGCTACCCTCACACATACCGAACGGTCGGTATCGAGGAAGGTGCCATGCGCAGGTTCGAGGGCAGGATCGCCCTGATCACCGGCGGCAGCCGCGGGATCGGGCTGGCCATCGCGGAACGTCTGGTCGCCGAAGGTGCCACGGTGGTGCTCACCGGGCGCAAGCCCGAGTCGCTGGAGGCGGCGGTGACCCGGCTGAACGCCATCGAACCGGGCCGCGCGGTCGGCGCGGCGGGCAAGGCCGACGACGCGAACCACCGCGATGAGGTGTTCGCGCTGGTCCGCGACCGGTTCGACGGGCTCGACCACCTGGTCAACAACGCAGGCATCAACCCGGCCTATGGCCCGGCGCTCGAGATCGAGAGCTCCGTGGTCCGCAAGATCCTCGAGGTCAACGTGGTCGCGGCCCTCGACTGGACCCGGTCGGCGGTGGACGCGGGCCTGCGGCGCTCGATCGTCAACACCGCCTCGGTCGCGGGCCTGTCGGCGAGCCCGGGCGTGGCGTTCTACGGCGTCTCCAAGGCCGCCCTGATCAATCTCACGCAACAGCTGGCCGTCGAGCTCGCGCCCCGCATCCGGGTCAACGCCGTCGCCCCCGCCGTGGTGCGCACCCAGTTCGCGCAGGCGCTCTACGCGGGTGACCGCGAGGCCGCGCTCGCCGCGGCGTACCCGCTGGGCCGGATCGGAGAACCCGAGGACGTCGCCGGGCCGGTCGCGTTCCTGCTCTCCGACGACGCGGCGTGGATCACCGGCCATACCCTCACCATCGACGGCGGCGCCAGTGCCGTCGCCGTCGGCTAGCAGAAGGAGTCCAGAACAGATGGCCACCTCCAGCGTCGTCGACGACATCACGCGCGCGGCGGTCGGGCTGTTCGCCGCCCAGGGGTACGCGAACACGTCGGTGCAGCAGATCGTCGAGGCCGCCGGCGTCACCAAGGGCGCGATGTACCACTACTTCGAGTCGAAGGACGACCTGCTCTTCTCGGTCTACGAGCGGATGCTGTCGCTGCAGACCGAGCACCTCGACGAGATCATCGCCCGCGGCGCGGCGACGGCCCAGACGCTGCACGACGTGTGCGTCGACGTCATCGAGACCTCGATCGACTTCCTGCCCGAGGGCACCGTGTTCTTCCGCAGCGTGCACATGCTCTCCGAGCCGCGCCAGAAGGAGGTCACCCGCCGCCGCCGGCAGTACCACGACGTGTTCGCGGGGATCATCGAGCGGGGCCAGGAGGAGGGCCTGTACCGGACCGACATCCCGCACGCCGTGCTCGTGGCGCACTTCTTCGCGGACGTGCACTACCTGTCGACCTGGTACTCGCCCGACGGCGCCGAGGACAAGACGATCCTCGCGGAGCAGCTGACGGACCTTTTCCTCGTCGCCATCAAGGCCTGACGCGGGTGCCCGCCTGGCACGTGGTCCGCCACGGCGAGCCGGCCGAGGTCATCAAGGTCACCTGAGAGGGAGTCGCATGGACACCAGGCTCGAAGGTCGCGTCGCGATCGTGAGCGGAGCCGCGGGCGGGCTCGGGGCCGCGTTCTCGCGCGCCCTGCACGCCGCGGGGGCGAGCGTCGTCGTCGCCGACCTGGCCGACGAGGCCGCGGCCGCGCTGGCCGCCGAGCTGGGCGACCGGGCCCTCGCCGTGCACCTCGACGTCACCGACGAGCAGAGCTGGGCCGACGCCGTCGACGCCACGCGCGCCGCGTTCGGCACGGTCGACGTCCTGGTCAACAACGCGGGGATCGCCAACGCCGGCCCGATCGACCACTACCCGAAGGCCAAGTGGGACGCGGTCATCGCGGTCAACCTCACGGGCGTCTTCCTGGGCGTGCAGGCCGTGGTGCCGACGATGAAGGCGGCCGGGCGTGGCTCGATCATCAACATCTCGTCGGTCGAGGGCATGCTCGGCGGCGCGCACCTGCACGGCTACGTCGCGTCGAAGTTCGGCGTCCGCGGCCTGACCAAGTCGCTCGCGGTCGAGCTGGGGCCCGACGGGATCCGGGTCAACTCCGTGCACCCGGGGTTCGTGCAGACGCCGATGACGGCCCGCCTCGACCCGACCGCGGTGCCGATCCCGCTGGGCCGCCCGGCCCTCCCGGACGACGTCGCGGGCACCGTGGTGTTCCTGGCGAGCGACGACTCCGCCTACACCACGGGCACCGAGCACGTGGTCGACGGCGGCATGATCGCGGGCGTCCCGCACTCCTGACCGGCCCGGCCCCTCAGGCCTCCACGGGTACCGTCGAGAACTGGGCCACCAGCTCGCGCTTGAGCACCTTCCCGCTGCCGCCCAGGGGCAGGGCGTCGACCAGGTGCACCACGCGCGGGAACTTGTACGCGGCGACCCGCTCGCGCACGAACGCCACGATCTCGTCGGGGGTCGCCGTGTGCCCGTCGAGCAGCACGACGGCCGCGTGCACCTCCTGTCCGCGGGTGTCGTCGGGAATCCCGAACACCGCCGCGAACGCGATCGCAGGGTGCCGCATCATCACGTCCTCGACCTCGCTCGGGTACACGTTGTAGCCGTTGCGGACGATCATGTCCTTCTTGCGGTCGACGATCGTGATGACGTCGTCGGCGTCCTTGGTGCCCAGGTCGCCGGTGCGGAACCAGCCGTCGACCACCGCGGCGGCCGACGCCTCGGGGTTGTTGAGGTAGCCCTTGAACAGGGCGTGCCCGCGCACGACGATCTCGCCCAGCTCGCCCAGCGGCAGCGGCACGATGCGGTCGTCGATGTCGGCGTCGGCGATCTCGATGTCCACACCCCACAGCGGGCGGCCGACGGTGCCGGGCCGGATCGGCTCGCCGACGTAGTTGAACGACACCGCGGGCGACGTCTCGGTGAGCCCGTAGCCCTCGTGCACCTGGGCGGAGAACTCCCGCGAGAACGCCTCGAGCACCGCGACCGGCAGCGCAGCGCCGCCCGAGACCGCATACCGCAGGGGCGGCCGCTCGGTGCTGCGGGCCGCCGCCTGCAGGAGGCCGATGTACATCGTCGGCACCGCCGTGAACACCGTCGCCCGGTGCTTCACCATCTGCGCGAGCGCCTGGTCCGGGTCGAACTTGGGCAGCAGCACGACGGCGGCGCCCACCCGGAAGGCGGTGTTCATCACGCAGACCTGGCCGAACGTGTGGAACAGCGGGAGCCCGCCGAACACGATGTCGTCGCGCTTCATGTCGAACGTGTCGATGAGGGCCACGTTGACCTGCTCGATGATCGCCATGTGCGAGCCCACGGCCCCCTTGGGCCGACCCGTGGTGCCGCTGGTGTACAGGATCGTCGCCGCGCTGATCGGGTGGACGGATGCGTACAGGTCGATGGACTCCGTCGCGGCGGCCTCGTCCTCGAGGCGCGGGAACGGGACGTCCATGCCGTCCGGCACCAGCACGGTGAGCAGCGGGATGCCCTCCGTCGCCGCGGCCGGGCCGGCCTCGGCCAGCAGCGGCGCGGCGGCCACGAGCAGCTTCGCGCCCGAGTCGTGCAGGACGAACGCGATCTCCTCGGCCTTGAAGAGCAGGTGCACGGGCACGACGACCGCGCCGAGCGCCAGCACGCCGTAGTAGACGCGGGCGAAGTCGGGCACGTTCGGCACGAGCATGGCGACGCGGTCGCCCGGCCCGATGCCGCGGGCGCGCAGGGCGCCGGCGTACGCACGCGTCTGCTCCCACAGCTCGCCGTACCGGACCACCTGGTCGCCCATGAGGAACGCGGTGCGGTCGGGCCTGCTGTGGGCGGTCTCGGCGAGGATCGCCGCGACGGACATGCTTCCGTAGCCCGCACCGTCGAGGGCTTCATCGTGTGTCATGTCGGTTCACTTTCCCTTCGTCGTGTCGAGCTGGGCTCGCCCCAGGGAGGCGAGGTGGACCTCGTCGGGGCCGTCAGCCAGGCGCAGCGCCCGGGCGGCGGCGAACATCTCGGCGAGCGGCTGGTCGCCGGACAGGCCGGCCGCGCCGAACAGCTGGATGGCGCGGTCGAGGATCTGCTGCACGGCCCGCGGGACCGCGATCTTGATGGCCTGGATCTCGGTCATGGCGGCGCGGTTGCCGACGGTGTCCATGAGCCAGGCGGTCTTGAGCACCAGCAGCCGCAGGGCCTCGATCTGGAGCCGCGACTCGGCCACCCACTCGCGCACCACGCCCTGGTCGGCCAGCCGCTTGCCGAACGCCATGCGCGACGTCGCACGCTCGACCACCAGGTCCATCGCCCGCTCCGCCATCCCCAGCGAGCGCATGCAGTGGTGGATCCGTCCCGGACCCAGCCGCGCCTGGGCGATCGCGAAGCCCTCGCCCTCGCCGGCCAGGATGTTGCTCACGGGCACGCGTGCGCCCTCGAACGCGATCTCCGCGTGGCCGCCGTGATCGCGGTCGTCGTACCCGAACACCGTCAGCGGCCGCACGATCCGGACCCCGGGGCTGTCGCGCGGGACCAGCACCATGCTCTGCCGACGATGGCGCTCCGCCGACGGGTCGGTCGCGCCCATGACCACCAGCAGCGCGCAGTCGGGGTTCATCGCGCCGGTCGACCACCACTTGCGGCCAGTGATCACGTACTCGTCGCCCTCGCGCACGATGCGGGTCGCGATCTGGGAGGCGTCCGACGACGCCACGTCGGGCTCGGTCATGCAGAACGCCGACCGGATCTCGGCGTCGAGCAGCGGTTCGAGCCACTCGTCCTTCTGCTCAGGCGTCCCGAACTCGTGCAGCAGCTCCATGTTGCCCGTGTCGGGCGCGGCGCAGTTCATCGCGACCGGGGCGAGGCGCTGGCTGCGGCCCGTGAGCTCGGCGACCGGCGCGTACTGCAGGGTGGTCAGGGCGCCGCCCGGCAGGAACAGGTTCCAGAGCCCCCGCTCGCTGGCCGCCGCCTGCAGGTCGCGCACGACCGCTCTCGTCCCCCACTCGCCCGGTGTCGCGGCCAGCTGTTCCTCCAGCACCGGCTCGGCGGGGTACACGAGCTCGTCGAGGAAGCGCTGCGTGCGATCCACGAAGTCGACCGTGACCGCGTCCGGGGCGAAGTCCATCAGCGCACCCCCGCCAGCTGCGCGCGGCCCTCGTCGGCCAACGGGGATACCAGGGCGCCGATCCGGTCGAAGCCCTCGCCGACCGTGTCGCCGCCGAGGAATCGGAAGTGGATGCCCTCGAGGATGACCGCGAGCTTGTAGGCGGCGAAGGCGCGGTACCAGCCGAGCTCCGGGATGCTGCTGCCGAGGCGGGCGCTGTAGGCGTCCACCAGCTCGTCGAAGTCCGGGTAGCCGGCGTCGGGATCGACCGCGCTCGGGACGGCGTCGCTGAGCTGCCGGATGTGCCAGTACAGGCCGAGCATGCCGAGGTCGACGGCGGAGTCGCCGAGCGTCGCCATCTCCCAGTCGAGGATCGCCGTGATGTGCGGTCCCTGACCTCCCACGAGCGCGTTGTCCAGCCGGTAGTCGCCGTGCACGATGCTGCTGCGTCCGGTGGTCGGCACCCGTTCCGCCAGGCGTTCCTGCAGGTCGTCGAGGCTCGGCACGGGCCGCGAGTGCGAGCCGTCCAGCTGCGTGCGCCACCGCGTGAGCTGCCGGCCCAGGTAGCCCTCCGAGCGGCCCAGGTCGGCCAGCCCCACGCCGGCGGGGTCGATCGCGTGCAGCTCGGCCAGCAGGGTCGCCAGCTCCAGGCTCACCGCGCGCAGCGCGTCGGGCGGGTACGCCGCGTTCTGCGCGGGGTCCGCGAGCACCACGCCGTCCACCAGGTCCATCACGAAGAAGGTCGTGCCGGTGCCCGCGGACGGGTCGTCGACCAGCGCGACCGTGGGCGGCACCGGCACAGCCGAACCCGCCAGCGCGGACAGGACCCGGTGCTCCCGCGCCATGTCGTGCGCCGTCGTCTGCACGTGGCCGAGCGGCGGGCGGCGGACGACCAGCGGTCGGGTCGCGCCGTCCACCCGGTAGGTGAGGTTGCTGCGGCCGCCGGCGATGACCTGCGCGGACAGGCTGCCGTCCGCCAGGAGTGCCGGGTGCTCGCGGCGCAGGTAGGCCTCGAGCCGCGCCACGTCGAGCCCGGGCGGGTCCGGCATCCGTTCGGTCATCGTCGACCACCTCTCCCGGGCCGCACGTCGCCATACCGCCCGGTCGGTATGCTATCGGATCAGACCACCAGCTCGCGCTCGATGGCGGTGCGGATGCGTTCGGGGATCGGAACCGGGCGCCGCGTCGCGTCGTCGACGAACACGTGCACGAACCGCCCCTCCGCGATCACCTCGCCCTCCCGCAGGATGCCGAGCTCCCACGTCACGGAGCTGGTGCCCACCCGGCCGGCCCGCAGGCCCACCTCGAGCGGCTCGGGGAAGCTGGCCGAGACGCGGAACTCGCAGGACGACGACACGCAGACGCCGATCGGCTCGCCCGCCCGCGGGTCCAGCCCCGCGGAGGCGATGAGCCAGAGATTGATCGTCGTGTCCATGGCCTCGTAGTAGACGGTGTTGTTGAGGTGCCCGTAGACGTCGTTGTCGTTCCAGCGGGTGGGAAAGGGCGCCCGGTGCGGGTAGGTCACGGGCGCAGCACCAGCTCGAACGCCGCCCGCGCGCGCTCCGCGCTGGGCCGGTCGCCGTTGATGAGGTCGGCGTAGGTGAACGACTCCGAGATGCGGACCAGCAGGTAGGCGAGGTCGCGGGCGCTCACCGAACGACCGAACGACTGCTCTCCCAGCTCCTCGCGGACCAGGGTCTCGACGACCGCGACGTAGCGCCGCTGGATCTCGCTCTCCTTCGTCGTGAGCAGCCGCAGCGCTCGCGCCGGCTCGCGCTGCAGGAAGCCACGGAAGTACGGGGCGGTGTTGAGGTCGCGGACGAAGTGCGTGAGGAAATCCGCCACCCGCGGCGAGCCCGTCGCGCCCTGCGTCGCGGCCTCGGCCTGCTCGAGCGTGGGCACGGCGAGCGACCACAGGACCTCGGAGAGCAGCGCGTCGCGGTTGCCCACCCAGCGGAACAACGAGGTCCGATCCACGCCGAGGTTCGTCGCGAGCCTGCCCATGTCGATCCGGGCGCCCTCGATGAACGTCTCGCGGGCCACCCGGAACGCCCGCACGGCCTCCGCGTGCTCGCCGTCCTCGAGCCGTTGCGACAGCCAGGAGGGCGCGGCGCGAGTGCCGACGTGACCGAGCCCGACCGAACGGTCCGCAGCGACGCCGAGGTTCGACATGGCGGCAACCTACTCCTCCCCGTCGAGGGGCCATGCAACATCTGGGAGAGTGATGCAGACTCGAACGGTGATCGGTGCGGATCGACGAGCGGAGCCCCTCGCATGACTGTTGCCCGAAGCGCTGACGCGCTCCAGACGGACCCCTCACGCGCCCTCCTGACGAGCGACTTCTACTCGTTCCAGGACGTCCTCACGCCGGTCGAGAACGAGCACGTCATGGCGATCCGGGAGTTCCTCGAGGCCGAGGTGCGGCCGATCGCGGATGACTACTGGGAGCGCGCGGAGTTCCCGGTGCACCTGATCCCGCGCATCGGCGAGCTCGGGATGCTCGGCCCGATGTGGCCGGAGACCGTCCGGTTCGAGAACAGCGCGGTCTACCGTGGCTGGGTCGCGCTCGAGCTGTCCCGCGTCGACGCCGGCTTCTCGACGTTCATCGGTGTGCAGAACGGCCTGACGATGGGCGCCATCGGCGTCGGTGGGTCGCTCGAGCAGCGCGCCGAGCTGCTCCCGCCGATGAGCCGCGGCGAGCTGGTGGGCGCCTTCGGCCTGACCGAGCCTCTGTCCGGCTCCGACACCGCGCGCGGCCTGCGCACCACCGCGCACCGCACCGGCGACACCTGGGTGCTCAACGGCGCCAAGCGCTGGATCGGCAACGCCACCTTCGCGGACCTCACCGTCATCTGGGCGCGCGACACCGCCGACGACCAGGTCAAGGGCTTCCTCGTCCGCCGCGGCACCCCCGGGTTCACCGCAACCAAGATCGAGCGCAAGCAGGCGCTGCGGTCGGTGCAGAACGCCGACATCCTGCTCGACGGCGTCGAGGTCTCCGAGGCGGACCGGCTGCCGAACATCCACTCGTTCCGCGACGTCGCGACCGTGCTGCGGCTGACCCGAGCCGAGGTCGCGTGGCAGGCGGTCGGCGTGGCCATCGGCGCCTACGAGGCCACCGTGAAGTACGCCCTCGCCCGAGAGCAGTTCGGCAAGCCGATCGCCTCGTTCCAGCTGGTGCAGGACCGGCTCGCCCGCTGCCTGGGAAACATCACCGCCAGCATCGCGCTGTGCGTCCGGGCGTCGCAGCTGGGCGACCAGGACCGCCAGGGTGACCAGCACTCCGCACTGGCCAAGGCGTACACGACGACCGCGATGCGGGAGACCGTCGCCCTGTGCCGGGAGACGCTCGGCGGCAACGGGATCCAGCTCGACCACGGCGTCGCGCGCTACATGGCCGACGCCGAGGCCGTGTACTCGTTCGAGGGCACGAGGGACATGAACAACCTCATCGTGGGGCGCGCCATCACCGGCATCGCGGCGTTCGTCTGATCCCGCAACGTCCGAGCAGATGCGGGTTCCGGCCCGTACTTGCTCGGACGTCCCCTCGGAAAGACCCGCAACGTCCGAGCAAGGACGGGTCCTGACCCCGAGTTGCTCGGACGTTGCGTCAGTGGGCTGCGACGTACAGGACGACCGTGTCCGCAATCAGCGCGGGCTTGGTGGCGCCCTCGATCTCGATCGTCACCGTGAAGCCCGCGCGGACGCCCTGCGCGGTCGGCTCGGCGCTGCGGATCGTCGTCGAGGCCCGGACCCGAGAGCCCACGACGACCGGCTGCACGAACCGGACGCGGTCGAGCCCGTAGTTCACGACCAGGTCGGTCCCGCCCACCTCGACGAGCCCGTCGGTGAGGCGCGGGACGAGGGAGAGCGTGAGGTAGCCGTGCGCGACGGTGGCGCCGAACGGGCCCTGTGCCGCCCGCGACGGGTCGACGTGGATCCACTGGTGGTCGTCGGTGGCGTCGGCGAACGCGTCGATGCGGTCCTGCTCGATCGTCAGCCAGGACTCGGCCGTCGCCGACTGTCCGACCACGTCGAGCAGGCCGGCCGGCGTCGCGACCGTGATCACGCCTTCGGCCCGCCCGCCACGTAGAGGACCTGCCCGTTGACGAAGCTCGCGGCCTCGGAGCAGAAGAACGAGACGGCGTTCGCGATGTCCTCCGGCTGGCCGACCCGCCCGACCGGGATCTCCTTGGACACGACCTCGATGAACTGCTCGTAGGTGATGTGCATGCGCTCGGCGGTCTGCCGGATCATGTCGGTCGCGATGAACCCCGGCGCCACGGCGTTCGTCGTGATCCCGTACCGGCCCAGCTCGATGGCCAGGGTCTTGGTGAAACCCTGCAGCCCGGCCTTCGCGGCCGCGTAGTTCGCCTGCCCGCGGTTGCCCAGCGCCGAGGTGCTCGACAGGTTGACGATCCGCCCCCAGCCGGCGGCGACCTGGTGCTTCTGCACCTCGCGGCTCATGAGGAAGGCGCCGCGCAGGTGCACGGAGACCACCGAGTCCCAGTCGTCCTCCGTCATCTTGAACAGCAGGTTGTCGCGCAGGATCCCGGCGTTGTTGACCAGGACCGTGGGCGCACCGAGCTCGTCGACGACGCGGGCCACGGCCGCCGCGGCGGCACCGGCGTCACCGACGTCCGCCCCCAGGGCCAGCGCCTCGCCGCCGGCGGCGCGGATGGCGTCCACGGTMGCCTCGCAGTCCTGCTCGCGCAGGTCGAGCACGGCCACACGGAATCCGTCGGCAGCCAGCCGCAGTGCGGTCGCGGCGCCGATGCCGCGGGCGGCGCCGGTCACGAGGGCAGTCCTGTTCACAGGGGCGTCCTTTCATCGAGAACGATCAGCTGGCGGAGCTCGACACCGGCCGCGAGGCGGTCCATGGCGACGTCGAGGTCGTGCAGGGTGATGCGGGACGGGCTCACCTCTAACCCGACGATCATCACGGTGTCACCCTCGCGCGGCCGGCCCGCCTTCACCACTGCACCGCCCCGGTCACGCACCTCTGGGGCCCGCTAGTACCCGGCCATCCGGAGCGCCGTGTCGACCAGCTCGACGCGGTCGAGGCCCGCGACCTGGTCCAGCGGGAACCAGGCGGCGGTGTCGGTGCTGCCGTCGACCTCGTCGCGCAGCTCGCCGCCGACGACGTGCGCGCGGTAGACGATCCGCAACGCGTGCAGGGCGCCGTCGGTGGGGTCGAGGCGGTCGGCAGCGGCGACGACGAGCGAGTCGATGCCCAGCAGCCCGTCAAGGACCGCGTGGTATCCGGTCTCCTCGAGCACCTCGCGCACGGCGGCGTCGGCGGGGTCTTCGCCCGGGTCGATGCCGCCGCCCGGCAGGGTCCACCCGGACCGCCCGGCCTCGACCCAGTGCGGGAGCAGGACACGACCGTCGTCGACGATCACGGCGTACGCGGCGACGCGCAGCCGCATCGTCACAGCAGCCGCCGGGCCGCCGCCCAGCGCGTGAGCTCGTGCCGGCTCGACAGCTGCAGCTTGCGCAGCACCGCCGAGACGTGGGTCTCGACCGTCTTGATCGAGATGAACAGCTCGGAGGCCACCTCGCGGTAGGAGTACCCGCGCGCGATGAGCCGCATGACCTCGCGCTCGCGGGCGGAGAGCCGGTCGAGCTCGTCGTCGCCGATCGCGACGTCCCCCGCGGCCGCGCCGAACGCGTCGAGCACGAACCCGGCCAGCCGCGGCGAGAACACGGCGTCGCCGCCGGCCACGCGGCGGACGGCATCGGAAAGGTCGGTCCCGTCGATGGCCTTGGTGACGTAGCCGCGCGCGCCCGCGCGGATGACGGCGACGACATCCTCGGAGGCGTCGGAGACCGAGAGCGCGAGGAACCGGGTCTCGCCCAGCAGGTCGGTGCAGGCCTTGATCACCTCGGCGCCGCCGCCACCGTCACCGCCGGGCAGGTGCACGTCGAGCAGCACCACCGGGGGCTTGAGCTCGCGCACCAGCCGGATCGCGTCGTCGACGGTGTCGGCCTCGCCGATGACGCGCACGCCCGCGTCGAGCGACGCCTTCACACCCGTGCGGAACATGTGGTGGTCGTCGACCAACACCACGTCGACCGTCTCGCTCATGACTGGGCTCCTTGTTCTTCCGGCGTGCGGATGGGCACCACGAGGTGCACCTCGGTCCCGCGCTCGGGGCTGCTGGTGACGGTCGCGGCACCCCCGCGACGCCGCACCCGCCCGATGATCGACTCGCGCACCCCGAACCGGTCGGTGCCCACCTCGTCGAGGTCGAACCCGTCGCCGTGGTCGCGCACGAACACCTCGACCTCGGCCTCCCCGACCTCGAGATACAGCGACACCGGCGGGCGACCGTGCACCACCGCGTTCACCAGCGCCTCGCGCGTGGCCTGCAGCAGCGCCTCCGAGTCGGCATCGGGCACGCGGTCGCCGACGACCACGGACTCGACGGCCACCGGGTCACCCGACGGCCCGGACCGCGAGTCCTCGACCTCCGCGACGATCCCCCGCAGCGCCGCCGCCACGGACGTGCCCGGCGCCGGGCGGTCGTCATAGAGCCACTCCCGCAGCTCGCGCTCCTGCGCGCGGGCCATGCGGGCAACCTCGGCGGAGTCGTCGGACCTCGACCGGATGAGCGCGAGCGTCTGCAGCACCGAGTCGTGCAGGTGGGCGGCGATGTCGGCGCGCTCCGACTCGCGGGCGCGCGCGGCCCGCTCGTCACCGAGCTCACGGACCAGCCGCAGCCACCACGGCGTGAGCACCAGCGCGACGCCGCCGAGCATGATCAGGGCGGCGACGATCGACTGTGCGAGGGTCGCGGTGTCGACGCCCCCGCCCGACGCCAGGCCGACGAACAGCAGCACGCCGACGCCCGCCAGCAGGATCCCGCCGGCCACCCGCAGCACGCTCACCGGCGTCTTGCCGCCGGCCCGGTCCCGCAGGCGTCCCCGCTGCGCGGGGTCCAGCTGGCTCCACGCCAGCCACAGGCCCGCGAGCACGATCAGCGCGGGCAGGATCCAGTCGGCCTGGACGTCCGCGCCGGAGCGGACCGCGATGAGCAGGACTGCGGCTATCACCAGCACCGCGCCGATGGCGATGTCGGTCACGGGGATGCGCCGGCCAGGCTCGATGACCGCCTGCCGACGAGCCAGCCGGGTCAGCGTGCTCGGCCGCACTTCCTGCGCCGCCGCCGCCGGGTCCCCGGCCGGCACCGCCAGCCACCAGAAGACGTACAGCAGGGGGCCGATGCCCGCGATCGGCGTCAGCACCAGGAAGGCGAGCCGCACGAGGCCGACCGGCAGATCGAGGTGGGCCGCGAGCCCGAGCGCCACGCCGCCGAACCAGCGCCCGCGCGCGGGACGGCGCAACGGCAGCCGTCGGCGGACGAGCAGGGGTTCGGTGGAGGTCACGGTCCGATCGTCACACGCGCCGGGTCCTCCCGGGGTGCCGTCCGGGGTTCGTTCAGGGGCGCGCCGCGTGAGGTTCAGGGTGGTCTCAGGGGACCACCCGATGCCGCGCGCTCGGCCGACCGACCAGGATCGAGGCATGGACACGACCACCCCCGCCGGCCCGGAGCCGGCCCCGCCGCAGAGCCCGGCGTACCCGTCGAACAGCTTCTTCGCCGGCATCCGTCGGCTGGGCATCACGCGTTCCGACGACCGCTGGGTCGGCGGCGTCAGCGCGGGCGTGGGAGACAGGTTCGGTATCGACCCCCTGCTGGTGCGCGGGATCTTCGTCGCCTCGCTCCTGCTCGGCGGGCTCGGCCTCGTCGCGTACGGCGCCGCCTGGGCCCTGCTGCCCGAGCGCCGCGACGGCCGGATCCACGTCGAGGAGATGATCCTCGGCCGCTTCGACATCGCCCTCCTGGGCGCCCTGGCGTTCGTCATCGTCGGCTTCGGCCGCGGCGACAACTGGTTCTTCTTCTGGGGGCCGCCCGGGTGGGTCCAGGCGCTGCTCTGGCTCGCGTTCGTCGGCGGGATCGTCACGCTGATCGTCGTCGTCGCCAACCAGCAGCCGTCCCGGCCTCGGCCGCCGACGGCCCCCGGCGCTCCGACCGCCTACCCCGCGACCACCTACCCCGCGGCGGCGGCCTCGACCGCTGTCTACCCGCCGCCCGCTCCCGCGCCGGCTCCGCCCTACGGTGCGCCGCCGGCCCAGGCCTGGACGCCGTCGGCCACGCCCCCTCCCCCGGTTCCTCCGGTCCGCACCACCAAGCACCAGCAGCAGCCGCGCCCACCGCGCCCCCGTACCCCGGGTGCCGGCGTCGGCACGGTCGGCGTGGTCGTCGCGCTCAGCCTGCTCAGCCTCGCGGTCCTGCTCGTCGCCGAGCGCACGGGAGACTTCACCGGGCCCGTCGGGCTCACGGCGCTCGGCATCGGCATCGTGCTCTGCGGTCTCGGCATCATCGTCGCCGGCCTGCGCGGCCGGACCAGCGGCGGCCTCGGCGGTCTCGCGGTCGTCGGCATCCTCGTGGCGGTGCCCCTCGGCGCCCTGCAGAACAACCACTGGATCTGGACGAACGAGGGCCAGCACAACTTCGCCGCGAGCGGGGCGGTCGTGGTGACCTCCCGCACCGACGCCGCCGACGGGTATTCCCTGGGCTTCGGCGACGTGACGATCGACCTGTCCGACGTCCCGATGACCTCCGACACCCTCGAGGTCCCGATCTCGCTCGCCGCCGGCCAGCTCACCATCGTCGTCCCGTCCGACGCGAGCGTCTCGGCCGACGTCGACGCCGGTGCCGGCACCGTCCGTTGGGACGTCGACGGGGAGCAGAAGAGCGTCGACGGCGTCGGCCTCAACCCCCGCACCTTCACGTCCGGAGCGATCGACGCCGGCGGCCCTCAGCTCGCGCTGCAGGTCCAGATCGGCGCGGGCGACGTCACGATCACCGAGGAGAACTGATGTCCACCGAGAAGACCCCCGGCGCCGGTCCCGAGGAAACCACCCCGGCGCCCGCCGACGACACGGTCGTCATCCCGCTCGACGAGGCCACCACGACGCCCGCCGACAACACGGCTGTCCTCGACGTCGGCGACACCGCCGCAGCACCCCCGGACGACACGGTCGTCCTGCCGGTCGACGAGACCACCCCGGCACCCGCCGGTGACACGGCCGTCATCCCGCTCGACGACACCACCGCGGCACCCGCCGACGACACGGCCGTCACCCCGCTGGACGACACCCTGTCAGCACCCGCGGAGGACACGGTCGCCATCCGGCGCGCACCCGCTGTCGACCAAACCGCAGCAGCCACCGACGACGAGGGAGCGGCGGTCGGCGATATCACGGGCCTCCCGGCCGCGGGCGCCACGGCGCTCACCCTCGACGAGACGCGTGCCCTGCCGACCACCGACATCGGGCCGGCGGGTCATGCCGACCCGTTCACGACCCCGGATGACGGGACCACGCCGCTCGCGGCAGCGGACCCCGCGACGCCCTACGCGTCACCGATCGGCGCGCTCTACGCGCCGACCAACCGCCCTGAGCCGACGGCCCCGCCGCGCACCTCGGCGTACGCGGAGCCGGTGGGCGTGCCCTACCCGTCGTCGGACCGCATCGAGCCCGTGGCGGCGCCCGTCGACCCGACGCCCGTCGACCCGCCCCGCCGCCGGCTCCGGGTCGGGACGGTCGTCTGGGGCCTCATCATCGCCGCCATCGGCGTGGGGCTCCTGGCCTGGGCCGCCGGCGTCGCCATCGACCTCCAGCTGGCGATGATCGTGCTGCTCGCGGTCGCCGGCACAGCCCTGCTGGTCGGCTCCATCGTCAGCGGCGCACGCAGCGCACGCCGCTGACCGACCACACACAGCACAACGTCCGAGGAAACGAGCGCCCTGGCGCTCGTTTCCTCGGACGTTGCTGTGCTCAGGCCGTGGGGCCAGAAGGCGGCGGCAGCGGTGTCGACGTGGTCGTCGCCGCTGGCGGTGCCGTCGGACGGGCCGTCGGGATCGGGTCCGGATAGGCAGTCGTCGCGGCGGTCTGGTCCGTCACGAGTCCCGCGAGGGCCGCAGCCCGCCGCAACGCCCAACCGATGAGGATGAACACGACGCCGATACCGACGACCAGCAGCGCGACGCCGAACGCCACGACGGACGTGAACAGCGACGCCCGCAGGAACGAGGCGGTCATGACCGTCTGTCGCTTCGGGTCGTCCTGAGGCAGCTCGGCGTACGTCTTGCCGCCCGACGCCTCCAGTGCGTGGGTGTTGATGATGTCCGCCTGGAACCAGGCCTCCCACGGCGTGTCGACCAGCTGACCGCCGAAGGCCTGGGCATCGTCGGAGACCGTGATCTTCTCGGCCGCCAGGTTGCTCGAGACCGCCCCCCAGGTCACGCCACCCGCGATGATGAAGATGATCCCGAAGATGATCGTGATCAGCCCGAGCACCCGGACTGTCTTCGGGCTGCCTGTTGTCGTCGCCATGTCTCCCTCTCCGAACCCCCAGCAGGACGGGTCCGACAACGCGAACCCGGTGGGCCTCGCGGCCCATGACTGAATCGCCCAACGGAACGACTCTAGGGGAGAAACCGGGCGAATCGGCGAAGGTCAGGCGAGCGCGCGCGCCCGGGCGTACTCCGACTCCGCGGAGCCGAGCACGTCGTCCCACCCGAAGGCGGGCCGGACCGCGCGATTGTGGGTGAGCATGCCCTCGAGCAGGCGGCCGTCGCGGGCGAGGTGCACGATCGCCTCGGTCATCTCGGCGTCGTCGGCGACGAGCAGACCGTCGACGCCGTCCTGGACGAACTCGGCGATCCCCGTACCGCGCCGGGCGACGATGGCGAGCCCGGCCGTGCGAGCCTCGAGGGCGGCGATCCCGAAGGCCTCGAGCTCGGCCGGGGCGAGGAACACGTCGGCGTCGGCGTAGGCCGACCGGACCTGCGAACGGGTCAGCCTGCCGCGCAGCTCGACCACGTGCTGCAGTCCCTGCCCCGCCACGGCGGAGGCCACGCGACCCTGCGCGGGCCCGGCCCCGATGATCGCGAGCCGCAGGCGGTCGGGCGGGAGCCGGCGTGCAGCCTTCCCGACGAGCTCGACCAGCGGGACGGCGCGCTTGCGGGGCGCGAGGCGCATGGTCGAGACCAGCCGCAGGGGACCGTGCTCGCCGGGCCGCCCGCGCCCCTCGGAGAAGCTCTTGGGCGCCCACGCGTCCAGGTCGAGCCCGTTGGGCATCACGGACACCTCGGCGCCGAACGCCTCGTGCACGCGAGCCGCCGCGGCGTGGCTCACGGCGCTCAGGGCGGCCGGCGCGCGGTGCCAGCGGGTGCGGTTGACCAGGGTGCGCAGGGTGCCGACGACGCCGTCCAGCATGCAGTGCCACGTGATCGCCGTCGGTAGGCCGTGATCGAGCGCGATGCGCGCGCCGTCGTACGCGAACGGCGAGAGCACGCCGGCGTGCACGTGGACCACGTCGGGCCGCAGGGCGCCGAACGCCTCGCGGAACAGCCGCGGGCCCACGGGGTTCACGGGCAGGTCGAACGGGATCCGGGCGCCCAGCCGGTGCACGTGGACACCGTTCTCCAGGTCCACGACGCCGCCGCGCTCCCCGCCGACGCCGAGCGTCGCCGTGAGCACGTGCACCTCGTGACCGGCGGCGACCTGGCGGGCCGCGAGGTCGCCGACCTGCGACTCGATCCCGCCGGTGCGCGGTGCGTAGCAGTCGGAGACGTGGACGATCAGCACGCGCACACCCTAACCACGCGAACTGGACGAGCGTTCATGGTCGGGGACATGTCACCCGCGTGCGGCGTCCGCGGCCTCGATCCGCGCCAGTGCCTGCGCGTGCACCTTGCGCTCGAGGATGAACGACATGACCGGGACGACGCCCGCCGCCGCCATCGTCGCCAGACGCCCCAACCGCCAGCGCATCTTCGACCAGAGGTCGAACACCGTGACCAGGTAGACGACGTAGATCCAGCCGTGCGCATAGGCCACCCACGCGCCGATGACCGGGTTCGGGTGGCCGGCCGCGTCGACGCCACCGGCGTGGAACACGTACTTGAGGACGAGCTCGAGGCAGAGCAGGAGCAACATCGTGCCGGTGATCCACGCCAGCACGCGGTACCGCTTCGTCGCCCCGGCTGCCTTGCGGACCCACGGGTCGGTCGTCGGGCCGGAGGCGGACACCGAGGTGGTCGCGGGGGTCGTCTGCGGGGTGCTGTCGCTCACCGGACGATTCTCCCCCATCGCGGGAGCAGGTCCGGTCAGAACCCGCACTCCCTCCGACGTGTGGTCACTCCCACTCGATGGTGCCCGGCGGCTTGCTCGTCACGTCGAGCACCACGCGGTTGACCTCGGGCACCTCGTTGGTGATCCGGGTCGAGATCGTCGCCAGCACGTCGTACGGCAGGCGGGTCCAGTCGGCGGTCATGGCGTCCTCGGACGAGACGGGCCGCAGCACGACCGGGTGGCCGTACGTCCGTCCGTCGCCCTGCACGCCGACCGACCGCACGTCCGCGAGAAGCACCACGGGGCACTGCCAGATGTCACGGTCCAGGCCGGCGCGGGTCAGCTCCTCGCGGGCGATCACGTCGGCCGCGCGCAGGATGTCGAGGCGCTCGGCTGTCACCTCGCCGATGATCCGGATGCCCAGGCCGGGGCCGGGGAACGGCTGGCGCCAGACGATGCCCTCGGGCACGCCGAGCTCCAGGCCGACCGCGCGGACCTCGTCCTTGAAAAGGGTGCGCAGCGGCTCGACCAGCTCGAACTGCAGGTCGTCGGGAAGCCCGCCCACGTTGTGGTGCGACTTGATGTTCGCCGCGCCCTCGCCGCCGCCGGACTCGACGACGTCGGGGTAGAGCGTGCCCTGCACGAGGAACTTCACCTCATCGTCGCTGTGCTCGACGATCTCCCGCGCCGCGTCCTCGAACACGCGGATGAACTCGCGGCCGATGATCTTGCGCTTGGTCTCGGGGTCGGTGTGCCCGGCCAGCGCGTGCAGGAACCGCTCGCGCGCGTCGACGACCTTGAGCTGCACGCCGGTGGCGGCGACGAAGTCCTTCTCCACCTGCTCGGCCTCGCCCGAGCGCAACAGACCGTGGTCGACGAACACGCAGGTCAGCTGGCTGCCGACGGCCTTCTGCACGAGCGCCGCGGCGACGGACGAGTCGACGCCGCCGGACAGCCCGCAGATCACGCGGGACGTGCCCACCTGCGCGCGGATCTTCTCGACCTGCTCCGCGACGACGTTCCCCGCGTTCCAGTCGGGCGTCAGGCCGGCGCCCTCGTAGAGGAAGTTCTCGAGCGCCTTCTGCCCGAGCGGCGAGTGCTTGACCTCGGGGTGCCACTGCACGCCGAACAGGCGGCGGGCGCGGTCCTCGAACGCCGCGACGGGGCTTCCCGACGACGTCGCCAGGACCTCGAAGCCCTCCGGCGCGGCGTGCACGGCGTCGCCGTGGCTCATCCAGACCGTCTGCGACGACGGGCTGCCCGAGAGCACGGTCCCGGCGGACGTGACCTCGACGGCCGTCCCGCCGTACTCGCGCTGGCCGGTCTGCGCGACGGTCCCACCCAGCGCGGCGGCCATCGCCTGGAAGCCGTAGCAGATGCCGAGCACCGGGACACCGGCCTCGAACAGGGCGGGGTCGACGAACGGGGCGCCGGTCGCGTACACCGAGGACGGGCCGCCCGACAGGATGATCGCGGCCGGGTCCTTGGCCAGCAGGTCCGCGACGGACGCGGTGTGCGGCACGATCTCGGAGTACACGTTGGCCTCGCGCACACGCCGCGCGATCAGCTGCGCGTACTGCGCGCCGAAGTCGACGACGAGCACGGGACGATGAGTGGTGGCGGCCGGGTCGGGCGTCTGCGTCACGCCCTCAGGGTAGTCGGCGCACGGACCTCGTCCGTCCTGTGTCCGTGCCCTGGCACGGCTGCGGAAAACGGTTCGAGGAGTGTCGGTAGCCCCACGTAACGTTGCCCCTCGTGCGTTCCCTCCCCCTCGACGACCCCGGTACCCCGCCGCTGAGCGGGCCTACGGCGCTGCTCTGGTGGCTGGCCCGCCGGCAGTGGGGGATCCTCCTGACCGCGGTCGGCCTCGGCGTGGTGATGTTCGGCTGCCAGGCGCTCACCCCGTACGTCGTCGGCCACGCGATCGATGACGGCCTCGACAGCGGCTTCGGCCCGGAGCTGTGGCGCGCGTGCGGCACGTTGCTGGCGCTCGGCGTGGTCATCACCATCACCTCCGCCATCGGCCACCGGTACGACATCGCGAACTGGCTCCGCGCGGCGTTCACGTCGTCCCAGCTGGTCGGCAAGACCGTCTCGCGGTCGGGCCACGCGATCACCTCGGAGCTGCCGACGGGCGAGGTCGTCTCGGCCGTCGCCAACGACGCGCTGCGCATCGGTGAGGTCTACGCGCTGGCCGCTCACTTCCTCGGCAGCCTCGTCGCCTACGGCGTCGTCGCGGTCCTCATGCTCCGCGTGTCCGTGCCGCTCGGGCTCGTGGTGATCCTCGGCCTGCCCACCGTCGCCGCGATCCTCGGCCTGCTGGTCAAGCCGCTGTCCCGGCGGCAGGCGGCTCAGCGCGAGGCCTCCGGTCGCCTGACCACGCTCGGCGCGGACACGGTCTCGGGCCTGCGCATCCTGCGCGGCATCGGCGGCGAGGGCGTCTTCACAGGCCGCTACCGCGAGCAGTCGCAGGAGACGCGACGCCGCGGCGTCGAGGTGGCCAAGACGCAGTCGGTGCTCGACGCCCTGCAGGTGCTCCTGCCCGGCACGTTCGTCGTCGTCCTCATCTACCTCGGCGCGCACATGGCCCTGGCGGGCACCATCACGCCCGGGCAGCTCGTCGCGACGTACGGCTTCGCAGCCTTCCTGTCGTGGCCCGTGCAGAACGCCACACAGATGCTGCAGGCCGCGACGCGTGCGCACATCGGCGCGACCAAGGTGGTCAAGGTGCTGCGGGTCGTCCCGGCGACGGGCGCGACCGACGGCACCGCCACCGTGCCGGACCCGCACGTCCCGCTCGTCGACGAGGTCAGCGAGCTGCGTCTCGACCCGGGCCGTGTCGTCGCCCTGGTCAGTGCGGACCCCGACGAGTCCGCCCGCATCGCCACGCGGCTCGGGCGGTTCGACGACGAGGCCGAGAAGGAGACCCCGGTCCGGCTCGGAGGCGTGCTGCTCTCGGAGCTCGACAAGGACGCGGTGCGCGAGCGGATCGTCGTCGCCGAGGCGACGCCGCACCTGTTCTCGGGGCTGCTGGAGCACGAGCTGGACGTCCGCGGCGGCGCAACGCAGGACGACCTGCTGCGCGTCATCGCGACGGCGGACGCGCACGACGTGCTCGACTCGGTGCCCGACGGCCTGGCCGGAGAGCTGCCCGAGAAGGGCCGGTCGCTGTCGGGCGGCCAGCGTCAGCGGGTCGCGCTCGCCCGTGCGCTGCTGATCGACCCCGAGATCCTCGTGCTGGTCGAGCCGACCAGCGCGGTCGACGCCCACACCGAGGCGCGGATCGCGGCGCGGCTGGCCGACGTCCGGCGCGGTCGCACCACGCTGATCGTCACCGCGAGCCCCCTCGTGCTCGACCACGTCGACGAGGTCGCGTTCGTCCAGGACGGCGTCATCCGCGCCCGCGGCACGCACGACGAGCTGCTGCTGCACGGTGCGGACGACCCTTCCGTGGCGCGCGCCTACCGCGCGGTCGTGGGACGGCAGATGGACGAGGAGTCGCTCGAGAACCGCTCGGTCGAGGACCTGGCGGACGACGAGCGGCTCCTCGAAGAGCTGATGGCGGGCCAGACGGCCGGAGACACGAACGGAGGACAGTCATGAAGCTCCCCATCGCCGACTCGGCGACCGTGCGGGCCTACACCGGCCTCCTGATGCGCAAGCACCGCCGGCCGCTGACGATCATCGCGGTCCTGCACACGCTGGCCGCGACCGCCGGCCTGGCCGGCCCGTGGATCCTCGGCATGCTGGTCGACGCCGTCAACGACGGCACGACGGTCGGCTACGTCAACACGCTCATCGCCATCGGGGCCGCCGCGGTGCTCGCGCAGACGGTGATCATCCGCTTCGCGCAGCGCTCGTCGATGGTGTTCGGCGAGGAGGTCTTCGCCGAGCTGCGCGAGGAGTTCATCGAGAAGGTCACCGCCCTGCCGCTGTCCACGGTCGAGCGCGCCGGGACCGGCGACCTGGTCGCACGCACCACCAATGACGTCAACAAGCTGCAGCACGCGGTGCGCTTCGGCGTCCCGCGCGTCATCGTCGCCGTCGTCACCATCACGCTGACGATCGTCGCCTGCCTGATCGTCTCGCCGCTGGTCTCGATCGCGATGTTCATCGGCGTCCCGACGCTCGTGATCCTCGTGCGCTGGTACCTCAAGCGCGCGACGCCGGCGTACCAGCGGGAGTCGGCGGCGTACGCGACGCTCAACGGCACCATCACCGAGTCGGTCGAGGGTGCGCGCACGGTCGACGCCCTGCGGCTGGGCCGGCGCCGGATGGCCCGGGTGGACGACGACCTGCGCGAGGCGTTCGCCGCCGAGAAGGCGACGCTGCGCCTGCGCACGATCCTGTTCCCCGGCATCGACGGCGCGTTCGTGCTCGCCCCGGCCGCCGTCCTGTTCTGGGGCGGGTACCTGGCCTCGCAGGGGCAGGTCACGGTCGGCGCGGTCACCACGATCGTGCTGTACACCTACCAGGTCACCGGTCCGGTGTGGGAGCTGATCTTCTGGATCGACGAGATCCAGGTGGCGGCCACGTCGCTGGCACGCATCGTCGGGGTGCAGCTGGTCGAGCCGGACCGTCAGTCCCGCGAGGGCACGCCGGTCGACGAGGACATCGCCGCCCGGGACCTCGAGTACGCGTACCGCGAGGGCCACAACGTGCTGCACGGCATCGACCTCGACCTGGCGGCCGGCGAACGGCTGGCGGTCGTCGGTCCGTCGGGCGCGGGCAAGTCGACGCTCGGCCGCATGCTCGCCGGCATCCACCCGCCCACCGGCGGCACGGTGACCGTCGGCGGCGTGCCGCTGATCGACCTGCCGCTGGAGCACCTGCGCGGGCACGTCGCCCTCGTGACCCAGGAGCACCACGTGTTCGTCGGCACGGTCGCGGACAACCTTCGGCTCGCGCAGGAGGACGCCGACCCGGCCGCCCTCGAGCGCGCGCTGCGCGCGGTCGACGCGTGGGAGTGGGTGCAGGCGCTGCCCGACGGGCTGGCCACCGAGGTCGGATCCGGCGGCGCCCCGCTGACGCCTGCGCAGGCCCAGCAGATCGCGCTGGCCCGGCTCGTGCTGCTCGACCCGCACACGCTGGTGCTCGACGAGGCGACCTCGCTGATGGATCCGCGTGCCGCCCGGCACCTGGAGAAGTCGTTGTCGGCCGTGCTCAGGGGCCGGACAGTCGTCGCGATCGCCCACCGCCTCCACACCGCGCACGACGCGGACCGGGTCGCGGTGGTCGACGCCGGCCGCATCACCGAGATCGGCCCGCACGACGAGCTGGTCGCCGCCGGCGGCGACTACGCGGCGCTGTGGCACTCGTGGCAGCACGACGCGGTCTGACGAAGGTGCGCCAGACGATCCATCGATCCGTCAGGGACAATCCGCCCGAATCGGTTAGGTTGCTGTGAACAACCTGTCACCGCCGGAAGGATCTCGCGTGCTCACCACTCGGAGCCGTGCCCGCGGAGTCGTCGCCGCGGTCGTCGCCGGTGCACTCCTGGTCCCCGCGGCCGCCACGGCGCTCAGCGTCGCAGCGGCCGCGCCGGCCGAGGCCTTCAACGTGTGTGGTGTCACCGGCGACCCGACGCGGGGGTTCACCGTCCTCGTCGAGGGCAACGCCTCCCTGGGCGGATCGGAGATCGAAGGCACCCTCGCCGTCGGTGGCTCGCTGTCGTGGCAGTCCACGTTCGACGTGCGCCACTCGACCGGCCTGACACCACCGGACTACGTCCTGCCCACCCTCGACGTCGGTGGCACGACGCTGCCGGTGCGGGTCTCGGCCGGCGCGTACGACCTGGCCGGGTCGCAGGGCATCCTCCAGGTGGGCTCAGGGGCGGACCGATCGACCTGGCCCCGGGGCGAGATGCTGGCTGGCACCTCGACGTGGGCGACGGCCACGTTGCAGGGCCCGGCGGTGTTCATCGGAAACGGCACGGGCCAGGCGCGCGTCCTGCCGCCGCCGCCGGAGCCAGGCCTACCCATCGATGCATGGGTGGCCGCGCACATCGGACCGTTCGCGGTCGCGCCGCTGACCAGCGGTTTCCCGGCGCTCGACAACATCGCGGACGCCGTCTCGGTGCTGTCGGGCGCAGACGCCGGGATCTCCGCCGTGACCCTCAGCGGGAGCGGACCCGAGAGGCAGCTCACGCTCGTCCCCAACGAGCTCAACGTGCTGTCGGCGACGCCCGCGACCTTCGATGGCGTGACAGCACTGAACTTCATCGGGGGGGCCGTGCCGTCCGCCACCACGGGCCTGGTGATCCGGATGACCGGAGGGCCCCAGTTCGCCATCCCGCGGTTCAACGGAGCCAACAACTCGGGCACGAGCAACGTCTTCGCGCCGTACGTGCTCTGGAGCTACGCCAGCGCCGGCCCGCTGACGCTTGCGAGCCAGGACCGGATCACCGGGACCGTCCTCGCTCCGCGTGCGAACGTGACGATGCAGAACGCCAGCCCGCTCGAGGGCCAGCTGATCGCGTCGACACTGACCAAGCCGGGCGGCTCCGGCGAGATCCACCACTACGCGTACCTGGGGTGCATCCCGGCCGACGCCGCCCCGGTCGGCACGGTGCAGCTGAGCAAGACCCTGGTCGCGGACGGCACGTTCGACGCCTTGCCCGCCACCGTCGCCGTGCAGTACTGGCTCGACGGGGTCCGGCAGCAGCCCGACCTGTCGCTCGAGGTGGACGGCACCCCGCTCGGCCTGGCCTCCGTCGCGTCGGGCACGTTGGTCGAGCTCGCCGAGCCCGTACCGCCGACCGTCCCGGGGGGCGTCTGGCAGGCGCCCGTCTGGGCCGTCACGGGTGCGTCGACCGTCATACCCACCCAGGGGGGCGCGCAGGTCGCGTTCCGCGTCCAGGAAGGCGCGAAGGTGGAGGTCTCGCTGACCGACACCCTTCGCGGTCAGGGTCGGTTCAGTGTCGCCAAGTCCGTGGACGACGCCGGTCTCGGTGCGCCGGAGACCTTCAGCTTCCAGTGGTGGGTGGACGGCGTGCGGCAACCGGCGGACCTTGTCGTCGCCTCTGACGGCACCGTCCTCGGCCCGATCGACGTCGCGCCCGACAGCGTGGTCGAGCTGGTCGAGGTCCGGCCCGCGGATCCGGTCGGCGGCACGTGGACGGCCCCGACGTGGGCGGTCACCGGCGGCGCGAGCGCGACCCCCGAGCACGGCGGCTTCGCGTTCACCGTGGGTCGAGGCAGCGCTGTCAGCGCGGTGCGGGTCACGAACGTGGTCGATCCGGACGTCGTCCCGGCGCTCGGCGGCTTCGCGGTCAGGAAGGTCGTGGCCGGAGCGACGGACGCGGTGCCCGCGGGGGCGCTATTCACCGGGACGTGGTCGTGCAACGCGGCCGGCACCACAGGTACGTCATCCGGCACGTGGTCGGTGGCGTCCGGCGGCACGGTCGTCGTGGGCGGGTTCCCCGTCGGGACCGTGTGCACGGTGGCGGAGGACCCGGACCAGCCGGGCGGAGCGTTCACCAGCGTGCTCTCGCCCGCCGGCGGCCAGGTGGTCGTCGCGGCCGGAGACCCCGCGGTCGTCGGCCTCGTCACGGCGACCAACACGTACGCCGCCACGTTGCCCGACGGTGGCAGCACGCCTGGCGCCGGCACGCCTGGAGGCGCCGCGCCTGACGACGCTGCCGCACTCGCGGCGACCGGTGCGGACGGCGTGGGCAGCACGGCCCTGGCCGCGGTTCTCGCGCTCCTGCTCGGCGCGACGCTGACGCTCGCAGCTCGGCGCGCACGTACGCTCCGCGCATGACCGGTCCGCTTGTCCTGCGCGGCGGCGTCGTCGTCCCGGACGACGCCCTCGCGTGGCGCTTCTCCAGGTCGAGCGGGCCGGGCGGCCAGTCGGTCAACACCACCGACTCGCGCGTCGAGCTGACGGTCGACCTCGCGCGGATCCCGTGGACCAGCCCGACCCAGCAGGACCGTGTGCTCGCGCGGCTGTCGGGCCGGTTGCGCGGTCTGCTGCTCACCGTGAGCGCGCAGGAGTACCGGTCGCAGCTGCGCAACCGCGAKGCCGCGCTGACCCGCGTGCACGCCCTGCTCGACGACGCCCTCGCGCCCCCGGGGCCGACCCGCCGGGCCACCCGGCCCAGCCGCGGCTCGCAGGTGCGCCGGGTGCAGGGCGAGCAGAAGCGCCGGGCCGTCAAGGAGCTGCGCCGCCGCCCGCCGCTGGGCTGACGGGGAGGCTCAGGCCGGCGCGGCTCCGCCCGGCTCGGGCTCCACTCCCGATCCGCGGGCCTCGTCGCGGACGAGGCGCAGCCACAGCAGCACGGCGAACGCGCCGAAGATCCACCACTGAGCGGCGTACGCGAGGTTCTGGATGTTGAGGCCCGACCCGGGTTTGGTCGGAGGGTCGAGGAGCACCACCGACGACGCCTGCGTGGGGTCGGACGACGAGACGACCAGGTACCCGGTGTAGATCGGGCCGCCCCACGCGTTGAGCAGCTCGGCGGAGCTGATGCCGTCGGTGCGCCCGTCGGCGATCCCGTCCGCGGACTCCTCGGACGCCTGCAGGTACCCCGTGACGTCGACGCCCCCGGCGGGCGGCTGGTCGGCGTCGGCGGGCGTCGCCACCCACCCACGGACCACGGGCAGCACCGCTCCGTCGACGGTCCGCAGCGGGGTGAGGACGAGGAAGCCGGTCTCGCCGTCGTGCGCGCGGCCCGTCACCAGCAGCTGGCCGGCGGCGTCGTACGTGCCGGTCACCGAGACCTTGCGGCCGACGAGATCGCCGGTGAAGGTCGTCTGGGGTGCCAGGGCGTCCGCGAGCGGGACGGCGGGTGCGGCGACGAGCGCGGCGGTGCGCCTCTCCTCGGCGGCCGCGCCGTGCACCTGCGCGCGGTCGAGCTGCCAGACACCCAGGCGCGCGCACAGCGCAGCGGCCGCGAGCAGCAGGACGAGGAGCAGGAGCATGCGCGGCCGGACCGCGGCCCGCAGCATGGTCGTCGGGGGGCGTCGAGCCGCCTGCTCCCAGGCCGGCGAGGGCCGTGTCGGAGCAGCGGCACCCGGCTCCTGGGCAGCTGGCTGGGTGCGGGTGAGTGCGGCGGGATCGGTGCCGGAGCGGGCCTCCGGGGCGGTCGGCTGCCGGCTCACGCCGGACCCCGCGGCGCGCTCGCGCGCGACGGCTGCGGGGCTCTGCTCGGTCACGCCTCACGGTACCCCGCAGCGCGCACGCGACCGGAACCGGCTCAACCGCCCGCCGAGCCGCCCACAGCCCCGCTGACCTGCACACCCGTCCCCGAGCAGCGCCATCTGCCGTTCCGCGTGCGTTCTCCCACAGAATGCTGCACCCGACGGCGGAGTGCGGTTGTATGACAACAGGGCATGCGCGCGACGGCGGGACCAAGGTCCTCCGCTCGTCGCGAGGCCTGGGCAAGGCTGAGACCGGGCCGGCGGACACCGTCGGAGCGATAACTGGGGAGCGCGCATGACCACGACGACGTCGGCAAGCAGCACGTGGCAGACCGGGAGCGGGGAGGCGATCGACACCGAGACCCTGGCCCGCATCGACCAGTGGTGGCGGGCGGCGAACTTCCTCTCCGTCGGCCAGATCTACCTGCTGGACAACCCGTTGCTGCGTGAGCCGCTCACCCGCGACCACGTGAAGCCCCGCCTGCTCGGCCACTGGGGCACCACGCCGGGCCTGAACTTCCTGTACGCGCACCTCAACCGCGCGATCAAGGAGCGCGAGCAGTCGACGATCTACGTGACCGGCCCCGGCCACGGCGGTCCGGGCCTGGTCGCCAGCGCGTACCTCGACGGCACGTACTCCGAGTACTACTCGGACATCACCGAGGACACCGAGGGCATCCACCGGCTCTTCCGCCAGTTCTCGTTCCCGGGCGGCATCCCGAGCCACGTCGCCCCCGAGACCCCGGGGTCGATCCACGAGGGCGGCGAGCTCGGCTACGCGCTGAGCCACGCGTACGGCGCGGCGTTCGACAACCCGGACCTGCTGGTCGCCACCGTCGTCGGCGACGGCGAGGCGGAGACCGGCCCGCTCGCCACCAGCTGGCACTCGAACAAGTTCGTCAACCCGGAGAAGGACGGCGTCGTCCTGCCGATCCTGCACCTCAACGGCTACAAGATCGCGAACCCGACGGTGCTCGCGCGCATCCCGGACCACGAGCTCGAGTCGCTCATGGTGGGCTACGGCCACAAGCCGCACATGTTCGTCGCGGGCTTCGACGACGAGTCGCACGAGGACATCCACCGCCGCTTCGCCACGCTCCTGGACGAGGTGCTCGACGAGATCGCGGAGATCAAGCGCAGCGCGCACGCCGGCAACGAGCAGCGCCCGCAGTGGCCGATGATCGTGTTCCGCACGCCCAAGGGCTGGACCGGGCCCGACTACATCGACGGCAAGAAGACCACCGGCTCGTGGCGCGCCCACCAGGTGCCGCTGGCCAACGCGCGGGACACCCCGGAGCACCTGGACGTGCTGCGGCAGTGGCTGGAGTCGTACGGGGTCAACGAGCTGTTCGACGAGGGCGGTCGGCTGCACGACGACATCCGGGCGCTGGCACCCACCGGCCACCTGCGGATGAGCGACAACCCGAACGCGAACGGCGGGGCGCTGCTCAAGGACCTGCGCCTGCCCGACTTCCGCAAGTACGCGGTCGACGTGCCGGTGCCGGCAGGCTCGCTCAGCGAGGCCCCGCGCGTGCTGGGCGACTGGCTCACCGACGTCATCCGGCTCAACCCCGACAACTTCCGGATCTTCGGGCCGGACGAGACGGCGTCGAACCGCCTCCAGTCGGTGTTCGCGGTGACGGACAAGCAGTGGAACGCCGAGTTCTTCGGCGCCGACGTGGACGAGCACCTCGCGCGCGCCGGACGCGTGCTGGAGATGCTCAGTGAGCACCAGTGCCAGGGGTGGCTCGAGGGCTACCTGCTCACCGGCCGCCACGGGCTTTTCAACTGCTACGAGGCGTTCATCCACATCATCGACTCGATGTTCAACCAGCACGCTAAGTGGCTGAAGGTCACCAACGACATCCCGTGGCGACGGCCCATCGCGAGCCTGAACTACCTGCTGTCCAGCCACGTCTGGCGCCAGGACCACAACGGCTTCAGCCACCAGGACCCCGGGTTCATCGACCACGTGGTGAACAAGAAGGCCGACGTCATCCGGGTGTACCTGCCGCCGGACGCGAACACGCTGCTGTCCACGTACGACCACTGCCTGCGCAGCCGGCAGTACGTCAACGTGGTCGTGGCGGGCAAGCAGCCGGCCCCGAACTTCCTGACCATGGACCAGGCGATCGCGCACTGCACGCGCGGCCTGGGCATCTGGGACTGGGCGGGCACGGAGGTGGCGGGCGAGAAGCCCGACGTCGTCCTCGGGTGCGCGGGCGACGTGCCCACCCTCGAGGTGCTGGCGGCGGCCGACATCCTGCGGCGCGAGCTGCCGGACCTCAAGGTGCGCGTGATCAACGTGGTCGACCTGATGCGCCTGCAGGACGCGCGGGAGCACCCGCACGGGCTGTCCGACGCGCAGTTCGACGGGCTCTTCACCGAGGACAAGCCCGTGATCTTCGCGTACCACGGGTACCCGTGGCTCATCCACCGGCTCACCTACCGCCGCCACGGGCACGCCAACATCCACGTGCGCGGGTACAAGGAGGAGGGCACGACGACGACGCCGTTCGACATGGTCATGCTCAACGACCTCGACCGGTTCCACCTCGTCATCGACGTCATCGACAACGTGCCGCACCTGCGCACGGCCCAGGCCAACCTGCGGCAGAAGATGGTCGACGCCCGGCTCCACGCCCGCGAGTACACCCGCGCGCACGGCGACGACCTGCCAGAGGTCCGCGACTGGGTGTGGCCCGACGCGCAGGACGCCGCCGACGCGGGGCAGGTGGCCGCCACGATCTCGACGGGCGGCGACAACGAGTAGCACGACCTTCGCCGTGGGGCGGGCGCAACCCGCCCSCCCCACGGCTCCGTTCCACCAGCTCCAGGAGACGCCGACGTGGCCCGCAGCATCTACGTGACCTCCCCCGAGGGGGACTCCGGCAAGTCCATGCTCGCGCTCGGGCTGGTCGACCTCCTCGCGCGCACCGTGAAGCGCGTCGGGGTGTTCCGGCCCGTGGCGCGCTCGACCGACGTGCGCGACTACGTCCTCGAGCTCCTGCTCCAGCACGACGGCGTCGACCTGACGTACGACGAGTGCGTCGGGGTGACGTACGAGCAGGTGCTCGACGACCCCGAGCAGGCCCTCGCCCAGATCGTGTCGCGGTACCACGACGTCGAGCGCCGCTGCGACGCCGTGGTGGTCGTCGGCACCGACTACACGGACGTGGCGGGGCCGACGGAGCTGGCGTACAACGCCCGCATCGCGGCCAACCTCGGCGCCCCGGTGGTGCTGGTGATCAACGGCGGGCACCGTAAGCCGGCGGTCGTCGCGCAGGTGGCCGACGTCGTCGTCACGGAGATGACGGCCAACCATGCGCAGGTGGTGGCGATCGTCGCCAACCGGTGCGCTCCGGGCTCGGTGAGCGGCGTGCGCGACGCACTGCGGGCCGGGACCGGTCTGCCGGCGTGGGCGGTTCCGGAGAACCCGCTGCTCACGGCACCGACCGTCCGGCAGCTCAGCGAGGCGGTGCACGGCACGCTCATCGCCGGCGACGAGACGCTGCAGTCCCGCGAGGTCCTCGACGTGCTCGTCGGGGCGATGTCGTTCGAGCACCTGCTGAGCAGGCTGACGGACGGTGCGGTCGTCATCACGCCGGGCGACCGCTCGGACGTCCTGCTCGGCCTGCTGGTCGCGCACCAGGCCGAGGGCTTCCCCTCGCTCGCCGGGATCGTCCTCAACGGCGGCTTCCGACCCGCGCCGCTGATCGCCCGCCTGGTCGAGGGCATCGGCAGCCGGCTGCCCATCATCAGCACTGAGCTGGGCACGTTCCGGTCCGCGAGCGCGGCCGCGGACACCCACGGCCACCTGACCCGCGACTCGCAGCGCAAGATCGACACCGCGCTCTCGCTGTTCGAGCAGCACGTCGACGGGGCCGCGCTGCTGGCCGCCCTCGACGTCGAGCGGCCCGAGGTCGTCACGCCACTGATGTTCGAGTTCGCGCTGCTGGACCGCGCCCGCGCCGACCGCAAGCACGTCGTCCTGCCCGAGGGCGAGGACGACCGGATCCTGCGGGCGGCGTCGACCCTCCTGCAGCGCGGCGTCGCGGACCTCACGATCCTCGGCGAGGAGCCCTCGATCCGGGCGCGCGCCACCGAGCTGGGCCTGGACCTCGACGCCGCGGCGATCATCGACCCGCGCTCCAACGACCTGCTCGAAGGCTTCGCCGCGCAGTACACCGAGCTGCGCAAGCACAAGGGCATGACCGTCGAGCGGGCGCGGGAGATCGTCACCTCGGTCTCCTACTTCGGCACGATGATGGTCCAGCTCGGCCTGGCGGACGGCATGGTCTCCGGGGCCGCGCACACCACGGCGCACACGATCAAGCCGTCGTTCGAGATCATCAAGACCACGCCGGGCGTCTCCAACGTGTCGAGCGCGTTCCTCATGTGCCTCGAGGACCGCGTGCTCGTCTACGCCGACTGCGCCGTGATCCCCGACCCGACAGCGGAGCAGCTGGCGGACATCGCCATCTCGTCGGCGGGCACCGCGGAGCAGTTCGGCATCGAGCCGCGGATCGCCATGCTGTCCTACTCGACAGGCGAGTCGGGCTCGGGCGCCGACGTGGAGAAGGTGCGCGCGGCGACCGCGCTCGTCCGGGAGCGCCGGCCGGACCTGTCCGTCGAGGGCCCGATCCAGTACGACGCCGCCGTGGACGCCTCGGTGGCCAAGACGAAGATGCCGGACTCGGCGGTGGCCGGGCGGGCGACGGTGTTCATCTTCCCCGACCTCAACACCGGCAACAACACGTACAAGGCCGTGCAGCGCTCCGCCGGCGCCGTGGCCATCGGCCCTGTCCTGCAGGGCCTGCGCAAGCCGGTCAACGACCTGTCGCGCGGCGCGCTCGTGCAGGACATCGTCAACACGGTCGCGATCACGGCCATCCAGGCCCAAGCAGAGGAACCCTCGTGAGCCCCCACACTGTGTCCGACGACGTGCTCGGCGCGCACGGCAGCGTGCTCGTCGTGAACTCGGGCTCGTCGTCGATCAAGTACCAGCTGGTGAACCCGCTGGACGGCGAGGCGATCGCGTCGGGCCTCGTGGAGCGGATCGGCGAGGACGAGGGCACGGTCAAGCACACCTACGCCGGCAGCACGACCGAGCGCAGCGACCCGATCGCGGACCACGGCGCGGGGCTGCGGGCGGTGCTGGCGCTGTTCGACGAGGTCGGTCCGGACCTCACGCACGCGCACGTGGTCGCGGTCGGCCACCGGGTCGTGCACGGCGGCGCGGTCTTCGGCACCCCCGTGATCGTCGACGACAAGGTCGTCGAGCAGATCGACGCCCTGTCTCCCCTGGCGCCGCTGCACAACCCGCCGAACCTCACCGGCATCCAGGTCGCGCGCGAGCTGCTGCCCGACGTGCCGCACGTGGCGGTGTTCGACACCGCGTTCTTCCGGACGCTGCCCGAGGCGGCTGCGACCTACGCGATCGACCGGGAGGTCGCAAGCGAGCACGGGATCCGGCGGTACGGGTTCCACGGGACGTCGCACCAGTACGTGTCGGGCAAGGTCGCGCGCGTGCTCGGGCGGCGGGTCGAGGACCTCAACCAGATCGTGCTGCACCTCGGCAACGGCGCGTCGGCGTCGGCCGTCCGCGGCGGCGTCGCGGTCGAGACGTCGATGGGCATGACCCCGCTCGAGGGACTCGTCATGGGCACGCGCTCGGGCGACCTCGACCCCGCCGTCCTCATCCACCTGCAGCGCAATGCGGGTCTGTCGGTCGACGAGGTCGACGACCTGCTCAACCGCCGCTCGGGGCTCAAGGGCCTCGCGGGCGAGAACGACTTCCGCGAGTTGCACGCGCTCGTCGACGCCGGCGACGAGAACGCGTCGCTCGCGCTCGATGTGTACCTGCACCGGCTGCGCAAGTACATCGGCGCGTACGTCGCCGTGCTCGGGCGGGTCGACGTCATCACGTTCACGGCCGGCGTCGGCGAGAACGACGACATCGTCCGCGCCCGTGCACTCGCAGGGCTGGAGCCGCTGGGCATCGTGGTCGACCCGGAGCGCAACGCCGGCCGCAAGAAGGAGCCGACGACCATCTCGCCCGACTGGACGAGCATCCGGGTCATGGTGGTGCCGACCAACGAGGAGCTGGCCATCGCGCGCCAGGCGGTCGCGACGATCGAGGCCGCCGGCTACGAGGGCACCAGCGACGAGTCGGACCCGGCGCCGGCGGCGACGGGCCACGCCTGACCTGCCCTTACGGCAGCCGGAGCGCCTTCATCGCGCGCAGGGCCTCGGTGTAGACCCGGGGCCACGTCTCGGTGCCGAGGTCGAAGAGCCGGTGCAGGCCGATCCCCGGTGCGCCGAGCACGCCGTGGACGCCGTGCTGGACGGCGACCGTCTGGGTCCGCGTCGTCTCCCAGAGACCCTCGCGGCCGTGCCGGTGCCCGATGCCCGACGCGCCGACCCCGCCCTGCGGCGCGCCGACCGACCCCCAGGTCGCGACGTACGCCTCGTTGACGTTGACCGACCCGGCGTGCACCCGCTCGGCCAGGGCAGCGCCGCGGCGCGTGTCCGCGGTCCACACGCTGGCGTTGAGGCCGAACTCGCTGTCGTTCATCGCGGCGATCGCCTCGTCGTCGGACGCGACCCGGTAGATGCTCACCACCGGTCCGAAGGTCTCCTCGCGGGCCAGCCGCGCCTCGTTCGGGACGTCGGTCAGGATCGTCGGCTCGTAGAACCACGGTCCGAGGTCCGTGCGGTGGACTCCTCCGGCGAGCACGGTCGCGCCGTGCCCGACGGCGTCCTCGACGTGCTCGACGACAGTGGCCAGCTGGGCGGCGGAAGCCAGCGACCCCACGTCCGACCGGTAGTCGAGCCCGGAGCCGAGACGCAGCGCGCGGGTGCGGCGGACGAACGCCTCCGTGAACGCGTCGGCCACGTCCTCGTGCACGTAGATCCGCTCGATGCTCACGCAGACCTGTCCGGTGCCGACGAACGACGCCCGCACGGCTCCMTCGGCGACGACCTCGACGTCCACGTCCTCCGCGACGTACATCGGGTTCTTGCCGCCGAGCTCCAGGGTGACCGGCACCAGCCGCTCCCCCGCCTGCGCGGCGACGATCCGACCGGTGCGCGTCGAGCCGGTGAAGCTCACGTGGTCGACGTGCTCGACCACCGCGGCGCCGACCGTCGGCCCGTCGCCGACGACCACCTGCAGCAGCCCGTCGGGCAGGCCCGCCTCCTCCAGCAGCTCCGCGGCCCACAGAGAAGTGAGGGCCGTCTGCGGGTCGGGCCGCAGGATGACCGCGTTGCCGGCGACCAGGGCCGGCAGCGCGTCGCCGAGCGTGAGCGTCAGCGGGAAGTTCCAGGGCGCGATGATGCCGACCACGCCGACGGGGTGCCGCAGGACGCGGGTCGTCGTGAGGCCCGGGATCAGGCCCTGGACGCGGCGCGGGGCCAGGTACCGACCGGCGCGCGCGGCGTAGTGCCGCGCGACGATGGCGATGTCGCAGACCTCCTCGAACGCCGAGACCCGCGCCTTGCCCGACTCCACCTGGATGAGGTCGAGCACGTCGCTCTGCCGTTCGAGCACGAGGTCGTGCACGCGGGACAGCACGGCCGTCCGGTCACGCAGCGGCCGGGCCGCCCACAGCCGCTGCGCCGCGCGGGCGGCCTTCGCGGCGCGCGCGACGTCTTGCGGCGTGGACAGCGGGATCGCGGCGATCGGGCCGCCCGTGAACGGGGCGTGCGACGTGAACACCTCGGCGCCTGGTGACGCGACGACGCGTCTCAGGAGCGGGCGGACGTCGTCCGGCTCGAGCACGTACGTCGCGAGCGGGTCGGTCTCGGGGTCGTGGAGCTCGGTGTGTCCCGGGTCGTGCGCCATAGGGGCGAGGGTACGCGCGGCTCCTGGGGAAACCGCGCGCCGCGCCTACAGGCCCAACGTGTCCCGCACGTCCGCCTGCAGCAGCCCGACCACGGCGGCCCGCCCCTCGGCCGCCGACGGTGCCGCGAGCGCGGCGGCCGCCATGGTCGCGCACTCGGCCGTCGTGTGGTGGCGCATCGCGTACCGGACCGCCGGCACGGCTCCGGCCGACATCGACAGGCTGGTCACGCCGAGCCCGACGAGCACGAGCGCGAGCACGGGGTCGGACGCGGACTCGCCGCAGACCCCGACCGGCTTGCGGGCGGCGCGGCCGGCACGTGCCGTGGCGTCCACCAGGTCGAGCACGGCGGGCTGCCACGGGTCGAGCAGGTCGGCCAGCTCGCCGCGCAGCCGGTCCGTCGCCATCGTGTACTGCGCCAGGTCGTTGGTGCCCAGGGAGACGAAGTCCACCTCGGCGAGGATCTCCTGCGCACGCAGGGCGGCGGCGGGCACCTCGATCATGACGCCCACCGTGGCGACCCCCGCCGCACGCGCCCGGGTGGCGAACTCGCGCGCCTCGGCGGCCGTGGCGATCATCGGCGCCATGACCCACGGGGTCGTGCCGGTGGCGGTCTGCGCGTGGGCGAGGGCCTCGAGCTGCGTGTCCAGCAGCTCCGGATGCGTCCGGACCAGGCGGTAGCCGCGGACGCCGAGCGCGGGGTTCTCCTCGTCGGGCTGGGTCGCGAACGCCAGCGGCTTGTCGGCGCCGGCGTCGAGCGTGCGGACGACGACCTTGCGGTCTCCGAACGAGCGCAGCACCCGGGTGTACACCGCGGCCTGCGCCTCCTGCGTCGGGGCCACGGCGCTCTCCAGGAACAGCACCTCGGTCCGGAACAGGCCGACGCCCTCGACACCGCCGCCGGACACGCGCGCGGCGTCCTCGGCCGTGCCGATGTTGGCCAGCAGCGCGACCGCGTGACCGTCGGCCGTGCCTCCCGGAGCCGTGTCCGACGCGAGCGCGGTCTCCACCTCGGAGCGCCGGACCAGCTCGGCGCGCAGCGCGTCGTCCGGGTCCACCGTCAGGGTGCCGTCCGCCGCGTCGACCGCGACGTCCGTACCGTCGTCGAGAGCTGTCGCCCCCGCCACCCGCACCAGGCACGGCAGGCCCAGCTGCCCCGCGATGATCGCGGTGTGGCCGGTCGGGCCGCCCAGCTCGGTGACGATCGCGAGCACGTTGGCCAGGTCGAGCGCAGCGGTGTCGGCGGGCGCCAGGTCCTTGGCGACGATGACCGAGGGTCGGTCGAGCGCCGGCACGCCGGGAGCCGGCAGGTCCATGGCACGCGCGACGACGCGGTCGCGGACCGAGCGCAGGTCCGTGACCCGCTCGGCGAGGTAGCCGCCGGCCTGCTGGAACATCGTCGCGAACATCTCCACCACGGCGTCGATCGCGCCCACCACCGCCTCGCCCGCGTCGATCCTGGCGAGCACGCCGCTGCGCAGCGCCTTGTCGTCGGCCATCTGCGCGGTCGCCGCCAAGACGTCCTTCACCGTGCCGGTGGACCGCCCCGACTGCTCGCGCAGCGCCGCGGCCACGTCGGCGAAGGCGGACTCCACGACGCCGTGCGCGGTCGCGGCGTCGGCCGGGACCCCGTCGACCAGCAGGGGCGCGTCGGCCGCGACGTGCGGGGCGGGCCGCACCTGCGCGACGGGTCCGACGATCGCTCGCCRGCCGACCCCGACGCCCTGGAGCACATGGGGGGCGCCGACGGCGGGGGCGCTCACGATGCCTCCTCCGCGTCCAGGTCGGTCGCCAGCAGGTCGACCAGGCCGTCGAGCGCCTCGTCGGCACCCTCACCCTCGGCCTCCAGCGTGACCTCCTCGCCGCTCGGGACACCGAGCGACATGACGAACAAGATGCTGCCGGCGTCGACCGGCTCACCGCCCGGGCGGGCGATGGTGACGGGCAGCCCGGTCTCGGCGACGGCCTGCGTGAACAGCATCGCGGGGCGGGCGTGCAGGCCGACGCGGGAGGCGACGACGACGGTGCGCTGAGGCATGACGGTTCTCCGATCGAGGGTGCCGGCGACTGTGCCGGCAGGGGGACGGGTGGCGAGGGACGGGATCAGGCGGTCGCGGCGGCGAGCGCCTGGGCATCGGCTTCCTGCTCGGCCTTGACGAACTCGTTGGTCCGAGCGCTCTTGAGGGCAACCACGAGCACGGTCGTGACGACCATGCCGACGGCGACCGCCATGAGGAACCCGAGCGGGTTCGAGATGAGCGGCAGCACCCAGATGCCGCCGTGGGGGGCGCGCTGACCGGAGCCGACGGCCATGACGAGGGCACCGGTGACGCTCGAGCCGACCAGCGAGGACACGATGACGCGCCACGGGTCGGCCGCGGCGAACGGGATCGCACCCTCGGAGATGAACGACAGACCGAGCAGCCAGGCCGCCTTGCCGTTCTCGCGCTCGGCGTGCGTGAAGAGCTGCTTGCGCACCACGGTCGCGAGCGCCATGGCCAGCGGGGCCACCATGCCGGCCGCCATCACCGCGGCCATGATCTGGTACTGCACGGCGTCGGTGGCGAGGCCCTCGGTGGCCAGACCGGTCACCGCGAAGGTGTACGCGACCTTGTTGATCGGGCCGCCGAGGTCGAAGCCCATCATCGCGCCGAGCAGGGCGCCGAGCAGCACGAGGTTGGCGCCGGAGAGGCTGTTGAGCCAGTCGCTCAGGCCGGTCATGAGGCTCGCGATCGGCTGCCCGATGATGAGGAACATCACGAGCCCGACGACGAACGACGACAGCAGCGGGATGACGACCACGGGCATCACGCCACGGACGCCCTTCGGCACCTTCCAGCGGCTGATCCAGAGCGCCACGAAGCCGGCGAGGAAGCCGGTCACCAGGCCGCCGAGGAAGCCGGCGCCGACGGCGACGGAGATCGCGCCGCCGACGAAGCCGGGCACGAGGCCGGGCCGGTCGGCGATGCCGTACGCGATGAAGCCGGAGAGCACGGGGACCAGGAACGCGAACGCCACCTTGCCGGTCTGGAACAGCAGCGCCGCCCAGTCCATACCGCTCGCCGCGTTGAAGTCGTTGAGCAGGTGGTCGACGGTGATGTTGGTGACGTCGATGACGCCCTGGGCGCCGCCCGCGAACTGGGCGACCATGAACCCGAGGGCGATGAGGATCCCGCCGGCGGCGACGAACGGGATCATGTAGCTGACGCCGGTCATCAGCCACTGACGGATCTTGGTGCCGGCGCCCGCGTTGCGGTCCACCTTCGTCGCGGGACCTGCGGCCACGGGGGCGGCGGGACCACCGGCGGGCACGCCCGCCTCGACGGCCGCGACGGCCGCCGCGATGACGCCCGGGGCGTCGTGCACGGCCTTCTTCACGCCGACGTCGATGAAGGGCTTGCCGGCGAAACGCTCCTTGTCCTTGACCTCGAGGTCCGCGGCGTAGATGACCCCGTCGGCCGCGGCGATGATCGCCGGGTCCAGCGGCGTGGAGCCGGCGGCGCCCTGGGTCTCGACGTGGACCTCGTGGCCGGCCGCCTTGCCGGCCTGCTCGAGGGCCTCGGCGGCCATGTAGGTGTGCGCGATGCCCGTGGGGCAGGAGGAGACGGCGACGAGCTTCATGAGGGGACCACCTCTCGGGTGACGATGTCGGCGACCGTGGTGGGGTCGGTCGCCTCCTTGAGCGACGTGCGGAACGACTCGTGGACCAGGCGACGGGCGAGCGCCGCGAGGATCTTGAGGTGGTCGCCGTCGCCCTCGGTGGGCGCGGCGATGAGGAAGACGAGGGTGGCCGGGCCGTCCGGGGCGCCGAAGTCGACGCCCGCGGCCACCTTGCCGACGGCGAGGCTCGGCGCGGTGACGAAGCTCGAGCGCGCGTGCGGCAGGCCGATCCCGCCGGGCATGCCGGTGGCCATCTGCGCCTCGCGGGCACGCACGTCGGCGTGGAACCCGTCGGCGTCCGTGACGCGGCCCGCCCGGAAGAGCAGGTCGATCAGCTGACGGGTCGCGTCGTCGCGGTCCGTGGCGACCAGGTCGACGGCGACCAGTTCCGGGGTGATCAGCGGGGTGCTCATGTCACAGCTCCTTGAGGGCGAGTCGGGCATCGGGGTTCTCGATGACCTGGACGGCGCCCAGGTCGATGTCGGTGGGGTCGGGGACGGCTGTGCCGGGCAGCAGCACGGCGGCGCGGCCGAAGGCGACGGCGGTCCGGAGGCGGTCGCCGCCGGACCCGTCGGCGACGAGGAAGCCGGCCAGGGTCGAGTCGCCGGCGCCGACGGTGGACAGCGGGACGATCGACGGGCCGCCGGCCCACCAGGCGCCGTCGGCCACGACGAGCATCGCGCCGTGGGCGCCGAGGCTGACCAGGACCGCCCGGCTGCCGGCGTCGAGCACCTCGTGCGAGGCGTCGACGACGTCCCCGACGGTGACCAGCTCCCGGCCGACCAGCTCGGCCAGCTCCTCGTCGTTGGGCTTGACCAGGGTCAGCCCGCCGGAGCGGACCGCGCGGGCCAGCGGGACCCCTGAGGTGTCGAGCGCGAAGGGGACCGCGTAGCGGGCGGCGAGGCCGGCCAGCTGGACGAAGAACGTCTCGCCCGCGCCGAGCGGCAGGCTGCCCGCGCCGACGAGGGCACGCGGCTGCGTCACCAGCTGGGCCTCGACGGCCGCGAGGAGCGCGTCGACCTCGTCGGGCGTGAGCTTCGGCCCGGGGGCGTTGACCTTGGTGGTCGTGCCGCCGCGCTCGACGAGCGTGAGGTTGGTGCGCGTGTCGCCGTGCACCGGCACTGCCACGGCGGGGACGCCGTGCTCGTCTAGCAGCTCGACCAGGCGGCGACCGTCGGCCCCGCCGGTCGGCAGCACCGCGAGCGACTCGACGCCGTGTCGGACCAGGACGCGGGAGACGTTGATGCCCTTGCCACCCGGGTGGACGTGTGCGGCGTCGGCGCGGTTGACCTCGCCCACCTCGAGCCTGTCCAGCTCGAGGGCGCGGTCGAGGCTCGGGTTGGGGGTCAGCGTGACGATCATGCCGTCACCACCCGGGGGCCGGCGGCCTCGAGCTCCTCGACGAGCTCCGGCTCGACGCCCGAGTCCGTGATGACGGTGTCGATGGCGGACAGCGGAACCACGTGCGCGAACTCGACGCGCCCGATCTTCGAGTGGTCCGCCAGCACCACGGTCCGGCGCGCGTTGGCGACCAGCGCCCGCTTCACCGAGGCCTCCGCCAGGTCGGGCGTGGTCAGCCCGTGCTCGACGCTCAGCCCGTTGGTGCCCAGGAAGGCGACGTCCGCGTGGATGTCGGCCAGCTCCCGCTCGGCCCACGAGCCGACCGCCGCGAGCGTCCGACCGCGAACAGTGCCGCCGACGAGGTGCAGGGTGATGCCGGGCCGCATCGCCAGCACCATCGCGACCGGCAGCGCGTGGGTGACCACGGTCAGCTCCCGGTCCGTCGGCAGCAGCTCGGCGAGCCGCACGGTCGTGGTGCCGGCGTCGAAGATCACCGCGCCGCCGTCCGGGACCTCGTCGAGCGCCGCCTTCGCGATCCGCTCCTTCTCCCCCGCGAACTTGCCCTCGCGGTCGGCGATGCCGGGCTCGAAGCCCAGCCGCTCGACCGGGATCGCCCCGCCGTGCACCCGCCGCACCAGGCCGTGCCGCTCGAGGACCGTGAGGTCCCGGCGGATGGTCTCGGGGGTGACGTCCAGGTCCTCGGCCAGCCGGTTGACGTCGACCCGACCGTCGGCGCGGGCCGTGGCGAGGATCTGCTGGTGTCGCTCCGGTGCGTACACATCGACTCCGTCGTCCGCTGCGCCGACCAGGTCGTCGACGTCCAGTGGCTCCAGAGTGCCCTCACTCACACCGCCGTGTCAAGCAATTCGGACAAACTCGGCGGCAAACAGACGTTGATTCGGGCATCACGCCTGGTCACGGTGGGGGGCTCCTCGGCAAACGGACATGCACGAACGCCCGGCTGCGCCCGTTTCGGGCGCCGCCGGGCGTCTGGTCGTGCGTGGTGCTGCGGGTGCCGGTCAGTGCGGCTGGTACGGGCTGACGACGACCTCGACGCGCTGGAACTCCTTGAGGTCGGAGTAGCCCGTGGTGGCCATCGCGCGCTTGAGGGCGCCGATCAGGTTGAGGGTGCCGTCCGCGGTGTGGCCCGGGCCGAAGAGGATCTGCTCGAGCGAGCCAGCGGTCCCGACCTCGACGCGCTCGCCCCGCGGGAGCTGCGGGTGGTGCGCCTCGGGACCCCAGTGCCAGCCGCGACCGGGAGCCTCGGTCGCCCGGGCGAGCGCCGCGCCGAGCATGACCGCGTCAGCCCCGCACGCGACGGCCTTGACCAGGTCGCCGGACCGGCCCACGCCGCCGTCGGCGATCACGTGCACGTACCGGCCGCCGGACTCGTCGAGGTAGTCCCGGCGCGCGGCGGCCACATCGGCGACCGCCGACGCCATCGGCGCGTGGATGCCGAGCGACAGGCGCGTGGTGTGCGCCGCGCCGCCGCCGAACCCGACGAGCACGCCCGCCGCGCCGGTCCGCATGAGGTGCAGGGCGGCCGTGTAGGTGGACGCGCCGCCAACGATGACCGGCACGTCGAGCTCGTAGATGAAGCGCTTGAGGTTGAGGGGTTCCGCGCGGCCCGAGACGTGCTCGGCGGAGACCGTGGTGCCGCGGATGACGAACAGGTCGACCCCGGCGTCGACGACGGTGCGCCAGAACTCGTTCGTGCGCTGCGGGGAGAGGGCGCCGGCCACGGTGACGCCCGCGGCGCGGATCTCCTTGAGCCGGGCGGTGATGAGCTCGGGCTGGATCGGGGCCGCGTAGATCTCCTGCATGCGGGAGGTCGCCCGCGCGCTGTCGAACGTGGCGATCTCGGCGAGCAGGGGCGCGGGGTCCTCGTACCGGGTCCACAGGCCCTCGAGGTCGAGCACGCCGAGCCCGCCGGCCTGACCCAGCGCCACGGCCGTGGCCGGGCTCATCACGGAGTCCATGGGGGCCGCGATGATCGGGAGGTCGAAGTGGTAGGCGTCGATCTGCCAGCCGACCGAGACCTCCTCGGGGTCACGGGTCCGCCGCGACGGGACGACCGCGACGTCGTCGAAGGAGTACGCGCGGCGTCCGCGCTTGCCGCGGCCGATCTCGATCTCGTTGCTCACCGGACCAGGCTACCGGCGTGCGGTCCCGCCCCCGCCCAGTGGGCCGGGCCGTGCGTGTCCGATCTGCGGCACGCGGGTGGCCCTCCCCGGCCATGTCGGTGCCCGGTGCCATCCTGGCCACGCACGGGATCAACCGAAGGACGAGAGCGGGACACCATGGGCTGGACGGACGGGCCACTGCTCGGCTTCGACACCGAGACCACGGGCGTCGACGTCGACAACGACCGGATCGTCACCGCGGCCCTGGTGCGTCGCGACGAGTCGGGCACGCACGTGCGCAGCTGGCTCATCAACCCCGGCGTCGAGATCCCGGAGGCCGCGGCCGCCATCCACGGCGTGAGCACTGAGCACGCCCGCGAGCACGGCCGCCCGCCGCGTGAGGCACTGGAAGAGATCGCCGCCGACCTGGCGGAGGCGTTCCGCGGCGGCGTGCCGGTCGTCGCGTACAACGCCGCGTTCGATCTCTGCCTGCTCGACGCCGAGCTGCGGCGCCACAAGCTCAAGACCCTCCCCGACCGGCTCTGCAGCGAGGCGCGGCCGGTGATCGACCCGCTGGTGCTCGACCGCCACGAGGACCAGCTCCGGCGCGGCAAGCGCAAGCTGGTCGACCTGTGCGGCTACTACCAGGTGGTCGAGTCGGGCGCCCTGCACACCGCCGACGTCGACGTCGTCGCCACCCTCGACGTGCTCGAGCGGATCGTCGGGCGCTTCCCGCACCTGGCCACTCTCGACCTCGACACGCTGCACGAGTACCAGTCGACGGCGCACCAGGCCTGGGCCGACGGATTCAACGCCTGGCGCGCCGAGCAGGGATTCGACGGGCCCGGAGCCTCCGGGGTCTGGCCCACCCGGGAGCCTGTCGGCACCCTCTGGTGAGACGGTTCGCATATCGCTTCTGAGTTCGAATCCCCTGCTCACGCCGGTTCTGACCGATTCGATCGCGCACATCACAGTGGCGATATCTCATCCATGAGTTAACGTCGACACCATGACCACGACGACCACCCCCGTCCCGACGAGCACCGGCGCCTTCCCCGTCGTCCAGGACCAGCTCGCGCACGTCGGCTCCCTGGTCCGCTCGGCGCGCCAGCACCGGGGCCTGACGCAGACGCAGCTGGCGGAGCGCCTAGGCACCAGCCAGTCGGCCATCCACCGCATCGAGCAGGGCGCGCAGAACGTCAGCCTCGAGATGCTCACGCGCATCGGCGCGGCGCTCGACTCCCCCATCGTCACGCTCGGCGGACCGCAGCGGACGCACCTGCGGGTGCACGGCGGCCAGACCCTGAGCGGCCGCATCGACGTGAACACCAGCAAGAACGGCGCGGTCGCCCTGCTGTGCGCCTCCCTGCTCAACCGTGGGACCACGCGGCTGCGGAACGTCGCCCGGATCGTCGAGGTGGACCGCATCGTCGAGGTCCTGCGCTCCGTCGGGGTCCGCGCGACGTGGTCCACCGACGGTCGCGACCTCGAGATCGTCGTCCCCGAGCACCTCCAGCTCGACGCGATCGACGTCGACGCCGCCCGCCGGACCCGGTCCATCATCATGTTCCTCGGGCCGCTGCTGGGCCTCGAGGACGAGTTCCGGCTCCCATACGCCGGCGGCTGCGACCTGGGTACCCGGACCGTCGAGCCGCACCTCATCGGCCTGCGGCCCTTCGGCCTGGACGTCACGGCGACCGCCGGCGACTACCACGCGCTGGTCAGCCGCGGCGGCGCGAGGGACCTTGCGGTCGTCCTCACCGAGCGCGGCGACACCGTCACGGAGAACGTCATCATGGCCGCCGCGCGGCGCGAGGGCGTCACCACCATCCGCAACGCCAGCCCCAACTACATGGTCCAGGACTTGTGCTTCTACCTGGAGCTGCTGGGCGTGCGGATCGACGGCATCGGCACCACGACCCTGCACGTGCACGGTCTGGCCGACATCGACGCCGACGTCGAGTACGCCGTCTCCGAGGACCCGGTGGAGGCGATGAGCCTGCTCACCGCGGGGATCGTCACGGGCTCCGAGATCACGGTCGGCCGGGTGCCCATCGAGTTCATGGAGATCGAGCTGGCGACCTTGGCCGAGATGGGCCTGCGCTACACGCTCTCGGAGGAGTACTCGGCAGCCAACGGCCGCACCCGGCTTGTCGACGTCACCGTCCACCCCAGCGACCTGGTGGCGCCGATCGACAAGATCCACCCGATGCCGTTCCCGGGGCTCAACATCGACAACCTGCCGTTCTTCGCCGCGATCGCCGCCTGCGCGCAGGGTTCCACCCTGATCCACGACTGGGTGTACGAGGGACGCGCCATCCACCTCACCGACCTCACACGGCTCGGCGCCGACGTGCGGCTCCTCGACGCCCACCGCCTGCAGGTGTCCGGCCCGACCCACTGGTCGGGCGCCGAGGTCTCCTGCCCGCCGGCGCTGCGTCCGGCGGTCGTCATCCTGCTCGCCATGCTCGCCGCCAAGGGCACGTCCGTGCTGCGCGACGTCGACATCATCGCCCGCGGCTACGAGCAGCTGCAGGACCGCCTGGTGGAGCTGGGCGCGCAGATCGAGACCTTCCGCGACTGACACGTCCTGGCCCCCGGCACCTCACACCAGCCGTCCGGCAGCTCGGACCATCTCCGCAGATCAGCGCATCTCGGCAGCTCGGCGCTTCTCGGCAGCTCGGCGCTTCTCGGCAGCTCGGCGCATCTCGGCGCTCACCTCCGGCGCCGACCGACCCTGTGCCCAGCACCGCCGCCCATGCACCCGCACCGGGTACCAGGCACCGGGCACCGCCGACTCCCCCCGCCGTCGGCCCCGCCGGGGCGAGCGGGCCTGCTCGTCTCGCGGCGCTCGTCGTGGCGCGTCAGGTGCGTAGTGGTTGTCCGTGTCGGTCGGCGAACCGCCATCGGCCTGAGTGGTCGCGGGTGATCTCGATGCCTCGGTCGTGGACGACCTCGTGGTGGTGCCAGCACAGTAGGCAGCCGGTGCGCACGTCGGTCGAACCGCCGTCGCGGTGCCAGTGCTCGGTGTGGTGGACCTCCGACATGGCCGGTGGTGCGTCGCAGTCTGGGTACTGGCAGTGCTGGTCGCGGGCGATGATCGCCCGGCGTTTGGCGCCGGTGTAGGTGCGTTCGGTGCGTCCCACGTTCAGCACCTGCGACTGGGGTCCGAACACGACCCGGGTGATCGCCGAGTCACATACCAACCGGGCCAGCACGCTGTCCGGGATCGGACCGGTGCCGACCAGCTCCGCGACCGCGAACCGCTCGACGTCCCCGACGCTCAGGGGCAAGCCCGGCGACGAGACATCGCCGACTGGTGGCGGGCCGCTCGGCGGCGCGACGACGCCCGTGCTCACGTTCTGCGGCTCGCCCGTGGTGGCCGACCCGCCGCCGGACGTCCCGCCCGACCCGCCGCCGGACGCCCCGGCCGAACCGCCGCTGGATGCCCGGGCGCCGGACGGGCGGCCGCCGGGGGCTCGGTCCAGGGCACGGTGCAGGGTCTCGAGGTCGACCACGGCGGTGATGTGGGGGCGGTGGGTCCCGGTCGCGCCGGTCAGGTCCCGGTCCAGGACCAGCCGGGTCAGGTTCACCAACGCACCCGCGCGACGCCGCCCGGCCGGCTCCCCCGCACTGTCCGCGGACGTGGTCGCCACCGCGGACAGCGCCGCCTGCAACGCGTGGCCGTGCTCCGTGGTCAGGAACCCGCGCACGTGGCACCCGTCCATCGTCTGGGCCAACGTCAGGAACTCACGGTCCGTCGCCTCCACATACCCGCGCTCGTCCGCGGCCGGATCCGCATGCGCCGCCCAGCGGCGAGCGAGCAGCTGGAACCGCGAGACCGGAAGCGCTTGCGCGAACTCCAGCAGGAATTGCTCCCCGCACTCGTCGGCGGGCGCCGCCAGCGCCGCACGGCGGTCCTCGGTGTTCGCCACCGCCGCGATCGCGTGCGCCGCCTCCACCGGCACCGTCCCGGCCACGGCCTCGCTCGCGGTGGCGGCCAGGTCGTCCCGGAACGCCCGCCCGAGCGTCACCAGGCGCTTCGCTTGCCCGTGCGTGACCCGCCCCTGCGCCGCCAACCACGTCGTAATCGAGCGGGCACCATCGAGGGTCCACCACCCGTCGGCTTCCACCACCGGCACCACCCGCGCCGCGATCGCAGACAGTCGGCCCGCCACCGCTAACGCCTCCCGCACCACCTCGACCGCAGCCGCGCCCTCCAGGCGGCCCGCCGCCGTCGAAGGATCCGAGGCAACCGCCAACGCATCGACCGCCGACCTCAACGCCGCCAGCGCGACCGCCGCCGGCGCGCCCACGCCCGTCCCCGGTGACCCGCCGACCGTGGCAGCCGGCCCGTCCGGCTCGGCCGACCCGGTCGACCCGGTCGAGCCGGTCGAGGTGGTCGAATGGGCAGACGCAGAGCCGGCATCGCCACCACCCTCGTCGATCGACACAGCGAGCCACCTCCTTCGCGCCACCCGGACAGGCCCCGAGAATCGAGCCCCGACAATCCCGCCACAAAGAAGTCTCCCAGGCACCACTGACATCCATTGCGACATTTGCTCGCATCATGCGACAAGTCGCGAATCAGCATCACCGCAGTTCAGCGCGTCATCGAGCCGCCCACAGCCCCAAATCCGGAACATTTCATCCACAGGATAATGGACGACGAAGAATGCCGACCGACGCCAGACGAATGCAATCTTCGGCGCCGCGGAAAGTCAGGGCACGGTCCAGGTCGACGTCGACGAGCGCACGCATGCAGTCGGGCCGGGCTCACCGAACCCGCAGCGTCACCGTCATCGCGTGGGAGTCCTCCGGATCAACGACGGTCGTCGGCTCGAGTCCCGCCTCGACCGCGAGCGCCTCAAACCGGGCCGGCGTGTACCAGTGCAGGAGCCACACGCGCTCGGCCACCTCGACGGCCCCGTCGACGGACCGCTCGTACCGCAGCGTCGTCCGGCGGGTTCGCGCGGCGAGATCCAGCTCCTCGTCGATCACGGCGAAGCGCAGCACCGCCCCGTCGCTCCGGACCTCGCGGAACACGCCGACCTGCGACGCGGGCGTCGGACCCGGCACGAACAGCGGCACCAGCGCCGTGCCGTCGTCCGTCAGGTGCGCCCGGATCGCGCGCAGCGCCCGCAGGGCGACGTCGTCGTCGGCAAGGAGGTTGAAGGTGGCGCCGGCCAGGAAGATCGACCGGTACCGCCGCGGCAGATCGAGATCCTCCATGCGCTGCCGGTGGACGGTGGCGGTCAGTCCCCGACGAGCGGCCGCGCGCAGCAGGCGGTCGAGCATGTCGGCGGACGAGTCCACGCCGTCGACGTCGTGCCCGAGCGCTCGCAGGTCGAGGAGCGGGTCCCCGTCGCCACAGCCGAGCTCGAGGGCGGGCTCGCCGGACGCACGGATGAACGAGGAGTACGTCGAAGGGTCCGACGTGAACGACCGCAGCGGCGAGTACAGCTCCGCGACGAGCCCGGTGTAGAAGTCGGCCGGGTCGGACAACGCCGTGTCAGCGGCCGGTGTAGTTCGGCGCCTCGACGGTCATCTGGATGTCGTGCGGGTGGGACTCCTTGAGCCCGGCCGCGGTGATCCGGATGAACTTCCCGCGGTCCTGCAGCTGCGGGATGGTGTGCGCGCCGACGTAGAACATCGACTGGTGCAGGCCACCGATCAGCTGGTGCGCGACGGCGGACAGGGGGCCGCGGTACGGCACCTGCCCCTCGATACCCTCAGGGACGATCTTCTCGTCGGAGGACACGTCGGCCTGGAAGTACCGGTCCTTGGAGTAGGAGACCCGGCCGCGGGACGCCATCGCCCCGAGCGAGCCCATCCCGCGGTAGTGCTTGAACTGCTTGCCGTTGACGAACACGAGCTCGCCCGGCGACTCGTCGCAGCCGGCCAGGAGCGAGCCGAGCATCACGGTGTCCGCGCCGGCCACGAGGGCCTTGGCGATGTCCCCGGAGTACTGCAGGCCGCCGTCGCCGATGACCGGCACCCCGGCCGGCTTGCAGGCGCGCGCGGCGTCGTAGATCGCCGTGACCTGCGGGACGCCGACGCCGGCGACGACGCGGGTGGTGCAGATGGAGCCCGGCCCGACGCCGACCTTGACGGCGTCGACGCCGGCGTCGACCAGCGCCTGCGCGCCCGGGGTCGTCGCGACGTTGCCGCCGATGACCTGGACGTGGCGGGTCGACGGGTCGGACTTGAGCCGGCGCACCATGTCGAGCATGAGGCGCGCGTGCCCGTTGGCGGTGTCGACGACCAGTGCGTCGACCCCTGCCTCGACGAGCGCGGTCGCCCGCTCCCACGCGTCCCCGAAGAACCCGATCGCGGCGCCGACGACCAGCCGCCCCTCGCCATCCTTGGTCGCCTCCGGGTACTGCTCGGACTTCACGAAGTCCTTGACGGTGATGAGGCCACGCAGGATGCCCGCGTCGTCCACCAGCGGGAGCTTCTCGATCTTGTGCTTGGCCAGCAGGGCGGCCGCGTCGTCGCGCGCGATGCCGACGGGTGCGGTGACCAGCGGCATCGGCGTCATGATCTCGCGCACGCGGCGGGTCTCGAACTCGCCGCCGGGCACGAAGCGCAGGTCGCGGTTCGTGATGATGCCGAGCAGCAGCCCGTTCTCCGCGATGACGGGCAGCCCCGACACCCGGTAGATGCCGCACAGGTGGTCGAGCTCGGCCAGCGTCGCGTCCGGACCGACCGTGACCGGGTCCGTGATCATTCCCGACTCGGAGCGCTTCACCAGGTCGACCTGGTGCGCCTGGTCCTCGATGGACAGGTTGCGGTGCAGGATGCCGATGCCGCCCTGGCGCGCCATGGCGATGGCCATGCGCGACTCGGTGACGGTGTCCATCGCGGCCGACAGCAGCGGCACGCGCACGGAGATCTCGCGCGTCAGGCGCGAGGACGTGTCCACCTCGCTCGGGATGACGTCGGTCTCCCCCGGCAGGAGGAGCACGTCGTCGTAGGTGAGCCCGATGCGGGCGAACGGGTCGGCAGGCGAGTGCTCCGTCATCCGGCAAGGATACGTGCTCCGAACTACCGGATCAGCCCTCGCCGCAACCCGATCGCGACCGCCTGGGCCCGGTCGTTGGCACCGAGCTTGCGGAACAGCCGGCGCGCGTGCGTCTTGACCGTGTCCTCGGAGAGGTAGAGCTCCGCGCCGATCTGCGCGTTCGACCGTCCGTGGCTCATGCCGGTGAGCACCTCGATCTCGCGCTTGGTCAGCGGCACCCCGGGGATCGCGCCCGTGGTCGGGACACCGACGGGCGCGGCGTTGGCGTCGGCCGGGACGACGACGGGCACGCCGCCCGACGGCGTCCGCGCCTCGGTCCGGAAACCACCCTGGCTGGGCACGTCGACGGGCTGCGGACGATGCCCGCCCGGGGCGGGGAGCACGGGACTCGCGAGCACGTGCGCGGCGACGGCGGAGAGCTCGGCGCGACCGACGTCGGGCGCCAGGAAGCCGCGGGCGCCGAGCGCGAGCGCCCGGTCGAGCGCCACGGTGTCGTCCGGGAGAGCCAGCAGCACGATCGCTGCCGCTGGTGCGACGGCGCGCAGCCGACGGATCGCCTCGATCGCCCCCGGCGCGGCCAGGTGAGCGTCGAGCAGCACGACGGTCGGCGGCATCCGCCGCGCAAGGCTCAGCAGCTCGTCCACCGACGACGCCGCGCGGACCGGACCGAGCGCAGGCACACCGATGGAGGTCACGACGAGCCGTTCACGAACGACCGCCGAGCCGTGACAGACCACGACTCCCGCCATGTTGAATCCCCTCTCGGGCCCCGTCCGGGGCACCTGAGTCATATCGGCCGACGTTCAGTCAGAAGTTAGCCACAGAGACGAACGCCACCCGCTGCCGGCGGGACTTCGTCCGCCTGTGCCCCACCTGAGTGGAATGTCTCCCCCACTCGGCGGCGGTGATTCGTCCGTTCAGCGCTCGACACCGGCCGTCGCGACCGCGAGAACCTCGTGCAGGAGGCCGGTGAACGTGCGGGCGCGGTGCACCGAGCGCCCGAGCGGGACGGCCTGCTCGGCACCGTCGGGAACCATGACGAACTGCGCGAGGTCCGGCAGGTCGTGCGCGAGCCGTTCCACCACCTCGAGGTCCACGTCGACCCGCTCCCCCAGCGTCACCACGGCGCGGGCGCGGGTCATGGCGGAGAGCTCGACGGCGTGGTGCGCCCCCACCGGCCCGCCGACGATCCGGGCGTCGACCCCCTGCGCGGCGAGCGCGCCGGCCAGCGCGTGCGCGACGAGCGGCCGGGCCTCCCGGGGTGCGACGAGGACGAGGATCACGGGTCGGCGGGYGCCCKGCCCCGGCGMCGAGCGCACGCGGAGCGCCGCGAGGACCCCGGCCTGCACCGCGGCGACCGCGTCGACCCCGGGCGGGTCCACCACGGTCCGGCGGGCCAGCGCGGCGAGCACGGGCTCGACCAACGTGGTCCACCACGCGACGACGTCCGCTGCCGGCTCGAGCGCGAGCAGGCGACCGCACCGGTCGACGTCCCCCGCGAGGGCGGCATCGACGACGGCCGTCGGCGTGGGCGTGCCGTCGCGAGCGCTACGGGCCGGTGCCGCGGAGACGTCGGTCGCAAGAGCGATCCGGGCCGACTCGGCGGGGGCGACCCCGTCGAGCGTGAGCCGTCGCATCACGAGCAACCGCTCGACGTCGACGGCGGAGTAGCGGCGGTGGGCCCCCGCCGAGTGCTCGGACGGGCCGAGCCCGTACCGGCGGTCCCAGGTGCGCAGGGTCGCGGGGGCCACCCCGAGCCGACGGGCCACCGCGGCGACGGCGAGGGCGGGCGTCGGCGGTCCCGCCGGTTCGTCGTCCTCGCGCGTCACCATGGCGCGATTCTGCCAGGCCGACGCGACTCGGCCCGTTCAGGCGTGTCGCGGCGCGACACGCCGACCTGGCGGTTCGTCGGCAATCGCTTCATCACCCGAATGTGTGACACGGTCTTGAACAACTTCTGGCGCGGTTGTAACGTCCTCACCAACGCGTCACCCCGTACGGATCTGCAAGAAGCGCAAGTCGTACTCGCATCCCGTGTTCACGACTTTCCCGCCGTAGCCGCCCACCAGCGATGCGACGGAACGACTGAGGAGGAACTCATGGCCGAGATCTCGCGCCTTCCCGGACCGGTGATGGACCTGTGGGAGTGGCAGTTCGACGGCGCCTGCCGCGACGCGGACCAAGACCTCTTCTTCCACCCCGAGGGCGAGCGTGGCTCGGCCCGCCGGCGCCGCGCCGAGGCGGCCAAGGCGATCTGCGCCACGTGCCCGGTGCTCAAGGAGTGCCGCGAGCAGTCGCTCGCCGTGCGCGAGCCGTACGGCGTGTGGGGCGGCCTGTCCGAGGACGAGCGCGCCGCGATCCTCGCGCAGCGCGGCCGCGCCAGCCGGGTCGGCTGACACACCCCCGCACCAACGAGCAGAGCCCTCCCCTCTCGGCACGACGAGAGGGGAGGGCTCTTTTCGTGCGCCGACGAACACGCACGGGTGAACCGCCTCCTCGACCGCCCCTCGGTACGCGACACTCGGGGTGACGACTCGGAGCGGAGGACTCGGTGCGCGCACGACGGCTCGCCGCGCTGGCCGCGAGCGCCGTGGTCCTGGCCGGATGCGGCACGGGCGCGGACGTCCCACCCGAGAGCTTTGCCAGCCGCGCGGCCCTGCCGTCCTGCGGCGAGCTCGAGATCCCGCAGGGTGAGACCGTGCCCGCCGACGCGTGGCAGTGCCTCGACGAGGCCGACCCGGGAACCGGAGCCGAGCTCGTCGTGACGTTCCCGACGACCGAGGGCGACCCGATCACCACCTACTACCGGGTCGGGCCTGGCATCGACGGCGTCGAGGTGTTCACCGACAGCAGCCAGGACGTCTTCGGTGGGGACGGGCCGGCATGGACCCACCAGGTGTGCCCCGACACCGTGACGAGCGCCGACCCCCTCGGGTGCGCCGAGGCCTGAGACGAGAAAGACCCCCACGGCAGTGCCGTGAGGGTCCGTCTCGTGCGGGGCGCGAGCGCCCCTCAGATCACTTGACGACGATCGCGAGGATGTCGCGGGCCGAGAGGATGAGGAACTCCTCGCCCGAGTACTTGACCTCGGTGCCGCCGTACTTCGAGTAGATGACCTTGTCGCCGACGGCGACGTCGAGCGGGATCCGGACACCGTTGTCGTCGACACGGCCGGGACCGACCGCCAGGACCTCGCCCTCCTGGGGCTTCTCCTTGGCGCTGTCCGGGATGACGAGACCGGAAGCGGTCGTCGTCTCTGCCTCGAGCGTCTTGACGACGATCCGGTCCTCGAGGGGCTTGATGGAGACCGACACAGCGGACCTCCCCTTCGCATGTGAGTAGTTCTCTGAGGTTCGTGCGCGCTGTCAGGCCACGTCGTCGCGGGTGCCGTGGCCTGGAGCGCAGCTGGCACACTCACCGGGAGAGTGCCAGCCATCACTCTAGGAACCGGTTAGCACTCGGTCAAGGCGAGTGCCAGCGAGCCGTGCAGATCCGCCGCTGAACTGCCCCTCGGCGGGCCGCTGCGTGCGAGGATCGCGGCATGGACCGCGACGGCATCACCCAGCTGCTCAGCCCCGCGGGCTGGGCGTTGCTGTCGGCGCTGCCGCCGTACGACGAGTCCCGCACGATGGCCCTGTCCGAGCGCCTGCGCGACGAGGGCATCGACCCCGCGCTCGTCGCCGCGGCCCTCACGCAGTCCCGCCTGCGCGCGAAGGCCGTCGCCAAGTTCGGCACGTTCGCCGACGGGATGCTGTTCACCGCCGCGGGACTCGAGCAGGCCACCCGCCTCACGGTCGCAGCCCACCACGCCCGCCGCTTCCGCGACGCCGGCAGCACCCTGGTCGCGGACCTCACCAGCGGGATCGGCGCCGACGCCATGGCCTTCGCGGGGATCGGCCTGCGCGTGCTGGCCACCGACCTCGACGAGGCCACCGCCGCGATCGCCACCGTGAACTTGCGGCACTTCCCCGACGCCGTGGTGCGGCACGGCGACGGGCTCGCGCTGGACCTCGTGGCGGAGGGCGTCGACGGGGTCTACGCCGACCCCGCCCGCCGGACCTCCTCGGGCAGCCGCGTGTTCGACCCGGCCGCCTACGAGCCGTCGCTCGACGCGGTCCTCGCGGTCCGCGAGACGATCCCGGCGCTCGGTCTCAAGCTCGGCCCGGGCATCCCCCACACGGCGCTGCCGCACGACGCCCACGCGCAGTGGGTCTCGACGGACGGCGACGTGGTCGAGGTCGGCCTCTGGTTCGGGCCGCTCGCCCCCGAGGGACCCGGCCGCTCGGCCCTCGTGCTGCGCGACGGCGAGGCGCACGTGGTGGAGCAGACCTCCGAGGAGCGGCCGCCGACCGGGCCGGTGGGCGGATACCTCTACGAGCCGGACGGCGCGGTGATCCGCGCGGGGCTGGTCGGCGAGGTCGCGGCGCAGGTGCGCGGCCGGCTCGTCGACTCCTCCATCGCCTACGTGACGTCGGACGCCCTCGTGCCTCTGCCGTCCGCGACGGCCTACCGGGTGCTCGACGTGCTGCCGTTCGGCCTGAAGCGGCTCCGCACCTACCTCCGAGAGCGGGACGTGGGCAAGCTGACGATCAAGAAGCGCGGCACGGCCGTGGTCCCCGAGCAGCTGCGCCGCCAGCTCGACCTGCGGGGCAGCGCGACGGGCACGATCATCCTCACGCGCGTCGCGGGCAGCCAGCAGGTGCTCGTGGTCGAGCCCGCCTGATGGCCGCGCCGGTCCCTCTGCCGTTCGCGCGGTCGGAGCGGTCCACCGTCGGGATCGAGTGGGAGGTCGGGCTCGTCGACGCCGACTCCGGGGACCTGCGGCAGGCGGCCGAGGCGATCCTCGCGGCGGTCCGTCCGGCGGACGGCTCCGAGCACCCGCACATCACGCAGGAGCTCCTGCTCAACACCGTCGAGATCCGCTCGGGCAAGTGCCGCACGATCGCGGAGGCGACCGGCGACCTGCAGCGCGCGCTCGACGAGGTCGGGGCCGCCGCCGAGCCGCTGCGCATCGAGCTGATGGGCAGCGCCACGCACCCGTTCGCGCAGTGGGCGCAGCAGAGGGTCACCGACAAGCAGCGGTACGCGACGCTCATCGACCGCACGCAGTGGTGGGGTCGGCAGATGCTCATCTACGGCGTGCACGTGCACGTGGGTATCGAGGACCGCGACAAGGTGCTGCCGATCTCCCGGGCGATGCTCACCGTCTTCGCGCACATCCAGTCCCTGTCGGCGTCGTCCCCGTTCTGGGGCGGCAAGGACACGGGCTACGCGTCGAACCGGGCCCTGCTGTTCCAGCAGCTGCCCACGGCGGGCCTGCCGCCCGGGTTCGACCAGTGGTCGCAGCTCGAGCAGTACGTGGGCGACATGATGCACACCGGCGTGATCGACCAGTTCGACGAGATCCGGTGGGACGTGCGCCCCGCGCCCCGGTTCGGGACGCTCGAGATGCGGATCGCCGACGGCGCCTCGAACCTGCTCGAGGTCGCCGCGATCTCGGCCCTCACGCACTGCTTCGTCGAGCACTTCTCCACGATGCTCGACCGCGGCGAGACCCTGCCGACGCTCCCGCCGTGGTTCGCGCAGGAGAACAAGTGGCGCTCCGCGCGGTACGGCATGGACGCGATCATCATCACCAACGCCGCCGGCGACGAGGAGCTGGTGACCGACGCCGTCGGCCGGTGGCTGCTCGACCTCGCACCGGTGGCCGAGCGGCTCGGGTGCGCCGCGGAGCTCGAGCAGGTGCGCGTCATCCTGCGCCGCGGCGCGTCGTACCAGCGGCAGCGCGCGGTGGCCCGTCGGCATGCGGGCGAGCTCGACGCCGTCGTCCGCTCGCTGGTCGCCGAGCTGAAGGCGGGCCGGCCGCTCTAGGCCGACCCCGGTGCCGACGACGACCGGTCAGACCAGGACGGTCGTGAGGGGCATCGAGGAGTCGACCGGTAGGTCCAGCGACGACGGCGGCAGCCCGCGGCGCACGACGGCCGACCCGAGCGCGGCAATCATCGCCCCGTTGTCCGTGCAGTAACGGATCGGTGGGATGCGCAGCTCGATGCCGGCCTCGGCGCAGCGCTTGGCTGCCATGTCCCGCAGCTGCGAGTTCGCCGAGAACCCGCCGCCAACCACGAGCGTCTCGACGCCGTGCGCGCGGCAGGCGGCGATGGTCTTCGCGGTGAGCACGTCGGCCACGGCCTCGGCGAACGACGCCGCCACGTCCGGGAGCGGCACCTCCTGCCCGGCGTCCTGCCGGGCCTCGACCCAGCGGGCGACGGCCGTCTTCAGCCCGGAGAACGAGAAGTCGGCGGCGTGCGCGGCCTGGTCCTTGGCGGCGGTCAGCCCGCGCGGGAACCGGATCGCGGTGGGGTCGCCCTCGCGGGCGAGCCGGTCGATGTGCGGGCCGCCGGGGTAGGGCAGCCCGAGCAGCCGGCCGACCTTGTCGAACGCCTCCCCCGCCGCGTCGTCGAGCGTCGAGCCGAGCTCGGTGACGTGCACGGTGTCGTCGATGAGCAGCAGCGACGAGTGCCCGCCCGAGACGACGAGCGCCATCACCCGCTCCGGGAAGGCCCCGTCGACCAGCTCGTCGACGACCGCGTGCCCGATGACGTGGTTGACGCCGTACAACGGCTTGTCCAGCGCGAGCGCGAGCGCCTTCGCCGCGGACGCCCCGACGGTCAGGGGGCCGACGAGGCCGGGACCGGCGGTGACGGCGATCGCGTCGACCTCGCCGAGCGAGACGTCGGCGGTGGCCAGCGCACGCTCGATCGTCGGCACCATGGCCTCGAGGTGCGCGCGCGAGGCGATCTCGGGGATGATGCCGCCGAACCGCGCGTGCTCGTCCACCGAGCTGGCGACGGCGTCGACGAGCAGGTCGTAGCCGCGCACGAGAGCCACGCCGGTCTCGTCGCAGGACGTCTCGATCCCGAGCACGAGGGGGTCAGCCATGCGCACCAGGATAGGCGGGCGCGGGAGTGTGACGACCGCCACGGCCGCTGCCCGGAACAACCTTGAGTAGTTGATGCTTCAATCAAGCATGACCACTGACACCACTGTCCTGGACGGCCTCGACTTCCCCACATCGGGCCTCGCCGTCGGTGACGACGTCGCCGACCTCCTCTTCCGCGAGGCGCGCACCGCCGCCGCGTTCAGCACCGACGAGGTCAGCGACGAGCAGATCGCCGCGGTCTACGACCTGGTCCGGTGGGGCCCGACGGCCCTCAACATCATCCCGCTGCGCCTGCTCGTGGTGCGCGCGCCCGAGGCCCGTCAGCGCCTCGCAGCCCACATGGCGGAGGGCAACCGCGACCGCGTGCTGGCGGCCCCCGTGTCCCTGGTCCTGGCGGCCGACACCGGCTTCCACGCCCACATCCCGACGCTCGCGCCGCACATGTCCGCACTGGCCGACGCGCTCGAGGGTCAGCCCGAGCAGCGCGAGTCGATGGCCCGCACGAACGCCCTCATCCAGGCCGGGTACCTGATCGTCGGCCTGCGCGCCGCCGGGCTGGCCGCCGGCCCGATGGGCGGCATGGACGCCGAGGGCATCGACAAGGAGTTCTTCGCCGAGAACGGCTGGAAGTCGCTCCTGGTCGTCAACGTCGGCCACCTCGCCGGTTCCAGCACCCCCCGCCCGCGCGGCGAGCGCCTCGCCTACGAGCAGGCGTCGCTCACGGTCTGACCGGACCTCTGCCGGGAGGCCGCGATCCCTACACCGGGGTCGCGGCCTTTCCTGTCTCCGCGGGGCGGCCGGGGTCGTTCGACCACTGCGACCACGAGCCGGGGTAGAGCGCCGCCTCCACGCCGATCGACGCGAGCGCCGCGACCTCATGTGCCGCGGTCACGCCCGAGCCGCAGTACACGGCGACCGGCCCGTCGAGGCCGGCGAAGCGCGCGCGCAGCTCGTCGTCGGCAAGGAACGCTTCGTCCGCGCCGAGGTTGCCCGCCGTGGGCGCCGAGATCGCGCCCGGGATGTGGCCCGCGCGGGGGTCGACCGGCTCGACCTCGCCCGCGTACCGCTCGGCCGCACGGGCGTCGAGCAGCGACCCCGTCCAGGCCGCGGCGCCGTCGGCGTCGATCGTGGGCAACGCTCCGGGCACCAGCACCACGTCGCCCGGCTCCGGCGTCACGGACCCGGCCTCGAGGGGCCGGCCCGCCGCGGTCCACGCCGCGAGTCCGCCGTCGAGCAGCCGCACGTCCCTCAGCCCGGCCCAGCGCAGCAGCCACCACACCCGGGCCGCGGACATCCCGCCGACGGCGTCGTAGGCCACGACGGGCCGGTCGGCCGAGACACCCCACCGCCGCGCGGAGGCCTCGAGGGCCTCCAGGTCCGGCAGCGGGTGCCGGCCGTCCTGCGGGGTGGCGGGCGCCGCGAGCTCGGTGTCGAGGTCGACGAAGACCGCCCCGGGCAGGTGTCCCGCGAGGTACCGGTCGTGGCCGTCCGTCTGCCCCAGCGCCCAGCGCACGTCGAGCAGGACGGGCGGCTCGTCGCCCGCGAGCGCCTCGGCCAGCCCGTCGGCGTCGACGATGACGTCGGTCCTCGTCATGCGGGTGCCCCTGTCTGTCGCAGGTCCAGCCGCATGGTCCACGCGTCGATGTTGCCCGGCTGGTAGTACGCCCGGCGCATGCCGAGCCGCTCGAAGCCCATGCTCTCGTACAGGTGGATCGCGGGGTCGTTGTCCACGCGCACCTCCAGCAGCACCACGGCGGCGCTCAGGGTGCGGGCGCGGTCGAGCAGGTTCTCGAGCATCCGACGCCCGAGCCCGCGCCCCTGGAACCGCTCGTCGGTGCCGATCGTCATGACCTGGGCGTCGAACCCGTCGAACCACAGGCCTGCATAGCCGACGAGCGCGCCGTCGACCACGGCGCCGACGTACCAGCGGCCCGGGCCGACGATCTCGGCGGCGAGGCTCTCCGGCGACCACGCGGCCGCGCCGAACAGCTCGACCTCCATGCGCTCGAGGTCCGGCAGGTCCGCCGGGCACAGCACGCGGACGACGACGCCGTCGGGCTGCTCGGTCATCCGAGCACGCGCTTGCGCGCGGCCTGCGGCACGGCGTCGGGCCGGCGCAGGTAGAGGGGCTCGGTGGCGAGGACCCGACCCTGCGCGACCCGGCTCAGCGCCAGGCGCGCGAGCTCGGCCGGGTCGGGGTCGAGCAGACCGAACGCCTCGAGGTCGGGGGCCGCGTCCGGGACGGGCAGCAGCATCGGCTCGCCGGCGGCGGCCACCACCGGCCCCGGGATCATGGCATCGGTACGTCGGGTGAAGGCGTCCGCGTACAACGACGAGCCGCGCCCGATCACCAGGGCGCCCTCGCTCCGCGGATCCGCCGCGACATCACCGGCCGCGGCGACCTCGGGGGCGACCAGCACGTCGATCCGTCCGGCCTCGACCAGCCGGTACAGCGCCCAGTAGACCTCGCGGCGGCGGGCATCGGTGGCGACGAGCACGTCCGTGCCGACGGGCAGCACGCGCGACGCCCGGGCGGCCACGGCGTCGAGGCTGGGCACGCCGTGCACCGGGATGCCGAGCGCGAGCGCCAGAGTGCGGGCGGTCACGAGCCCCACGCGCAGACCCGTGAACGGTGCCGGTCCGGTACCGACGACCACGGCGGTGAGCTCGCGCCGATCCACCCCGGCCTCCGCCAGGACGTCGGCGACCATGGGCGTGAGCAGCTCGGCGTGGTGGCGCTGCTGTGCGTCGGACCGCTCCGCCAGCACGACGCCGGCATCGTCGGTGAGGGCCACCGCGACGGCGGCGGAGGTGTCGAGGGCGAGGACGGGCACGCGCTCAGCCTGCCACCGGGTCGATGTCGGGCAGCGCGACGTCCGCCCAGCGTGCACCGACGGGCCGGACGGTGACGACGCGCTCCCCCGCGGCCGCGTCGTCCAGGTCGTCCTCGGACATCGCGCCCCCGCGCGGCCGCTGCAGCGTCACCTCCAGCCGGTCCTGCGCGAGCGACTCGACCCAGCCTTCGCCCCACTCGACCACCGTGACCGCCTCGTCGAGGCTGGCGTCGAGGTCGAGCGCGTCCACCTCGTCGAGCGAGCCCAGCCGGTAGGCGTCCACGTGCACGAGCGCGGGTCCGCGGCTGCCGTCCTCACGGGCGAGGGGCGGATGCTCGCGCGCGATGATGAACGTCGGCGACGCCACCTGACCGCGCACGTGCAGCCCGGCGCCGATGCCCTGCGTCAGGGTCGTCTTGCCCGCGCCGAGGTCGCCCGTGAGCACGACGAGGTCCCCGGCCCGCAGCACGCCCGCGAGCGAGCGCCCGAACGCGCGCGTGGCCTCGGCGTCGGGCAGCCGGACCGTGATGGCGGTCATGACGCCTCGCTGTCGACGTGCACGCGCGGGACCCGGGACCCGATGCGCGTGACGATCTCGTAGGAGATGGTCCCGGCGGCGTTCGCCCAGTCCTGCGCGGTCGGCCCGCCGTCGCGGCCCGTGCCGAACAGCTCGACGCGGTCGCCCGCCTGCTCGGTCGCGCCGGGACCGAGGTCCACGACCACCTGGTCCATGCACACGCGCCCGGCGACGCCCAGGGTCCGGCCGCCGACACGCACGGGCCCACCGGGGCGCTCCTGCGTGCCCGACGCGTGTCGCGGGATCCCGTCGGAGTACCCCAGCGGCACCAGCCCGAGCACCGTGTCGCGCGCGGTGACGTACTGGTGCGCGTACGAGACGCCGTGCCCGCCGGGGACCGCCTTGACGTTCGCGAGCTCGGCCTCGAGCGTCATCGCCGGGACGAGCCCGAACTCGTCGGGGCCCCCGAGCTGCGGCACGGGCGAGAGGCCGTAGACGGCGATCCCGGGCCGCACGAGGTCGTAGTGCATCCCCGGGGCGGTCAGCGTGGCCGCGGAGTTGGCTAGGTGCCGCACCTCGAGCGTGACCCCCGCGCCCTCGACCGTCCGCAGCGCGTCGGCGAACACCTCGGCCTGCAGCTTGACCGTGGGGTGCTCGGGCTCGTCGGCGAACGCGAGGTGGCTCCAGAGCCCGACGACCTCGACGGCGCCCTCCGCGCGTAGCCGCAGGACCTCGGGCAGCAGAGCGGCGAAGTCGTCCGGCGTGAGTCCGTTGCGGCCCAGCCCCGTGTCGACCTTGAGGTGCGCGCGGGCCGGGCGGCCGGCGGAGCGCGCGGCGGCGGCGAGCTCGTCGAGGGCCCACGGCGCGGACACGGAGACGTCGATGCCGGCGTCGACGGCCTCCCGCAGGGGTGCACCGGGCGCGTACAGCCAGGTCAGGACCCGCGGGCCGACGATCCCGCCGCGCCGCAGCGCGAGGGCCTCGCCCACCTGCGCGGTGCCCAGCCAGGTGGCGCCGCCGGCGACCGCGGCCGAGGCGGTCGGCAGCAGGCCGTGCCCGTAGCCGTCGGCCTTGACGACGGCCAGTACCTGCGCCGTCGGAGCGTGCGCGGCCAGGGACCGGACGTTGGCGCGGACGGCCGCGAGGTCGACGACGGCACGCGCGGGGTACGAGCTCACGGCGCCCAGTCTCGCACCGTCGGCGCGTCCAGCACGTCTCCGGGCCGCCGGAAGGCGCGACGGTCAGTCGACCCGCACGACGACGTCGGCCCGCACCGCGGTCGCGGCGACCAGCCGGGCGTTGCTCTCGTCGGGACCGTGCGACCAGGCCCGCGCGGCCTCCGGGGTCTTGCCGAACGCCTCGTGCCGGGCCACCAGCCGATCCAGCCGGACCGCGTCGTCGGGCGCCAGGAACCACGACTCGTCGAGCAGCCCGGCCACGGGACCGAAGCCGTGGTCGTCGAGCAGCAGGTAGTTCCCCTCGACCACGACCAGCGGGATCTCGGGCGGCACGGCGATGGCACCCGCGACCGGGTTGCGCAGGTCGCGGCGGTACTCGGGGGCGTAGACCGTGTGCCCGGGCGTCGTCCGCAGGCGCGTGAGCAGCGCGACGAACCCGTCGGCGTCGAACGTGTCCGGCGCCCCCTTCCGGTCGGCGCGCCCGACCCGCTCGAGCTCGGTCTGCGCCAGGTGGAACCCGTCCATCGGCACGACGACCGCGCGGGCGCCGACCAGGGCGACCACCTCCGCCGCGACGGTCGACTTGCCGGCGCCGGGCGGACCGACGATGCCGAGGAGCCGGCGCGGCCCGCTCGCGAGCGCCTCGACGCGCGCGACGAGGTCGGGCGGCAGCGTCATGCGGCCAGCAGCTC